>NC_014933.1:3679124-3998906 GCF_000186225.1 Bacteroides helcogenes P 36-108 | reverse complement strand
TTCTTGCGTTTTTCCATAAAGTAATAAGCGCTTTACTTTCAATCACTTATCAGAATCAATGAATTTTACTCCTTATGAGATCCTGTTGTGTTATTATAAGTGTTTGATTTATAACATGTTCTTGTCCTAATTTTAATCATTTCTCTACTTTGGTGCTAAAAGAGAGAAAGTTCGTTTTTTATTGTCTACATAGAGTTACTGAGGGATTTCTTTTTAATTCATTTATATTCTCATTATTTAGACACAATCTATATAAGTATCTTTTGCTACTTAGCTTTTTTGCCGAATAGTGAGAAATGAACATAGCGTTTTGGATGTGATTTCAGATCTTCCAGCAAACTGGCAGCGTTGACAGTTGTAGTATTCAGGTTATTGTAGAGGGCGGGATCATTGAGCAGGAGTCCCACGGTGTTGTCTTTGCTGTTTAGCTTGTCTGTAATTATTTTTATATTGGCTAAAGTAGAGTCCACTTTTTGCATGGCTGCTGCATAGTTTATTTTTTTCAGGTTACCGGAAATAAGAACGAAATTGTCTCCGATAGCATTCAACTTACCGGTTAGCTGGGGAATGTCATTTTTCATAAGAGTTTGTAATTGGCGAGTGCTTACTGCCATGTCTGCTGTCATATTTTGTACGTTGCGCAGTGTGGCCGGTATGGAAGGATCTGATAAAACAGTATTTAATGAAGCAAGTATGGAGTCAAGTTTTGGTAGCATCCGTTCCACTTGAGGCATCATATTGGCCACTTTTTCCATCATACCATTGTTGAGTATTCCAGGGATAGTATCACCTATCTGGTATTTTTCACGAGGATTATTGGCAAGCAATAAATTCATTTTTACTCCTCCTAACATTTCAGCGGTTAGTTCGGCAGTACTCCCTTTTGGAATGCGCAAATCCGGATTTACGTCTATTTCGGCAACTACTTTCCCCGGTTGTGTATAATCATAATATAAATCACGCACAATACCTACACGGAAACCATCGGCAAATACCGGGCTCGACTTGGTCAAGCCATTTATATTTTGAAACTTTACATAGAAATAACTGGAAGGCTTAAACATATTAATGCCTTTCAGGTAATTGATGCCATATACTAATATGCAGAGGGCAGCAATGCCCGCAATTCCTATCCTGACTTCTTTAGTGATATACTTCATGATGTATCTTGTTGTTATTTATTTCTGTTTTTTTTAAATTCATTGATGGCGGCGTTGATATTTATCTTTTCGCCATTTTTGAATGCTATGATAAAGGCATCTTTGAATTGAGAGTTAATGTTACGTTTAATCCTCAATATTTTGTTGTAATCAGGTGAAACACCATAGGTATATTTATAGATGCCACCTTCTTTGTAATGTTCCACGGGCTTCAGTCCCTTGAATCTCTTATCGTTCTTTGCTAAAGGGCGTGAGGCGGTGAGTATTTGAATTGTAAATATGATGCCGTTTTGTTTTGTTTGAGTAAGGTTGTTTTTGGGGGGTCTTTGCTGCTGTTGAGACTCTGGCCTTGCTTCGACGCAGAATGTTTCTTCCTTTTCAGAGCCAGTGTTGGCTGTATCGGCTGTTGTTTCTTGTACAGGATCGGGTATGTTTTCTGGTAAAACGGTGTTACTGTTTCCGTTTAGGCGAATTTCTTGTTCACGCTTATAAGTGAGGAATGCACGAAAAATCCCGTTGGCAAGGGAGGTAATGCCGATTTCCGTATTTAGATAGCGTTCTTCTTCGGGAGTAGATATAAAACCAAGCTCTACCAATATGCTGGGCATTGCGCTGGCTTTCAAAACGAGAAATCCTGCCTGATGCACTCCGCGGTCAATGCGTTTGCAGGTATTGCGAAAATGTTTTTGTACAAGAGAAGCCAAATGTACGCTTTGAGACATATACTTGTCTTGCATGAATTCGAAAATGATGTATGATTCTGCAGAATTCGGATTGAATCCGGCATAGCGTGTCTTGTAGTCGCTTTCATATAGGATAACAGAGTTTTCTCGTTTGGCAACTTCCAGATTGGCATCGGACTTTGCAAGTCCCAACGTCCAAGTAGAGGCCCCTTGGGCTGTCCTGTTGTTTGCCAATGCATTGGTGTGTATAGAAATGAATAAATCTGCTTTTGCATTGTTGGCTATTTCCGCACGTCGGTCAAGTGGGATAAAAACATCTTTCTCTCGGGTATAAATTACTTTCACGTTGGGGCAGTTGTTCTTGATTTGTCTGCCCAGCTTTAATGCGACATTTAGGTTTATGGTCTTTTCGTTGGAGATTCTGCCAACTGCACCGGGATCATGCCCACCATGCCCGGCATCGATAACGACCACAAAATCTTTGGCTTTAGCGCTGCCAGTACAGAAGGAAAAGACAAGCAGCCCTAAGCATATGTTTATATATAATATGTAGTGCCTATATGGTTTCATACAAAAATCTGTGCAAATGTAGTGGAAATTTATAGAAAACTTATACTTTGCTTTTAAGTTTTGTGTTTTTGGCATTCATTTTAGATAGATTTAGTCTTTATTCTATTCTTCTATCTTCGGATGTTCCAGTGGTTCCGGCCATTTTTTCCAGTTTTAAATTACTGAAGATATGAAATTGTGCATATCTTCTTCCTTTTCCGGCAAAGTTATTGATAATATCAGTAACTTTGCGGTCGGTAATTTAGAAACACATTTCGTACCAAATAACAGACGGCTATGATTCTCCGTTTTTTGAAGAACTGGACATTACCTTTGGCGATGATTACAGGCACTTTGGCATATTTCTTTTTTGCAAGGATCCCTTTCATGGTATCTGTCAAGCCTTGTGTGAATGGTTTGGTTGCTTTTTTGACGCCGGCCTTGATTTTCGCTCAATTGCTGCTTACTTTTTGCAAGGTGGAAGTGCATGAGTTGAGGCCAAAAGCTTGGCATGGATGGCTATTGCTGTTTCAAGTGATTTCTTGTCTGGTTGTTGCAGCTTTGTTGGTGTGTTGCTCCATGCAAGAAACTTATCGTGAGGTATTTGAGGGGATGATGGTTTGTCTTATTTCTCCTACTGCCACTGCTGCCGCAGTCATAACCGACAAATTGGGAGGAAGTGCATCGAGTCTGACCACCTATACCTTATTATCCAATCTTTTGGCGGCAATAATCGTTCCTTTAGTGTTTCCTTTAGTGGAGCCTCATGCGGATATAACGTTTTTGGTCGCTTTCTTGAAAATTCTGAGTAAGGTATTCCCACTTTTACTGTTTCCATTCTTTTTAGCTTGGTTTTTGCATACGTTTGTACCAAAGGTATATCATGCGTTGTTGGGGGGGCGCGATGCGGCTTTCTATCTATGGGCTGTGGCACTTGCCATTGTCTCCGGGCAGACTGTACGTTCTTTGGTAAATAGTGAAGCTCCTGTTCTTGTGAAAGTGCTGATAGCTTTGGCCGGACTGGTAGCTTGTTGTGTTCAGTTCTATTTAGGCAAAAGAATAGGAGGACGTTACAAGGAACGCATCAGTGGCGGGCAGGCATTGGGACAGAAAAATACTGTACTTGCCATTTGGATGGCATATACTTACCTTAACCCATTGTCTTCCGTAGGTCCCGGTTCTTATGTGCTGTGGCAGAACATCATTAACAGTTATCAGTTGTGGAAAAAGAGAAAGAAAAAACTAAAAAGTTAAATATATGCTATTGGTTAATAGCGTCTTGTGATTGCTGCGTGATTTCCCCCTTTGTTTTATCTGTTTTTCTTATTTAGGCTAATGAATACCTATATACTCATGCTTTCGGGTACATATAAAGATATGGCGAAGTTTGGATGAGTGGTGTAGTGATAACCAGCAGTGACTGTACAAAGAGTTTGAACGGGAGAATACTGTTTCTGCAGTTCTGCACATGGACACGGATATATGTCACATATACACGCCACTGTTATACCTATCGTGACAGGAGAACAAAGAAAAGTCAGCCAAACAGGAAAGAAGGCTTGTAACACAACAAGAACAACAAAGAGAAACTTCTGTGAGTTATTGAAATATACCGAACTACTATATTCAGAAGAATATAATAAAAGGTTTGCTACAAAACAAACTTCGATACAAATTGTGATATAGCCAATAGATAAGCGAAAATTGGCTCTGCAAATCAATGGACAAAGTATTCAATAATCTTCATTGTCACCTAAGAAGGGAAAGGAGTAAATTTTTAATCTGAAAGGTGCTGATTTAATATTGAAATTCTTTTTAAATCTTTCTCTCTGCCAAAGAGAAATAAAATTCTTTTTTGTTCTTTAATAGTTGGTATTTTAATAATTAAGTTTCCAATATCCACTTCTTTATATTCATGCACATAAACAGATTGCCAAATATTATTTTTCTTGATTTGAAGGTTACCCATAACTTCTATATCCATTAATGGAAGATTGAATCTGGCAAAATTAGAACGAAACAAATCATCTTCTTTTGTTTTTGGAGCAATCTCCATATACCTATTTAGTAGATGTTGTAATTTGGATGAGTTTGCTTCGGTAGTCAAAATGTCAATATCTAAGGTTTCCCCTATTTCTATGTCTGATAAAATCATAGCAGATGCCCCAATAATATAGAATTCAGGGGTTATCTTCTGTAATTCGTTGGATATACTTGCAATGGCTTGAGTGATTTTTTCTTTAATCTTCATGTTTTTATAATTTTCCTCAAAGATATAAAATGATTTTTAGTAGGAAAAATAACCTTTTTCAGAAATAGCTTAGTTTACTCTTTGTTATATATATCAAACAGACTAAACTAATCATTCGTCTATATTTTCGTATTTCCTATTAACAGGATCTTGATATTGCCCTATGACGGAAGTCGGCCGCTTTTCCGGTAAGTATATACAAAGTGAAGAATCAGAAAATTGATGGGTACTACGATCACCATTACCACGATAGGAGCAAGTAGTTCTCCGGCTCCCATCCAAAGAAACAAGTTTAAGAGTCCGATTTCCAGCAGGTAGTTAACTATATGGCTGACACTGAAACCGGCGGCGTTGGTTGATGAAGGATGCGAACGGAAGGTAAAAAAAGTAGTGAGGAAATAGTTGCAGACAAAGCCCACTGCATAGCCGCCTGTGAACGCAATGTTTGCATTTACTGCCTGCAACAGAAGGTAATATACCCCATAGTGGATGGCTGATGAAATTGTTCCTACGATGCCAAACCGTACTACTTGCCAAAGTTTTTCCTGCCACTCCGGGTGGCTTTCCCAAAGCATCTTAATCTTGTTTGTGCTCATATAGGATTTCTTCGATGTTGTAGAGTGGGCGGTGTTTCACCTCTTTGTAGATTTTCCCGATATACACGCCTATGCAGCCGATGGAAACCAGTACAGCGCCTCCTACAAACCAGATAGAGAGCATGAGGGAAGCCCATCCGTGCTCGGCAGTACCCGAAACCAAAGAATAGAGTACGTAAAAACCGATAAATATACTGATGAGGATGAATATCCCTCCAGAATACACAATGCAGTAGATGGGCTTGACAGAAAAAGATGTGATACCATCCAGTGCCAGATTCAGCATCTTTTTTAAGGTATATTTGGAAACGCCTGCCGTACGTTCCTTGATTGTGTCATCTACGGTGGTTGAGGGGAGCCCCAGCAAAGGGATAATTCCGCGCAGGTACAAATTCCTTTCCTGATATTCGGCAAGCAGACAGAGTGCACGTTTGCTCAACAAGCGGAAGTCGGCATGGTTGTAGTAGTTTTCTACTCCCATTTGCTTCTGAAGTTTATAGAATGCCATGGCTGATAATCGTTTCAGGGCAGGATCTGCTTTTCGTTGTACCTTTATGCCATATACAATGTCATATCCTTCGGCATGCAAATCTATCATGCGTTCTATGGCCTGCAGATCGTCCTGTAGGTCAACGTCCATTGTGATTACTGCATCGCTCCATTTCTTGGCAGTCATCATCCCAGCCATGATAGCATTCTGATGTCCGACGTTGCGTAAAAGATTTATTCCCTTTATGTAAGGGTTTGCAGAGTGGAGTTCACGGATGATCTGCCACGTGCTGTCTTTGCTGCCATCGTTTACCAAAAGTACGAAACTGTCGGATGTGATTTTCCGCTTGGTTGCCAGATCATCCAGCAGGGCTGTCAACTGTTCCGCGGAGTGTCGGAGTACGGCCTCCTCATTATAGCAAGGGCAAACAATCGCCAATCTGATCATTTTTTTTCGTTTTTAAGTTCTGCAATCTTGATGCCGGCAAATTCATTGTAGGTCATAAACGGATAGCCTTTTCTCTTCAGCTCTTTGATAAGGATATCGAGTCGTTTCACCATTCCGTCGCCTGCATGATTCTTTATGATAAAAGGCATTTTGAATTCGGGATGTTCGCCTAACGGGAAAAATTCCCAGGGATGGAAATAAGTGACGAAATAACCGTCATGGCGAAGTACCCGGCGAATCATCCACAAGTAGAGGCCTATGGGTAGATTATGACATGAAAGCCAGAATAGTGGAAAACGCAGTAACGGTGTTACTGAAGCCGGAATCTGCAGCACGTTTCCTTTCATGAAGCAGGTGCGTGGTTCGGTCAGGTGCATATAGCGGCCGGGAATGAAGGCAGGATTTAAAGAGGAATTGTAGATGTAGCCGTTATTCTCGATTTCGCTGTCCGAAACCGGGAACATGCGTGGCTGTCGATATCCGTTTATGGTGGTTTTGGTGAGTCTCTCAAGTGTTGCTTTGGAGATGCGTACGTCTGAGCTTTGCGGATGCCAATGATCACAGCCGTGTGCCGCTACTTCATGCCCCTCGTCTATGATGCGCTGCATCACTAAGGGAGCATTTTCGGCAAAATTGGTCGTACAAAAGAAAGTGGCCTTTACCTCATTCTTTTGCAGGCAGTCAAGAATTTTGCATGTACCATATATTGAAACTTTCATGGCTTCATCCAAAGAAAACTCTACTCCATGTTCGCGGGGAACGTCAAATTCTTCTGTGTCAAAACTTAAAAGAATCATAGCTTCTATATATTATTATACTCGACAAAGTTAGTTATTGTTGCAGAATAATTTGTATTTTTGTCGGCAAAAATAGCATAAGTAAAGAATTATTTGTGCAAATTACAAAAGAAAAGTATTATGTCTCCCGATTGGTTGATTGATAAATATTATCCTGAAGCAAACGAACTGAAGTCTATATTATTGACTCATAGTCATTCTGTTGCCGATAAAGCCTTGTGGATTGCAGAACGGCATTCGGAGCTTTCTATGGACAAGGAGTTTTTGTATGAGGCAGCTATGCTGCACGATATCGGCATCTTTCTTACGGATGCAGATGGCATTTATTGCTTTGGTGACAAACCGTACATCTGTCATGGATATTTGGGAGCCGACTTGGTGCGCAGTGAAGGCTATCCCCGTCATGCATTGGTCTGCGAACGCCACACAGGGGCTGGACTTTCTTTGGCAGAGATTGTGGCACAGAATTTACCGGTTCCACACCGCGAAATGATTCCCGTCAGTCTGGAGGAACAGGTCATTTGTTTTGCCGATAAATTTTATTCAAAAACACGTCTGGATAAAGAGAAGTCCGTAGAGAAGGCCCGAAAGAGTCTGGAACGCTATGGGGCAGAGGGGGTGCAGCGTTTTGATCAATGGTGCGAACTGTTCTTGTAGCAATCTAAATTTCTTTAAAAAAGAAGATTATCCATATTAATTACGTACTTTTGTCGCTTCAAGCGTAAACTATAAAGTTAATGACGCCATTGAAAGCAAATACATTCATATCATTCATGCTACTATTTGTCTTGCTTCTTCTCTCCGGTAGAGCTGTATCTCAGCGTCGTGGGAGGAGGATAACGCCGCCTGTAAGCCAGGTCGCAGATTCTTTACAGAAGCGAGATACCTTGCCGGAAGACCAGGTACGCCGGGACACATTGCCGGCCGTTGCGCCTAAAAAGCAGGCGCTTGATGCTCCGGTTACTTATGAAGCCACGGACTCTATTGTATTTACGCAAGGAGGAATAGCCAACCTTTACGGACAAGGCAAGGTTGCTTATCCCGGTTCGGATCTGAATGCCGATGTCATTTCCATGGATATGGATAACAGCACGGTTTTTGCTCATGGAGTGGCAGACTCGTTAGGCGCAGTGAAAGGCCGTCCGGTCTTTAAGGATGGTGATACTTCTTATGAAACAGATACAATCCGTTATAATTTCAAGAGTAAGAAAGGTATTATCAGTAATGTGGTGAGCCAGCAAGGTGAAGGTTATGTGACAGGTAACAATGCAAAGAAGGGGAGCAATGACGAACTCTATATGAAAAGCGGACGCTATACCACCTGTGACCACCATGACCATCCTCACTTCTATATGCAGATGACTTATGCCAAGGTACGTCCCAAAAAGAATGTGGTGACGGGTCCTGCTTATTTGGTAGTGGAAGATGTCCCCTTGCCTTTGGCGGTTCCGTTCTTTTTCTTTCCGTTCTCCAGCAGCTATCAGTCCGGTTTCCTGATGCCTACCTATATGGATGACTCCAATCGCGGCTTTGGCCTTACGGATGGCGGGTATTATTTTGCCATCAGTGATAAAATGGATTTGAAGTTGAGGGCGGATATCTTTACGAAAGGTTCCTGGGCATTGAATGCTGAATCCAATTATGTGCGCCGATATAAATATTCCGGTCTGTTGCAGGCAAGTTATCAAGTTACGAAAACCGGAGATAAGGGGTTACCGGACTATTCGGTGGCCAAAGATTTTAAGGTAGTATGGTCTCATCGCCAAGATGCAAAGGCAAGCCCGAACTCAACCTTTTCTGCCAGTGTGAACTTTGCTACCAGCAGTTATGAACGTACTAACATCGGTAATTTGTATAATGCTCAGGCGATGTCGCAGAATACCAAAACCTCCAGTGTCAGTTATTCACGTAACTTCCCCGACCAGAAATTATCTATCTCGGCATCGGGAAACATAGCTCAGAACATGAAGGATTCTTCCATTGCCGTGACCTTGCCCGATCTTAATATATCACTCAGCACCCTTTTCCCTTTCAAACGGAAGCATCCCGTGGGCGATGAAAAGTGGTATGAGAAGATTTCGATACGTTATACCGGACGCATGAAGAACAGTATCAGAACAAAGGATGACCGTTTGTTTAAGTCCAATTTGATACGAGATTGGGAGAACGGTATGCAGCATGACATCCCCATTAGTGCCACATTCACTCTGTTTAAGCATTTTAATCTGACTCCATCGGTCAGCTATACAGAACGTTGGTACACTCGGAAAATAGCCCAAGACTGGGATATGGCATCCCAAGCTGTGGTGAAAGATACTATTTATGGTTTTCACCGCGTCTATAATTACAATGCCAGTCTGGGAATCAATACTAAAATTTACGGAATGTATAAGCCTTTGTTCTTACCGAAGAAAGCCATACAGATTCGCCATGTCATCACTCCTTCGGTGAGTATCAGTGCAGCTCCGGACTTTACTTCTTCGCACTATGGATATTATGATACTTACATCAAGGAAACTACGGCCGGAGTGCGTGATACGGTCAGATATTCTTTTTATGATGGACAGCCGTTTGGCGTACCGAGTGGCGGGAAGCAAGGAAGCATTAACTTCAGTATTTCCAATAATCTGGAGATGAAGTATAAGGACAAGAATGACTCCATCCGCAAAGTGAGCCTGATAGATGAGCTGGGCGCCAGCATCAGCTATAATATGGCTGCACAAACAAGGCCGTGGAGTGATTTGAGCTTGAATCTTCGTCTGAAATTAGGGAAGAACTATACCTTCAGCATGGCCTCTACTTTTGCCACTTATGCCTATGAGTTTGACAAGAATGGAGAAGTATATGTAGGCAACCGTACAGAGTGGTCCTACGGACGTTTTGGGCGTTGGTCGGGATATGGAACTTCTTTTAGTTACACTCTCAACAATGACACTTTCAAAAAACTTTTTGGGAAGAATGACGGGAAGGATGATAAGAAAAAGACAAATAGTGAAGAGGGGGATGAGGCTGTGGATGATGAAAATGCCGGAGGAGGTTTGCCGGAAAAGAAAACAAAAAAGGCAACGGCTGACGCAGATGGTTACCAAGCCTTTAACATGCCATGGTCTGTCAGCCTGAGTACGGGCTTCAATATTACGGAAGATCAGAGTAAGCCCATTAATCGGGAAAGTATGCGTTATCCCTACAAGGTTTCATTGAATGCCCTTAATATTAACGGAAACATTAAACTTACCAATAAATGGGCGGTGAATTTTAATTCCGGCTATGATTTCAATGCGAAAAAGATAACGAATACAGTTTTCAACATAACTCGTGACTTGCACTGCTTCACTATGACTGCCAGTCTTGCTCCTTTCGGAAATTACAGATACTACAACTTCACGATTCGTGCCACTGCACAGATTTTGCAAGACTTGAAGTGGGAACAGAGGAGTCAGACACAGACTAATATCCAATGGTATTAATGAATCTATCTCCTGTATTTGGTTGTTCTTCAGATCGTAAATAAAGGCGAAGCGCCTATTTTACCACACTATTTCTTTTTCTCCGTGCTCTTTCAGGTATTCGTTTGTTTTGCTGAAATGTTTGTTGCCAAAGAATCCGTTGTAAGCGGAAAGGGGAGACGGATGCGCAGAAGCCAGCACCAGATGTTTGCTTCGGTCAATGAAAGCACCCTTGCGCTGTGCATAGGCTCCCCATAAGATAAATACAAGATGCTCTTTTTCTTCGGCCAAGGTGCGGATGGCTGCATCAGTAAATGCTTCCCAACCACGGTTTTGGTGTGATCCGGCTTGATGCGCGCGTACGGTGAGTGTGGCGTTGAGCAATAATACGCCTTGTTCTGCCCATCGGGTCAGATTGCCGGTATTCGGAGCATCTGTACCGATATCATTCTTGATTTCTTTGAATATATTGACTAAAGAAGGCGGAAAAGATACTCCGTCATTCACGGAGAAGCAGAGTCCGTGTGCTTGTCCCGGGCCATGATAAGGGTCTTGTCCGATTATCACAACTTTTACTTTATCGAAAGGGCAGAGGTTGAAGGCATTGAAAATCAATCTTCCCGGAGGATATACGGGACCATGCTTATATTCTTCGCGTACGAACTCGGTGAGTGTACTGAAATATTCTTTCTCAAATTCGGGTTGCAAGTGTGCTTTCCAGCTTTCTTCTATCTGAACGTTCATAATTGATTTTGTTAGCGGTTTAGGACGCTAAAGTACAAAATAAAAAAATAAAGTTCAACCTTTTACGGGATGAACTTTATTCTATGGCAACAGATGTTGATATCAGATTAAATGAATGTCGTGTGCTTTGCATTCCTGACGCATATCTTCAGGCCAGATACTGGCTTGTATTTCGCCGATATGCGCCTTGCGCAGATAGAACATACACAGGCGCGACTGTCCGATGCCGCCGCCGATGGATAGCGGAAGAGTGTCGTTCATCAGGCGTTTGTGGAAGTATAGTTCCAAACGTTTTTCTTCATCTTCTTCTTTTAGCTGGCGAAGCAAGGCTGCTTTATCGACACGGATGCCCATGGAAGAAAGTTCAATACTGCGTTGCAATACATGATCCCACAAAAGCAGGTCGCCGTTCAGACCCGGCAGGCCATTCAAGCCGGAGGTGGTGTAGTCATCATAGTCAGGAGCACGTCCGTCATGCTTCTTGCCGTCACTCAACTTGCATCCGATACCGATAATGAATACTGCTCCGAACTTTTTGGCTATGGCGTGTTCACGGCATTTCGGCTCTAAACCCGGATATAGCTGGCGTAATTCTTCCGCGTGGATGAAGTGCAGCTTCTGTGGCAGGCAAGGTCTGATTTGCGGGTACATTTCATAGACCATGTATTCGGTGCGCACCATAGCGGCATAGATGCGGGTCACTATTTCTTTGAGAAACTCCACATTGCGGTCTTGGGCTGTAATGACACGTTCCCAGTCCCATTGATCTACATAGAGGGAGTGGAGATTTCCCAGTTCTTCATCCGCACGGATGGCGTTCATGTCGGTATAGATGCCATAGCCGGGTTCAATGTGGTATTCGGCAAGCGTCAGCCGTTTCCATTTGGCAAGAGAGTGCACCACCTCTGCCTGCGCATCGCCTAAATCTTTGATAGGAAAAGAGACGGCACGTTCCACTCCGTTGAGATCATCATTGATTCCCATGCCTTTAAGCACGAAAAGCGGAGCTGTGACACGCCTCAGGCGCAGTTCGGAGGAAAGGTTTAGCTGGAAAAACTCCTTGATCTGTTTGATGCCTAATTCCGTTTGTTTTAAGTCCAATAAAGGCTTGTATCCTTCAGGTTTTATCAGATAGCTCATAGGTTTATTGTATATGTCTTCTATTAAATTGTACGGCAAAGATAGGAATAATATCTATACTTGATTGTTTTTTGGATGAAAAAAGAACAAAATGTATATATGAATACATTTAATAATTTCAAAATAACAATGGATTGTGTTGGCGGTATGATGGAAAAAACATCCGAACGTTAGGAACATGATGAGATTTTTTATACTTTTGCATCCGTATTCGGCTCCGTAGCTTAGTGAATAGAGCGTCAGATTCCGGTTCTGAAGGTCGTGAGTTTGAATCTCACCGGGGTCACTAAGAGAATCCTTGATAATTTGTTGATTATTGAGGATTTTTCTTTTGTTATATGCTTGCTTTTTAATGCTTCAATGTTTCTTCAATGTCTTTACCATCCTATGCAGGCAAGGAGTATCCGGTTGCAGGTCGCAGCCGTCACAGATTGTAATGAGTTGATTTACTTATGCTTGTTTTGCCAGTCTTTGCATCTGTGTTGGCAAAGGTTTGCCAATATGTCGGCAGTCCTTTGCCAACAGCTTGACAGGCTTGGTGACGAACGTTATATCATTTGTTTTCCTGCGTCGGAAGCATGGAAACAATCCTTCGGGATAAGCGGGCGGTAGGTTGATTAATTAATAGGGAAGTGGAGTGTGCAGTCGGTTTAACTTGCCGTGTAGCTTCTCCCAATTGTCACAGAAATCCTGCATAGAAGAAAACAGTAAATCCGCACCTGCATCCAGCAATACTTGCTTGTCCAGCGGGCCGGTATTGACAGCTACGGTGAATATGCCCGCTGCCACTCCGGCTTGTACGCCGATAGGGGCGTTTTCAACGACGATGGCTTCGTTGGCTTTTACGCCGACCCTCTCCAGCCCCAGCAGGTAAGGTTCGGGATGGGGCTTGCCGTATTTCACGTCAAAAGCCGTCACCATGCGTTCACGCTGAAACATGCCGGGGAAGTTGTGGGCAAGACGTTCTAACAGAGAGTGTTGACCGGAGCCTGTCACCAATACGGGGATTAATCCTGCCTCCTTTATCTTCTGTAATACCTCCCAAGAGCCGGTCATGCGTTCGGGCTCGGAATGCTTGTTGAATTCTGCGCTTTTTTCAGCATAGATGCTTTCTATCATTTCAGGGGTGGCGTCTTTGCCATATTGGCGTTGATAGACGATGTTGATGGTGGCGGCTCCCGTACGTCCTTCATGCATGTAAGCTTCTTCACGGCTCAGGTGCAGGCCATGGTGCTCCATGACCTTGTGCCATGCATCGGCGTGATAGGGCATGGAATTGAACAATACGCCGTCCATGTCGAATAGGACGGCTTTTAACCGGATATTGGAATGCCCGTGCTTTTCTAAATAGCGGGCGATGGATTCTTCAAACATAAGTATCTATTGTTTAGGGAGTGCAAAGATATAAAAAATCAGGTGCAGAGAATGTTTCTGCACCTGACTAAGATATTTGAGTTCGCTGGTTTACAGTCTTGCTTGGATAGCCTTGGATTCGGCTTCGTAGCCCGGCTTGTTCAGCAGAGCGAACATATTCTTCTTGTATGCCTCCACACCTGGCTGGTTAAATGGATTGACGCCTAAGATATAACCGCTGATGCCACAGGCCTTTTCAAAGAAATACAGCAAGCTGCCGATGCTTTCTTCGTTTAACGCGGGAATGACGATGCGCATGTTGGGCACACCGCCGTCAACATGGGCAAGTTGGGTTCCCAGTTCTGCCATCTTGTTGACTTCATCCACGTGCTTGCCTGCAAGGAAGTTCAGGCCATCAAGGTTAGCCCCGTCAGAAGGAACTTGCAGGGAGTGCTGTGTCTTTTCTACGGAGATTACGGTTTCGTAGATGCTGCGCTCACCTTCCTGAATCCATTGCCCCATAGAGTGGAGATCGGTAGAGAAATCTACTGCGGCAGGGAAGATGCCCTTGTTTTCTTTGCCTTCCGATTCACCGTAAAGCTGCTTCCACCACTCGCTTACATAGTGTAATTTGGGGTTGAAGTTCACAAGGATCTCAATCTTTTTACCGTTCTTGTAGAGTTCATTGCGGGTAGCGGCATAAATTGCGGCAGGATTTTCGGCAAAAGGAATATCTTGTCCGCAAGCCTTCTCCATGGATGCTGCACCGGCCACCAGCTTTTCGATATCGAAACCTGCCACTGCGATGGGCAGCAATCCCACCGGTGTCAGTACGGAGAAACGTCCTCCTACATTATCGGGAATGATGAAAGATTTGTAGCCTTCATTGTCGGCGGTTACGCGGGCAGCACCTTTCTTGGCATCTGTAATGGCTACGATCACTCTCTTGGCGGTGTCCTTGCCGCGCTGGTCTTCACATTGCTTCTTCAGCAGGCGGAAGGCTAAAGCTGTCTCGGTGGTTGTACCTGATTTAGAGATGTTGATGACGCCGAATTTCTTGTCTTTCAAGTATTCGGTAAGTTCGTACAGATAATCTTCGCCGATATTGTGTCCTGCATACAGAATAACGGGAGCAGTCTTCTTGTCTTGCAACCAGGTGAAGCTGTTTGACAAAGCCTCGATTACCGCACGTGCGCCAAGGTAGCTTCCGCCAATGCCGGCAACTACCACAACTTCGCAATTGTCACGCAATGTTTGTGCAGTAGCTTTCAGGTCGGCCAAGTGCTCTTTTGTAATGGAAGAGGGCAGATGCAGCCATCCCAGAAAATCGTTACCTTTGCCGGTTCCTTTCTCCAATGCCTCCTGTGCAGCCTTTACTTGGGCTTCATAGGCGAAAACGTTTTCTTTGGATATGAATCCAAAAGTCTTTTCAATGTTCAAACTAATCATAATGTCATTTTTTAGAGCCTCTTCCCCGGTCTCTCCCCATAGGGGGGAGAGGAGGTTTGGGGGTACTTTGGTTTATAATTTTTGTATTGCAGACCTTATCTGAACGAGTCCGTCAACAGCTTGATTTCTATCATCGGCGAAATGCGTTCATACAAGATGTTATAGACAGCATCTACGATAGGCATATTTACGTGATAGTGCTTATTGATTTCCTTGATGCATTTGGTTCCATAGTAACCTTCGGCAATCATTTCCATCTCTATTTGTGCGCTTTTTACGGAATAGCCTTTGCCTATCATCGTTCCGAATGTACGGTTGCGGCTGAAGTTGGAATATCCTGTTACCAACAGATCGCCCAGATAGACCGAATCGTTGACGTTACGGTCCAGAGGATGGACGGTTTGCAGGAAGCGGTTCATTTCTTGTACGGCATTGGACATCAATACGGCTTGAAAGTTATCTCCGTACTTCAGACCGCTGCATATACCGGCAGCTATGGCATATACATTTTTTAGTACGGAGCTGTACTCGATGCCCGCAACATCATTGCTGACTGATGTTTTGATGAACGAACTTGCCAGTTGGCGGGCGATGGTACATGCTTTATCGGTATCCGGACAGGCGATGGTCAAATAAGAAAGACGTTCCAGGGCTACTTCTTCTGCGTGGCAGGGACCTGCCAATACAGCAATGTTTTCAGCCGGCACGCCATACTCTTTGGTGAAGTATTCTGATACGATTAGATTGTCATCGGGAACAATGCCCTTGATGGCAGTAATGATAAACTTATCCTTGATTTTAGTCTTCAGTTTCTTCAGATGAACCTTCAGATAAGGGGAAGGAGTCACGAAGATGAGTGTA
This sequence comes from Bacteroides helcogenes P 36-108, assembly GCF_000186225.1. Classification (NCBI taxonomy): domain Bacteria; kingdom Pseudomonadati; phylum Bacteroidota; class Bacteroidia; order Bacteroidales; family Bacteroidaceae; genus Bacteroides; species Bacteroides helcogenes. The sequence continues at coordinate 3,982,940 of NC_014933.1, read as the reverse complement.
TCAGACTCTTTCACCACATCGTTGATATTAGAGTTGAAGTTGATACGCTTGATGTCGAACTTTACGGCTGTCAGATAGGCAGGGTTGTGTCCAAGTCGCTTGAAGTCGGAGATACGGTCATCTCGCCGCATATACCAATTTATCGAATCCGCTTGGGACAGTACCATTTTGGCAATGGCAGTTGCCCAACTTCCTCCGCCCATGATGGCTATCTTACCGGGTAGTTTCATGATAATTAATAATTAAAAATTAAAAATTAAAAGGGGGTAAAGGTTTGCCTTCTCCCCTTTTACCTTTTAATCTTACTTATCTTAGTTTTAATTTTTAATTCTTAATTTTTAATTGAACTGATCCAGTTGGCCACTTCGTTCACGGTCGGAGCTGTCAGTTCCAATTTATATTTCTTGTTGATGTCGCAGATGTCCATGTGGAGTTTCTGCGGGTTTACATCTTTCATGTCACTTACCAGATTATAGCCGGCTTTTTGGATTACGGGTATCCAAGTTTCGGGGATTCCCAGCTCCATGAATTTGGCGGGAGTATCTTTCGGAGTCACTTTCTCCGGGCGCATTTGCGGGAAGAAAAGTACCTCTTGAATAAATGCTTTACCCGTCATCAACATCGTCAGACGGTCTATACCGATACCGATACCTGAAGTGGGCGGCATACCATATTGAAGTGCTTTCAGAAAGTCTTGGTCGATGAACATGGCTTCGTCATCTCCTTTTTCGCTCAGTTTCAACTGGTCTTTGAAGCGTTCTTCCTGATCGATCGGGTCATTCAACTCACTATATGCGTTGGCCAGTTCTTTGCCGTTTACCATCAGTTCGAAGCGTTCGGTCAGCCCCGGTTTGCTGCGGTGCATCTTGGTGAGTGGACTCATCTCTACCGGATAATCAGTGATAAAAGTAGGCTGTATGAAAGTACCTTCACAGAATTCACCGAAGATTTCGTCTATCAGTTTTCCCTTGCCCATGGTGTCATCAATTTCCATTTTCAGCGCCTTGCATACCTGGCGTATTTCATCTTCATTCTTGCCTTCAAGGTCATAACCTGTCTTTTCTCTGATAGCCTCCAGAATGGGCAGGCGGCGGTAGGGGGCCTTAAAACTGATGGTTTTGCCGTCTATTTCCGTTTCCGGACAACCGTTCACGGCAATGCAGATACGTTCCAGCAGCTTCTCGGTGAAACTCATCATCCAATTGTAATCCTTATATTGTACGTACAATTCCATGCAGGTGAACTCGGGGTTATGGTTCTTGTCCATGCCTTCATTGCGGAAATTCTTACCGATTTCATATACGCCTTCAAAACCGCCTACAATCAGACGTTTCAGATAGAGCTCGGTAGCAATGCGCAGGTATAGGTCAATGTCCAGTGAGTTATGGTGGGTAGTGAAGGGACGTGCGCTTGCACCACCGGCAATGGATTGCAGTATAGGAGTTTCTACTTCCGTATATCCGGCTTCGTCCAAAGCGGCACGCAGTGTTTTGATGATGGTAGAACGTTTCAGGAAGGTTTCCTTTACACCGTCATTCACGATGAGATCGACATAGCGTTGGCGATAGCGGAGTTCCGGGTCTTCAAAAGAGTCATAAGCCACACCGTCTTTATACTTCACGATAGGCAATGGCTTAAGGCTTTTGGCAAGCACAGTCAGTTTCTTGGCATGAATGCTTATTTCGCCCATTTGCGTGCGGAATACGAAACCTTCGATGCCGATGAAGTCACCTAAATCGAGCAAACGTTTGAACACTGTGTTGTACATTTCTTTATCTTCTTCCGAACAAATATCATCACGGGTAATATATACTTGGATACGTCCTTTGGAATCCTGAAGTTCAATGAATGATGCTTTACCCATTACACGGCGGCTCATCATACGGCCGGCTACGGACACTTGGCGCGGCTCTTCATCGTCTTTGAATTCGGTTTTGATATCGGTAGAGAAGGCGTTTGTTACATACTCTGCTGCGGGATAGGGTTCGATACCCATCGCGCGAAGTTCATTCATGCTGTTGCGACGAATGATTTCTTGTTCACTTAGTTCTAATACGTTCATTTCGCTATATTTCACTCAATTTGGTCGCAAAAATACGAAACATTTTTCAGATATGCGAACTTTTCTTCTAAATATAGCGTACGGTAACTTTCTTGCCGGAACCGGAAAGCATCTCACTCCATGACTGAAAGTTTTCTTAGTATTACAATCGGCTTTGTTTTCAGAAATGCGTACCTTTGCACCCTCGACAAATGAAATAGGTATAGTATGACAGGACAAAAGACTCCCACAGCGCTGGGTACGGATAGTATAGGAAAACTGCTGATGCAGTATGCTGTTCCGGCAATTATCGCCATGACGGCATCTTCTTTATATAATATGGTGGATAGTATCTTCATTGGTCATGGTGTGGGTACGATGGCTATTTCAGGATTGGCCCTGACCTTTCCGTTGATGAACCTTGCTGCGGCTTTTGGCTCTCTTGTAGGGGTAGGAGCATCTACGCTGATTTCCGTCAAACTGGGGCAGAAAGATTATGATACGGCACAGCGTGTGCTGGGCAATGTCTTTGTGCTGAATATCCTGTTGGGGGTAGCTTTTACCGTTATCGTATTGGCTTTTCTCGACCCCATTCTTTTTTTCTTTGGGGGAAGTGATCAGACGATAGGCTATGCGAGGGATTATATGCAGATCATTCTTTTAGGAAATGCGGTTACCCATCTTTATTTGGGATTGAATGCGGTGTTGCGTTCCTCCGGGCATCCGCAGAAAGCAATGTATGCCACCATAGCCACGGTGGTTGTCAATACTATTCTGGATCCTGTATTTATTTACGGATTCGGTTGGGGTATTCGCGGGGCGGCTATTGCTACGATTGTGGCGCAGGTCATATCGCTGATATGGCAGTTTAAGTTGTTCAGTGATAAGGACGAACTGCTGCATTTCCACCGGGGGATATTTCGCTTGAAACGCAAGATTGTATTCGATTCGCTGGCTATTGGTATGTCTCCTTTTCTGATGAATCTGGCTGCTTGTTTCATTGTAATCCTTATAAATCAGGGGTTGAAGAAATATGGAGGAGATTTGGCCATTGGTGCTTTCGGTATTGTGAATCGCCTGGTATTTATCGTCGTGATGATTGTGATGGGGCTGAATCAGGGTATGCAGCCCATTGCCGGGTATAATTTTGGTGCGAAACGATATGACAGAGTGAACAGAGTGCTGAAACTTACAATAATTTATGCTACGGCAGTAACGACTTTAGGTTTCCTGATAGGCATGCTGATGCCTGATTTGGTAGTAAGCGTTTTTACATCGGACGAGGAATTAATAGAAATTTCAGCCAAGGGCTTGCGCATTGTGGTTATGTTCTTTCCGATTATTGGCTTTCAGATGGTGACTTCTAATTTTTTTCAGAGCATAGGGATGGCAGGTAAGGCCATATTCCTTTCTCTTACCCGCCAGATGCTGATTCTTCTTCCTTGTTTGCTTATTCTGCCCCAATTTTTCGGTGTGGAAGGGGTATGGTACAGCATGCCGGTATCCGACGTTCTTGCAAGTCTGATTGCTTTGGTGATGTTGTGGGTGCAGTTTCGTAAATTCAGAGTTATGCCTCAATGAGTTGATTCTCTCTTTTACATAAAATAATTTGTTTTTTTTTCAGAAAACACACACCTTTGCACATCCGGTTCTGTTATTCATTGTGAGTAACTTTATCGGCTATTGCAGAAAACACACAAGCGTATGGATAATAAATTCGTAGTAAATATAGGCCGCCAGTTGGGAAGCGGCGGTAGGGAAGTCGGTGAAAAATTGGCTGCTCGCTTAGGAATTGACTTTTATGATAAGGAGTTGATAAGATTGGCCTCGGAAGAAAGCGGTCTTTGTCGAGAGTTCTTTGAGAAAGCCGATGAAAAAACCTCTCAAGGCATTATCGGGGGATTGTTTGGAATGCGTTTTCCTTTCATCAGTGATGGAGCTATACCGGCAACGAACTGTCTTAGCAATGATGCTTTGTTCAAAGTCCAAAGCGATGTCATACGCAGGTTGGCTGAAGAAAAATCATGTTTGTTTGTGGGGCGTTGTGCCGACTATATATTGCGTGATAATCCCCGTTGTGCCAATATTTTCATATCTTGTTCTCATGAAGAACGCGTGAGGCGTCTTCGCCAGATACATTCTATTTCTGAGCATGCAGCAGAAGAAATGATGAATAAGGCGGATAAAAGACGTTCTGAATACTATAATTATTATAGTTATAAAATGTGGGGAGTTGCTGCAACCTATCATCTTTGTATTGACTCTTCTGTTTTGGGAATTGATGGTACAGTTGATTTGGTAGAGGAGTTTGTGAGGAAAAAACTAAAGATATGACCGGCTTATCGGTGTTACTAAAAAAAAGGCGGATTTTTACTAAATTCTTATGGCATTTTTAGTAAAAATCCGCCTCTTTTTTAGTAATTCTTCTACGATCTACATCATTGTCAACAATATCATCTGTCCTGCCAGAATACGAAGGAACATAGTTAGCGGATAAACGGTGGAGTAACCTACTGCCGGAGCATCGTTGCCCGACGTCTGATTAGCATATGCCAATGCGGGAGGATCGGTATTGCTGCCGGCAATTAATCCCATTAAGGTGAAATAGTTCACCTTACAATAGAAACGGGCTATCATGCCGATTATCAATAGCGGGATAACAGTTATCAGGAATCCATATCCTACATACAGTAATCCGTTGCCTTCCACTACTGTTTGCACAAAATGCTCACCGGCTTCTATGCCTACACTGGCAAGGAAAAGTACGATGCCTATTTCACGCAGCATCAGGTTGGCACTCATTGTAGTATAAGTTACAAGATGCAGTTTATGGCCGAAACGCCCGATAAGGATGGCTACTACCAACGGACCACCTGCCAAACCTAATTTCACAGGAGTAGGCATGCCTGGAAATGCAATAGGGAGGCTTCCAAACAAGATACCTAAGAATATGCCCACGAAAATAGTAACTATGTTCGGAGTGTCCAAACGCTTCAACTGATTGCCTAATACACCGGCTACACGATCTACGGCATCTTGTTGGCCTACCACCATTACACGGTCACCTACCTGAAGCACCAGATTGGGATCAGCAAACAAGTCCATGCCGGAACGGTTGATACGAGTTACGTTCACACCATACATGCTGCGGAAATGAAGGCTGCCTAACTTTTTACCGTTGATTTCGGATTTGGTGACCAGAATACGGCGTGAAACCATCGGAGTATCTTGTTTCTCCCAGTCCACCTGTATCTCTTTTCCGATAAAAGCGGCTACCGCTTCTGCATCTTCTTCAGAACATACAATGAAGAGCTGGTCGCCTACGTGGAATATTGTTTCATGATTAGGGATGCTGACGTGCCCCTCATGGCGGATGCGCGAACAGACAAAAGATCTGCCCAGAAATTCTTTTACCTGAAGCAGAGTTTTACCGGAGATTGATTCATTGCGTACTTCCAGATGAAGCATATGCGGCTGGTGCTTTGCGTCCGTTTCCTGTGTGTTGAGTTCCTCTTCTTCTTTCTTAAGATTCACCCGGCAGATGTAACGTATTGCAATGATGGAACCTATGATACCGACCACACCAAGTGGATAAGCACAGGCATATCCTAAAGCAATAGGATCACCTGTATAGTGTAATTGGCTCAGTGCTTCGTTGGCGGCGCCCAGACCGGGGGTATTGGTCACAGCCCCATAAAGGATGCCGACAATCATAGGCAAGTCTATACTTCCGTCAATGAAGAATATGCCCAGTGCTACTGCGATATTTAATACCACAATACCTACTGCAAGCATGTTTAGTGTCATGCCTCCCTTCTTGAAAGAAGAAAAGAATCCGGGACCTACTTGCAGACCGATACAGAATACAAATAGAATCAGTCCGAACTCACGGATGAAATGCAGTATATGTGTTTCACCTGTGAAACCGAAGTGTCCCATCAGGATGCCTGCAAAAAGCACGAATGTGACACCCAGCGATACCCCGAAAATTTTAACTTTACCCAGCATCACGCCCACAGAAATGACGAATGCATATAAGCAGACGATGTGGGCTACGGATGAGGGGTCCCATAGCAATGTTTCTAACCAATCCATAGTTACCTTATTATATATGTTTTGAAATTTTGCGCAAAAGTAGCTAATAAGGGGGACGTAGCAAAAGTTTTGTGCTACTTTTTGTAATATCAACTTTGCAAAAACAATATGTGCGGTGAATAGGGAGCCGGGATAGAGGCGAACGCTGTGTCATCCATAGATGCAATTTCTTCTAAAAAAACTTTTAGTTTTAAGTATTTCCTTATATTTGCAAGTCTCTTGATGACAAAATGAATCCTATTCAACTATTTTAAATAAATAAACTATGGCAGACAGTAAAGAAAAACTCTTCTCGGACTTTTCCTCCATCTCCACCGAGCAGTGGATGGAAAAAGTTACCGCAGACTTAAAAGGCGCGGATTTTGAGAAGAAACTCGTTTGGAAAACAAATGAAGGATTTAAGGTAAAACCATTCTATCGTATGGAAGACCTTGAAGGCTTAAGGATTACCGATGCACTTCCCGGTGAATTCCCTTATCTCAGGGGTACTAAGAAAAGTAACAATGAATGGTTGGTTCGTCAGGAAATCAAGGTGGAATCTCCTGAAGAAGCCAATGCAAAGGCACTGGATATTTTGAATAAAGGAATTGATTCGCTTTCTTTCCATGTAAAAGCCAAGGAACTGAGTGCAGAGTATATTGATACTTTGTTGAAAGACATCTGCGCAGAGTGTGTTGAACTCAATTTTTCTACTTGTCAGGGGCATGTTGTCGGGCTTGCCGAACTTCTTGTTGCTTATTTCCGGAAAAAAGACTATGACTTGACGAAATTGAGGGGCTCCATCAATTATGATTATTTCAATAAGATGTTGGCCAAGGGTAAAGAGAAAGGTGATATGGTTGCTACTGCCAAAGCCTTGATTGAAGCTACCGCCGACCTTCCTAAATATCGCATATTGAATGTGAACGCATTGACCTTGAACAATGCGGGCGCATACATCTATCAGGAGCTGGGCTATGCATTGGCTTGGGGTAATGAGTACATGAATCAGTTGACTGATGCCGGTCTGCCTGCCGCAATGGTAGCCAAGAAGATTAAATTTAATTTCGGTATCAGTTCCAACTACTTTCTTGAGATAGCCAAATTCCGTGCGGCTCGTATGTTGTGGGCCAATATAGTGGCATCTTATGCCCCCGAATGTTTGCGAGATTGTGAGAACAGAGGCGACAGTAAAGATTGCCGCTGTGCTGCCAAAATGAAGATTCATGCTGAAACTTCCACTTTCAATCTTACTTTGTTTGATGCGCATGTAAATTTGCTGCGTACACAAACCGAAGCTATGAGTGCTGCCCTTGCAGGTGTAGATTCTATGACGGTAGTACCTTTTGACAAGACTTATGCTGTTCCTGATGACTTTTCAGAGCGTATGGCCCGCAACCAGCAATTGCTGTTGAAAGAAGAATCCCATTTTGATAAAGTCATTGATCCGGCTGCAGGATCTTATTATATCGAAAATCTGACAGTGGCTATCGCTGAACAGGCTTGGAAGTTGTTCCTCACTGTGGAGGAAGATGGTGGTTTCTATACTTCAGTGAAAGCTGGAAAAGTGCAGGAAGCTATAAATGAAAGCAACAAAATCCGTCATAAGGCTGTTGCACAGCGTCGTGAAGTTTTGTTAGGTACAAACCAATTCCCTAATTTCAACGAAAAAGCGAGTGATAAGAAGCCGGTGGAAGATACTTGTTGCTGTGGTGGCAGTCATACGTGTGAAAAAGATGTTGCAACCTTGAACTTTGACCGTGCTGCCAGTGAATTTGAAGCACTGCGCTTAGAAACAGAAGCTTCTGGAAAACGTCCGAAAGCATTTATGCTTACTATTGGTAATCTGGCTATGCGGCAGGCACGTGCACAGTATTCTTGCAACTTCTTGGCTTGTGCCGGATACGAGGTGGTCGATAACCTCGGCTTCTCTACGGTGGAAGAAGGAGTTGAGGCTGCTATGGCTGCCAAGGCTGACATCGTGGTTCTATGCTCAAGTGATGATGAATATGCCGAATACGCTGTTCCTGCTTTCAAGGCTCTGAACAATCGTGCTATGTTCATAGTGGCCGGTGCTCCGGCCTGTATGGACGAACTGAAAGCTGCCGGTATCGAGAACTTTATCCATGTTCGCGTCAACGTACTGGAAACATTAAAGGAATTCAACGCTAAACTTTTGAAGTAAGATGAGAAAAGATTTTAAAAACTTAGATATATATGCCGCATTCAAGCCCGCTAACGGTGCTGAGTGGCAAAAGGCTAACGGCATCCATGCTGATTGGAAAACGCCGGAACACATTGAAGTGAAGCCTGTTTATACAAAAGAAGACCTTGAGGGGATGGAGCATCTTGGTTATGCAGCCGGTCTTCCCCCTTATTTGCGTGGTCCGTATTCGGTGATGTACACCCTGCGTCCTTGGACTATCCGGCAGTATGCCGGTTTCTCTACGGCAGAAGAATCAAATGCATTCTACCGTCGTAATCTGGCTTCCGGACAGAAAGGTTTGTCTGTAGCATTCGACTTGGCTACACACCGTGGCTACGACCCTGATCATGAACGTGTGGTAGGTGATGTCGGCAAGGCCGGTGTATCTATCTGTTCATTGGAAAATATGAAAGTTCTTTTCGACGGCATTCCTTTGAACAAAATGTCTGTGTCCATGACCATGAATGGAGCTGTGCTCCCCGTTATGGCATTCTATATCAATGCCGGGCTGGAACAAGGAGCCAAGCTGGAAGAGATGGCAGGTACTATCCAGAACGATATCCTGAAAGAATTTATGGTACGCAATACCTATATTTATCCACCTGCATTCTCAATGAAGATAATCTCCGACATTTTTGAATATACTTCTCAGAAGATGCCGAAGTTCAATTCTATCTCTATTTCCGGCTATCACATGCAGGAAGCCGGTGCTACCGCCGATATCGAGTTGGCCTATACTTTGGCTGACGGTTTGGAATATCTTCGTGCCGGGACCGCCGCTGGTATTGATATTGATGCGTTCGCTCCGCGTTTGTCATTCTTCTGGGCTATCGGTACAAATCATTTCATGGAGATTGCCAAGATGCGTGCGGCACGTATGCTGTGGGCAAAGATTGTGAAACAGTTCAATCCGAAGAATCCTAAATCATTGGCTTTGCGTACGCACTCTCAAACTTCGGGTTGGTCATTGACAGAGCAAGATCCGTTCAACAATGTGGGTCGTACCTGTATTGAAGCAATGGCTGCTGCATTGGGGCATACTCAGTCTTTGCATACCAATGCGCTCGATGAAGCCATTGCCTTGCCTACTGATTTCTCTGCGCGTATTGCGCGTAATACACAGATTTATATCCAGGAAGAAACTTATATTTGCAAGAATGTTGATCCCTGGGGAGGTTCTTACTATGTAGAGTCTCTCACGAACGAACTTGCCCATAAGGCCTGGGAACTTATTCAAGAAGTGGAGAAACTGGGAGGAATGGCGAAAGCTATTGAAACCGGAATTCCAAAGATGCGTATTGAGGAGGCTGCTGCGCGTACACAAGCCCGAATAGACAGTGGTTCGCAGACTATTGTCGGTGTGAATAAGTATCGTTTGGAAAAAGAAGCTCCGATTGATATTCTTGAAATTGACAATACGGCAGTTCGCCAGGAGCAGATTGCCAATTTGAAAACTTTGAAGGAAGGACGTGATGAGGCAGCCGTTCAGAAAGCATTGGAAGCTATCACCAAGTGTGTGGAAACCAAAGAAGGCAACTTGTTGGAACTGGCAGTGGAAGCAGCCCGTGTCCGTGCCACATTGGGCGAAATATCATATGCTTGCGAGAAAATTGTAGGACGTTATAAGGCAGTAATCAGAACTATTTCAGGCGTGTATTCATCAGAAAGTAAGAATGACAGTGACTTCCGACGGGCTTGTGAACTGGCGGAGAAGTTTGCAAAGAAAGAGGGACGTCAACCTCGTATCATGGTTGCAAAAATGGGGCAGGACGGTCATGACCGTGGTGCAAAAGTCGTAGCTACCGGCTATGCCGATTGTGGTTTCGATGTTGATATGGGACCGTTGTTCCAGACTCCCGCAGAAGCAGCCCGTGAGGCTGTGGAGAATGATGTTCATGTAGTGGGCGTTTCTTCATTGGCGGCCGGACACAAGACATTGGTTCCACAGATTATTGAGGAACTTAAAAATCTGGGACGTGAGGACATCGTGGTGATTGCCGGTGGTGTAATCCCTGCACAGGACTATGATTTCCTTTATAAAGCAGGTGTGGCCGCTATTTTCGGACCGGGTACTCCGGTTGCAAAGGCTGCTTGTCAGATTCTTGAAATCTTGCTGGATGAGGAGTAAAAGCCTGTAACTTTATTTTTTCTTTCAAAGGCCTTAAAGATGAGGCCTGTAAGTGTTAAAAAAAGGTGGTATGCATTTGTATATCCGCCTTTTTTTCTTAATCTATGTTATGAAACATGCTTTTTTCTTTGGATAATTTGCAGATATATCAAATGTCCGTATCTTTGCACTGTGTTTTTCATAGTATTAGATTTAAGGTTAACAAAGGTTGGAGTACAGCGGTACTCCTTTTTTTATGTCCGTACCTTATTTATCTCTTATCTTGTGGAATGGATCTTTTTTGCTGTTTGCTGTAATCTTCCTATCTTTGTTCTCATTAATTCTCTAAAATCCCAAATCATTTTTTATGAATCATTCTTTCTATTCTTTTTTTAGAGTAATGCTGTTTTTGCTATTTACTCCTACTGTTTTTGCTCAATGGGTATGGCACAATCCGTTGGCAGAAGGCGATTCGTTGCAATGCTAAAGAAATAAATGTACGCTATACGGTTGCTGGTAGTTTGGCTATGCCACACATGCCTTCTACGGGCGTTTCTGGTGTAGATCTTTATGCTACTCTTATCGGGGACTATCCTACGCTATCTCGCCTCAGATGGGTTATGAATATGAGTTATATCTACCACTCTATAATATAGTGAAATGGTTGGAAATAGGTGTGCCACAAGATGCAAAATTCAGTTGGATTCCTGTCTCTAAAGAGAAACCGCTGGTGATATATGGCACTTCTATCGCTCAAGGCGCTTGTGCTTCGCGACCGGGCATGGCATGGGCAAATATTGTAGAACGTGAATTGGAACATCCGGTAGTAAATTTAGGATTTTCTGGCAGTGCTAAACTCAACCCAGAATTGTTTGATATGCTTGCGGAAATAGAGGCTAAACTCTATATCATCGACTGTATGCCCAATATGGGAGGTAAAGTTGTGAATGACATCTGTCAGCTCACTATCGACGGTGTGAAGAAACTTCGCCGTAGCAGCCAAGCACCCATATTGTTAGTAGAGCACAGTGGCTACGTCAATGAATGGTCGTCGGAATTGTCAGAGAGTGCCTATCGTGAGACTAATGTTGAATTGCGCAAAGCCTATGGAGCCTTGTTGCAGGCAGGGCTGAAAGGTTTGCATTATCTCACAAAAGAAGAAATTGGTTTGACTATGGATGCTATGGTGGAAGGGGTACATCCCAGCGACCTTGGTATGCATCAGTATGCCGATGCTTACATACGTAAAATACGGACTATTTTGCAAGAATCTACTGCTCCTTTTGTGGGAGTAAAGCAACAACGTGATCCCTACAATTGGCAAGAACGCCATGAACTGGTATTGGAACGGCATTGTCAGCAAACCCCCGAAGTGCTGATGATAGGTAATTCCATCATCCACTATTGGAATGGCTTGCTGTCGTAATTCATTTTAACAATACTAAAGCAGAATACCATTGTCTTAAGCCCGTTTCGGGAAGTAATGTTTCCTCGGTATGATACTGAGGTATACTCACTTCAAAAGATACTATGGGAGGGGGAGGTTCATCGTGAAATGGTAGGTGGGACAGGATGCCTTTGGACTTGGATATATTGTTACAAAATAGCTTTTTATTAGACTTCTCAGAAAAGCATTGTGCAATTCTCTGGAATGGGTCTTTGACTGTCAGTTCTGTATAAACCTTCCATAGTTTTATGCATAGTAATCACATTTTTGTACCTTTGCTCCGCTAAAAAAAAGAATTGAATGATAGTTTGTATTGCCGAAAAGCCCTCTGTGGCACGTGACATAGCTGATGTATTGGGAGCGAGAGATAAGAAGGATGGTTACATCGAAGGAAACGGATACCAGGTGACTTGGACGTTCGGCCATCTCTGTACCTTGAAAGAACCGCACGAATATACTCCCAACTGGAAATCATGGAGTTTGGGAAGCTTGCCCATGATTCCTCCCCGCTTCGGAATCAAATTAATCAGTAATCCCACGTATGAACGTCAATTCCATACGATAGAGAATCTCATGCAGCATGCTGACATGATTATCAACTGCGGTGATGCCGGACAGGAGGGAGAACTGATACAACGGTGGGTGATGCAGAAGGCAGGAGCGCGCTGTCCGGTGAAGCGCCTGTGGATTTCTTCATTGACAGAGGAAGCCATTCGTGAGGGATTTGCCAAACTGCGTGACGCCTCGGATTTTCAGCCGTTGTATGAAGCGGGCTTATCTCGTGCCATCGGTGACTGGTTGCTCGGAATGAATGCTACCCGTCTCTACACCATGAAATACGGGCAGAACAGACAGGTACTTTCCATCGGACGCGTACAGACGCCTACGCTGGCGCTGATTGTGAACCGTCAGCTCGAGATACAGAACTTTGTGCCTAAGCAATATTGGGAACTGAAGACCGTGTATCGGGACACTGCTTTCTCTGCCATCATCCGGAAAAGTGAGGAGGAATTGGTACTGGAAGCCGAGAAGCAGAAAGAGGCCATAGCTGCCGGAAAGAAACCTAAAAGCGAAGAAGAGAATCGGGGTATCGACCCCATTACCGACTGTGAACGCGGGCTTGCTTTGCTGGAGCAGATTAAGAACTCTCCTTTCACCATTACCGATGTCACCAAGAAAAACGGAAGGGAAGCGCCACTCCGTCTTTTCGACTTGACCTCCTTACAAGTGGAATGCAACCGAAAGTTCGCCTATTCTGCCGATGAGACATTGAAGCTGATTCAGTCTTTGTATGAGAAGAAGGTGGCTACTTATCCGCGTGTAGATACTACTTTTCTGAGTGATGATATTTATCCCAAATGTCCCGGAATACTGAAAGGACTACGGGATTACGAAGTGTTTACGGCGCCTTTGGTGGGAACCACATTGACGAAATCAAAGAAGGTATTCGATAACTCCAAAGTTACCGACCACCACGCTATCATCCCTACCGGGCAGCATCCGCAGAACCTGACGGATATGGAGCGGCGGGTATTCGACTTGATAGCGCGCCGTTTTATCGCTGTGTTCTATCCCGATTGCCTTTTTGCTACCACCACTGTGATGGGTGAGGTAGAGGAGATAGAGTTCAAAACCACAGGAAAACAGATATTGAGTCCGGGATGGAGGGTGGTGTTCGGCACTACTTCGGCTCAATCTCAGGAAGAGAAAGATGAAAAAAGTGGCGAAGAAGAAAAAGTCCTTCCGACTTTTGTAAAGGGAGAAAGCGGTTCGCATACTCCCGGATTGTTGGAGAAGTGGACACAGCCGCCCCGGCCTTATACAGAAGCAACTTTACTTCGTGCCATGGAGACAGCCGGCAAGCTGGTGGATAATGATGAGCTGCGCGATGCGCTGAAAGAGAATGGCATAGGACGCCCGTCCACCCGTGCGGCCATTATCGAGACTTTATTCAAACGAAACTATATCCGTAAGGAGAAAAAGAATCTGATAGCCACTCCTACGGGGGTCGAACTGATACTGGTAATTCATGAAGAACTGTTGAAGTCGGCGGAACTGACCGGTATTTGGGAAAAGAAACTTCGGGAGATAGAAAAGTGTACTTATAACGCCGGACAATTTCTGGAAGAGTTGAAACAGATGGTATCGGAGGTAGTGATGAGTGTACTTTCGGATAACAGTAACCGTCATATTACTATCCAGATGCCTGCTGTCGGGAAAAGCGGTAAGGTTACCGATAAAGCCGGGGTTACCGATAAACCGAAAAAAGAGCCGAAAAAGAGGACCCCAAGAAAACAAACGGCTGGGAAGAAAACGGCACAGGATGCAGATGTCGCTGTTTCTTCTGCTGAAGGAGGTATGGCTTCCACACAGCCGGATGGGCTTGTCGGTCAGGCTTGTCCCGTTTGTGGGAAAGGCACGATTATTAAGGGGAGAACGGCTTACGGTTGTTCCGAGTGGAAGAATGGTTGTACTTTCCGCAAGCCGTTCGAGTGATTTACAGTCCGTTTTCAGCCATAAATTTCCAAAGTGGAGCAGCCATTAGTGCTTGTCGTATTTCTCCTCTTTGCAGCAATGCTTTTACTTCCTGCAAGGACAGCAGATGTACAGTCAGGTTTTCGGTATCTTCCAGGTGCTGTTCTGCTATTTTTTCTACATCTGTTGCAAGGAAGCAATAAGTAATATTGGTATGAGTTCCGGGATTGGCGGAAATCTGCATGTACTCCTGCCACCTCCCATTACCATAGCCGGTTTCTTCCAGCAATTCCCGTTGGGCGGAAACCAGTGGTGAGACATCTTCTTGCTCGCAGACACCGGCGCAAAGTTCGTAGGATGTTTCCTGCAACCCGTGGCGGTATTGACGGACAAAGACAAATAGTCCGTCGCGAGTGATGGCGATGGTATTTACCCAATCGGGATATTCCAATATATAATAGGAGGGAATATGATTGCCGTTGGGCAATACCACGTGGTCTTTGCGCACGGTACACCAAGGTTCTCTTATCAAGTATTGGCTTGAAAGCACCTTCCAGACTTCTTTTGTTTTCTCCATGATGTCTCGCTGTGTTTACTTATAGTGCAGGTAGAATTCCACTACCGCTTCAATCCCTTTACGGAAAATCTCCAAAGGCATGTTCTCGTTGGGTGAGTGAATGGCGTTCGATTCAAGCCCGAATCCCATCAGTACCGTCTTGATTCCCAACACTTGTTCGAAAGTGGAAATAATGGGAATGCTTCCGCCACGGCGCACGGCCAACGGTTTCTTGCCGAAAGCTTTTTCAAAACCTTTCTCGGCAGCCTGATAAGCAGGCAATGTGATGGGGCATACATAGCCCTGTCCTCCGTGCATTGGTGTTACTTTCACCCGTACCGCATCGGGAGCGATGTTCAGGATATAGTCGGTAAACAATTGGGAAATCTTGTGGTGATCTTGGTGGGGAACTAATCGGCAAGATACTTTGGCGTATGCTTTGGAAGGGAGTACGGTTTTGGAACCTTCGCCCGTATATCCGCCCCAGATGCCGCATACGTCGAATGACGGACGGCAACTGTTACGTTCCAGCGTGCTGTATCCCTTTTCGCCGCAGAGGGCTTGCACGGCGATGGCCTTTTTGTATTTTTCTTCATCAAACGGAATATGGGCTATCATGTCACGTTCTGCCTGTGAGACTTCTTCCACATCGTCATAGAATCCGGGGATGGTTATGCGCCCATCCGTATCGGTCACTCTGCTTATCATTTGACAGAGCACATTGATGGGGTTGGCAACAGCACCGCCGAAGTGTCCCGAATGCAGGTCGCGGTTCGGTCCTGTGACTTCTATTTCCCAATATGCCAATCCACGGAGGCCGGTGGTCAGCGAAGGCAGGTCTGCTCCCAGCATGCTGGTATCTGAAACCAGGATGACATCCGCTTTCAACAAATCTTTGTGCTCCTCGCAGAAGCTTTTCAGACTTGGAGAACCGATTTCTTCCTCACCTTCAAAGATAAATTTTACATTGGTTTTCAGTAAACCATTCTTTACCAAATATTCGAATGCCTTTACTTGTATGAAAGACTGTCCTTTGTCATCGTCAGCGCCACGCGCCCAAATATGTCCATCCCGTACTTCCGGTTCAAAAGGACGGCTTTTCCATAAGTCCATCGGCTCGGCCGGCATTACGTCATAATGGGCATATACCAATACAGTCTTTGCTTCGGGATCTACTGTCTTTTGCCCGAAAACTATCGGATTGCCCTTTGAAGACATTACTAATGCTTCATCGGCTCCGGCTTTCAATAATAACTGTGCCCAGAGTTCGGCGCATGCCAGCATGTTGTCGTGATGTTCGGGCTTGGCACTGATGCTTGGAATGCGGATGAGGCTGAACAGATCTTCCAGCATACCGGCTTCGTTTTCTGCAATATATTTTTTTATTTCCATGATGATTCTTGGAGGGTTATAATTGAGTGGTTTTGTCTATCAGATAATAATCCAGCAGTGTCAGTGCGGTCATGGCTTCTACGATGGGTACTGCACGCGGCAATACGCAGGGATCGTGGCGTCCACGGGCTTTCAGAGTGGTGTCTATGCCGCTGATGTTCACTGTATGCTGTTCCATCAGTACGGTGGCTACAGGTTTGAATGCCACGCGGAAATAGATATCCTGCCCATTGCTGATGCCCCCTTGGATGCCTCCTGAGTGATTGGTGCGCGTCTCGATACGTCCGTTATTGTTGTAGAATACATCGTTCTGCTCCGATCCTTTCTGCTTCAGCCCCTTGAAGCCGTCTCCGTATTCAAAGGCTTTGGCGGCGTTGATGCTGAGCATTGCAGCGCTGAGGGCGGCATGCAACTTGCCGAATACAGGCTGTCCCAGTCCGATGGGACATCTTTTTACTACGCAGGTCACAACTCCTCCTATAGTATCTCCTTCTCCTTTTATTTTGAAGATGAGGTCTTCCATCTCTTTGGCTTTTTCCAGATCTGGGCAACGGACGGGGTTGCTCTCGATGAGGTCAAGGTTGTATGCCGTATAATTTTCCTCAAGACGGACAGGCCCCACTTGTGAGGTATATGCGGTAATCTGTATGCCCAACTGTTTCAAGGCGATTTTAGCCAGTGCGCCTGCCACCACGCGCGAGATTGTTTCGCGGGCGGAAGAACGCCCCCCCCCACGATGATCGCGGATGCCGTACTTCACCTTATAGGTATAGTCGGCGTGCGATGGTCGGTAAACCTCTTTCAAGTTGTCGTAGTCGTCTGAATGCTGGTTTTCGTTCCATACGATGAAGCCGATAGGGCAGCCTGTGGATTTGCCTTCGAAGATGCCGGAAAGGAATTCTACTTTATCCCCCTCTTTCCGTGCGGTGGTAATTCGTGATTGTCCGGGACGGCGGCGGTCCAGTTCTCTCTGCACAAAGTCCGTGTCGATGTATATTCCGGCGGGAAATCCGTCTATTACACCTCCTATGCCTTTACCGTGTGACTCTCCGAAACTGGTAAGGCGAAGAATATTCCCAAATGAATTGAACATAACAAATGCTTTAAAGGTTTATATATGAAGCTGATGCGCCATCTGTTGCTTGATAATGGAAACTTTTGGCACTATAAAGATAACAATTAGTTTTTAAAAACGTTTTATCTGGGGCGATAAAAGTTCTTTTGCCGCTTTTGCATGCCCGGAGGCAGTGCGTTTCTTGCCGGAACTTATTAGCTTGAAGTTTTATATCGAATGCCCAAAACATCCGTATGTTAATCCAAGAACATGGGGCTATTTGGGGACAATACATCCGGGGGCTTTCAATGTTCGGTATAAGAGTGAAATGTTATCGATGCAGGAGTGTTCCCTATGCGGTATAGGTTTGCAACCTTTGCGGGTGTAGGCATCATTCTTTTTCCTTGTAAAGTCTTGCATGGGAATTAAAAAATATGTTACTTTGCTTTTTCTATATAGAGAGAAAATGAATAGGAATGCTTTCATGCATTCTCTTTTATTAACTAAACAAGTATTCATAGAGTATGAAAAAGAATTTATTTTATTTATTCGTATTGATCTGTTCAATGAGTTTGTTTGCTGCTTGTAGCAGCGACAATGACGAAGATACTGCATGGAAGCAAATTCCTGAGACGGAGATTTCGGGTGACAACGCTGTATTGAAGATTAATGATGAAGTAAGAGCTTCGGGAAGCATGCAGATGAAAGTGCAGAATGCTACGGAAGCAACCGTGAACCTGAAGAACGTACTTCCCGGTTATTCTGAGATATCAGTACCTGTGGAATTGAAGAAACAAGCGGACGGTTCATATCTCTTTGCCGGTAAGTCTTCATTGTCCACCCCTCCTTCCATGATGACGAAAAGCACTGCGCCTGCATTCGTCATTTATGATTTGTCCTTGCAGGGCAACATTACTTTGGACGGCAAAGCAAGCGCCCAACTTACCTCAAAATTGAATTCTGCAGCACAAGGAGAATTGACGGGAACTTGGAAACTACAGACCAAAGTGACGAGCGATAAGGGTGCGGTGGCTGCTGCCCCTCTGTTTTTGGTTTGGTCTGCCCTCGAAATCGGCAAGCCCAATTTGGAGCAAGCTGCAAATCTTGTCAATCTGTTTGGCTCTATGGCTTTGGTCAATGTGCTCAATCAAGTGACTTTTGGAGAGGATGGAAATATTACAGCCAAGTATTGGTCTGATGTTGATATGAACGATATCATGGGTGGTGCAGATGATAATGGTAATTTGAATCCTTCGCATACTGAATGGCTCGACTCTCCTAAGGGACTCGCATTTTGGTATGCGAAAGATGGGATGTTGTATGTTGTGCCCAGTATCAGTGCCATCTTGAAGAAAGCTGGTACGGAGGGGAATGCTTCTACAAGTGATTTGACTGCTGTCATGGCTAAGTTGGCTGTATATGGTGTCAACGTAGAGACTCTTATGCCTACGGTCATGCAGTGGATGACAACAGGAATCCCTTTGAAGTATAACGTGGACGGCAATGCGCTGAAAGTATATGTGGACAAGGTGATGGTTACTCCATTCGTAGAAGCTCTTCTGCCGGCGTTGCCTAAGCTACAGGTAGAACTGGAGAAAATTTTGGCTGACCCGAATAATGGAAATGCCGGAATGATCAAGATGGCTTTGGCTATGATGGGTATTGAGAAACTTACGGATATTGAGACTATTTGGAAGGAGAATACCAAAGACTTTAATTTATCCCTGAATTTCACTAAATAAGGCAATAGCTGTAAAGATAAGATTGCCGGCAATCTTATCAGTGGATTTACGAGAAAGAAGGTACACTCTACAAGGTGAGTGCATCTTCTTTCTTTTTGCTTTATGTTTCCAGATTAAATCTGTACTTTATTCCGTTTTTTTTCTACATTTGCATGTCGAATAATCAAATACCATAGACAAAATGACAGAAGCGGAAAGACAACGGATTATAGCCCTGGTGAAGTGTGAGGTAATTCCAGCCATTGGTTGTACGGAACCTATTGCAGTGGCGTTGTGCGTTGCAAAGGCTACGGAGATATTAGGTAAGCGCCCGGAGAAGATAACGGTTCTTTTGAGTGCCAATATTCTGAAGAACGCGATGGGAGTGGGTATTCCGGGAACAGGCATGATAGGACTGCCTATTGCGGTGGCGTTGGGTGCTTTGGTCGGTAAGTCGAAATATCAGTTGGAGGTATTGAAAGACTGTACGCCCCAAGCTGTGGACGAAGGCAAACGTTTCATGGAAGAAAAGCGCATCCAGATCTCACTGAAAGAGAACATAGAGGAGAAACTTTACATTGAAGTATGCTGTCGGGCAGGTGAAGACGAGGCTACCGCTGTTATTGCAGGCGGACATACTACCTTTATATATGTGGCGCATGGCGATGAAGTGCTGCTGAGCAAGCAAGTGGAATCTTGTAGTGAGAAAGAAGAAAATACATTGGAACTGAATCTGAGGAAAGTCTATGACTTTGCATTGAACACCCCTTTGGATGAGATCCGCTTTATACTGGAGACTGCCCGTCTGAACAAGGCTGCTGCGGAGCGCTCCTTTGAAGGCAATTACGGGCATGCTTTGGGGAAGATTCTGCGTGGCACTTACGAACACCGGATTCTGGGAGACAGTGTATTTTCGCATATTCTTTCATATACTTCTGGCGCTTGCGATGCCCGTATGGCGGGTGCGATGATTCCGGTGATGAGTAATTCGGGCAGTGGTAACCAAGGTATTTCCGCCACTTTGCCTGTACTGGTTTATGCAGAAGAAAACAATAAGTCAGAAGAAGAGCTTATTCGTGCCTTAATGCTAAGTCATCTTACCGTTATTTATATCAAACAAAGCTTGGGGCGGTTATCTGCCTTGTGCGGTTGCGTTGTGGCGGCTACAGGTTCCAGTTGTGGCATCACCTGGCTGATGGGAGGTACTTATGAGCAAGTGGCCTATGCTGTTCAGAATATGATTGCCAATCTTACGGGTATGATTTGTGACGGTGCTAAGCCAAGCTGCGCATTAAAGGTCACCACCGGAGTTTCAACTGCCGTACTTTCCGCCATTATGGCAATGGAGAATCGCTACGTGACTTCGGTAGAAGGAATCATTGACGAAGACGTTGACCAAAGCATCCGTAATCTTACAAAGATAGGCTCAAAGGGGATGAATGAGACGGATAGGCTGGTGTTAGAAATTATGACGGGGAAAAATTGAATAACTGAGAAGTGGAAATAAAAAATAGAGGCTACACATGTTCATGTATAATCAACTTGGATTGCGTAGCCTCTATTTCTGATTCTTTAATCTTTTAGTGGCAACATCCGCTGTCGCATCCGCCGTCACAACTGCATCCGCTGTTGCATCCGCCGCCACAGCCTTCACCACTCATCATACGTGCCATCTCTGCCATTTCTTCATTGGTGGCCGGGCGGTTCACCAACACTTCACCAGTAAAGTTCAGGTCACAACCGGCCAGGGGATGATTCATGTCCATCACAACCACATCCTCTTTTACTTCAACTACGCTTCCGTTGATTTGCTGTCCTTCGGAAGTCATTAAAGGGACGATAGCACCTTCTACGATACGTTCGCTGTCAAATTGTCCTTCTATGATGAAGATATTTTTGGGGAGATCGATGACATGGTTGTCATCGTATTCACCATATGCTTCTGATGTGGGGATGGTAAAGTCGAATTTGTCTCCAGCTTTTAAATCTTTCACTTGGTTCTCAAAAACTTCCAGAGTCAATCCCAATCCCGAAATAAACTGGAATGGATGTTCGGAAGTTGCCTCCTCTATGAAATCTTTTTGTCCGTCTTCTATTGAGTGCAGCTTGTATGCCACGGTGATGTACTTGTTTTCTACAGTTTCCATTCGTTCTATATTCTTTATTTGATTAGTAAATACTCTTAGTGGGTGGCAAAGATACGAATAATTTGTTTTGGCTGCAGAGCATTCCTGGTAAATTTCAGATTATTAAGCGGTTTCAGCTATTGGAAAACGGCACTTTCAGGTAATATAAATGGTTTCATTTGGAACAGTTAAGTGACAGAATAGGATTTTAATACCCTGTTTGCTTACGATTATTTATATTTCCTTCTTTTTTTTATTCAAATTGTTTGGAGTTTATAAAAAAGCCCTTACCTTTGCAGCACAATAAACAAAAGAAGAATCGAGTCATGAATCTACATACATCTATTAACCTGGCAGTCTTGCATATTATTCGCGTCGTGGTGGTGGCATCAAGAGCGTGAGAAAGGTTATGTATGTATTCGTACGTTAGAAAATAATTTATTAAGCCTTTCTCACAGTAGTGGGAGAGGCTTTTTTCATAAAAGGAGATTTGAAAGATGAAACATCAGTTACGTAGTTCGTTCAGCACCCAAGGCCGCCGTATGGCAGGAGCACGTGCTCTGTGGGTGGCCAATGGCATGAAGAAAGAACAAATGGGTAAGCCCATCATTGCGATAGTGAACTCTTTTACACAGTTCGTTCCCGGTCATGTGCATCTGCACGAGATAGGTCAGTTTGTAAAGCGGGAGATTGAGAAGTTGGGTTGCTTTGCGGCGGAATTCAACACCATTGCCATTGACGACGGCATCGCGATGGGGCACGACGGTATGCTTTACTCCTTGCCTTCACGCGACATCATTGCCGACAGCGTGGAATATATGGTGAATGCGCACAAGGCGGATGCGATGGTTTGCATCAGCAATTGCGACAAAATCACTCCGGGTATGCTGATGGCTGCGATGAGGCTGAATATCCCTGCCGTATTCGTTTCCGGCGGTCCGATGGAAGCCGGCGACTGGAAGGGGCAGCACCTCGACCTGATTGATGCCATGATTAAATCTGCCGACCAGAGCGTGAGCGATGAGGACGTGGCTCAGATAGAGCAACATGCCTGCCCTACGTGCGGATGTTGTTCGGGCATGTTCACCGCCAACTCCATGAACTGTCTGAACGAGGCTATCGGATTGGCGCTTCCGGGTAACGGTACGATTGTAGCTACCCACGAGAATCGTAAGAAGCTGTTTGAGGATGCCGCCAAGCTGATTGTTGAAAACGCTTATAAGTATTATGAGGAAGGAGACGAAAGCGTGCTTCCGCGCAGCATCGCCACGCGTGATGCTTTCCTCAACGCCATGACGCTGGACATCGCTATGGGCGGTTCCACCAATACGGTGCTCCACCTGCTGGCTGTGGCCCACGAAGCCGGGGCGGACTTCAAGATGGACGACATCGACATACTTTCCCGCAAGACGCCTTGTCTTTGCAAGGTGGCCCCTAACACGCAGAAGTATCATGTGCAAGACGTGAACCGCGCCGGAGGTATTGTTTCAATTATGAACGAACTGGCCAAAGGCGGTTTGGTAAACACTTTCGTGAAGCGTGTGGATGGCATGACGTTAGCCGAAGAGATTGACAAATACTGCATCACCAGCCCGCACGTTTGTGAGGAGGCTATCAAGAAATATTCAAGTGCGGCGGGCGGCAAGTTTAATCTGCAACTTGGCTCGCAGGCGGTTTGTTACCGGGATTTGGACATTGACCGCGCCGATGGCTGCATCCGCGATTTGCAACATGCTTATAGCAAGGACGGTGGTCTGGCCGTGCTGAAAGGAAACATCGCCCAAGACGGCTGCGTGGTAAAGACCGCCGGAGTGGACGAAAGCATCTGGAAGTTTACCGGTCCCGCCAAGGTTTTCGACTCGCAGGATGCTGCTTGCGACGGTATTCTGGAAGGAAAGGTTGTCAGCGGCGACGTGGTAGTCATCACGCACGAAGGCCCTAAGGGCGGTCCCGGTATGCAGGAAATGCTGTATCCCACCTCTTATATAAAGTCCCGCCACTTGGGCAAGGAATGTGCGCTGATTACCGACGGACGTTTCAGCGGCGGTACTTCCGGGCTGAGCATCGGACATATCTCTCCCGAAGCCGCTGCGGGTGGTAATATCGGTAAGATTCAAGACGGTGACATCATCGAAATAGACATACCGAACCGTTCCATCAACGTGAAACTGACGGATGAGGAGTTGGCGGCGCGTCCCCAGATGCCCGTCACCCGCGACCGTGAAGTGTCGAAGGCGCTGAAGGCGTATGCCAGCATGGTAAGTTCGGCGGATAAAGGAGCGGTGAGACTGATATGAGAGAAGGAGTTAAAGGGAGTTAGAAGGAGTTATCGCCCGCTTGCGGGCTTGGGAGTTAAAGGCCGATACTCTTGGAAAATGGAAAGTTGAAAGTTATAACTCAATACTATCGGCTTCTAACTCCTTGAACGGAGCGAAGCGGAGTGATAACTCCCTTTAACTCCTTCTAACTCCTGTAAAGGGATAACTCCTTCTAACTCCTTCAAGCAGATAACTCCCAGCAACAAAGAATAAACAACAAAAGTATATGGAAAACTTAATAACAGGCGCAGAAGCATTGATGCGCTCCTTGGAACATCAGGGAGTGAAGACCATCTTCGGTTATCCGGGTGGCAGCATCATGCCGGTATTTGATGCCTTATACGACCATCGGAAGAATCTGAACCATATCCTGGTTCGCCATGAACAAGGCGCAGCCCATGCCGCACAAGGCTTTGCACGTGTATCGGGCAAGGTGGGTGTGTGCCTGGTGACCAGCGGACCCGGAGCCACCAATACCATCACGGGTATTGCCGATGCCATGATAGACAGTACGCCCGTTGTGGTCATCGCCGGTCAGGCGGCAACGGCTTTCTTGGGCACGGATGCTTTTCAGGAAGTGGACTTGGTGGGCATCACGCAACCTATTACGAAGTGGAGCTATCAAATCCGTCGTGCCGAAGACGTGGCTTGGGCGGTGGCGCGCGCTTTCTATATCGCCAAGAGCGGCCGTCCCGGTCCGGTGGTGCTGGACTTTGCCAAGAATGCCCAGGTGGACAAAACCGCCTATACTCCGACCCTTGTGGATTATGTCCGCAGCTACCTGCCTGCTCCCGAAATGGAGCCGGAAGCCATACGGCAGGCCGCCGAACTGATTAATGCGGCAGAACGTCCGCTGGTATTGGTAGGGCAGGGAGTAGAGTTAGGAAACGCCCAACCGGAACTCCGTGCTTTCATCGAGAAGGCCGGGATGCCTGCGGGTTGCACTTTGCTGGGATTGTCGGCGTTGCCCACGGAGCATCCTTTAAATAAAGGTATGCTGGGTATGCACGGCAACTTGGGTCCGAACATCAATACCAATAAGTGTGACGTGCTGATTGCCGTAGGTATGCGCTTTGACGACCGCGTGACCGGCAAGCTGGAGACTTATGCCAAGCAAGCCAAGATTATCCACTTCGATATAGACCCCGCCGAGATAGACAAGAACGTGAAGACGACGGTTGCCGTATTGGGCGATTGCAAGGAAACGCTGGCAGCGGTGACCTCACTGCTGAAGCCTGCTACCCACAAGGAGTGGATAGACAGCTTCCTGCCCTACGAGCAGATAGAGGAGGAGAAAGTAATCCGCCCCGAACTGCACCCGGTAGGAGACAAGCTGAGCATGGGCGAAGTGGTGCGTGCCGTGAGCGAAGCCACTCGTCATGAAGCAATTCTGGTGACGGACGTAGGTCAGAACCAGATGATGTCTGCCCGCTACTTCAAGTATAGCAAGGAGCGCAGCATCGTCACCTCCGGCGGATTGGGAACAATGGGCTTCGGACTGCCCGCCGCTATCGGTGCTACTTTCGGACGGCCCGACCGCACGGTCTGCGTCTTTATGGGCGACGGCGGTTTGCAGATGAACCTTCAGGAGCTGGGCACGGTTATGGAGCAGAAAGCCCCGGTGAAGATGATATTGCTGAACAACAATTTCCTGGGCAACGTCCGTCAGTGGCAGGCGATGTTCTTCAATCACCGCTATTCGTTCACGCCCATGATGAACCCCGACTACTTGAAGATTGCTTCCGCCTACGACATTCCGGCACGCCGTGTCTTCACCCGCAAGGAACTGAAGCAGGCCATCGCTGACATGCTGGCGGCAGACGGGGCATTCCTGCTCGAAGCCTGCGTAGAGGAAGAAGGGAACGTAATGCCGATGACACCTCCGGGCGGTTCGGTCAATCAGATGTTGCTGGAATGCTAAATATAGAAACTATGGACAAGACATTATATACAATTATCGTTCATTCCGAGAACTTCGCCGGGTTGCTGAACCAAGTGACGGCTGTGTTTACCCGCAGGCAAATCAATATCGAGAGCCTGAACGTATCCGCATCCTCCATCAAGGGTGTACACAAATACACCATTACCGCATGGACGGACAAGGATACCATTGAGAAGGTGACGAAGCAGATTTCCAAGAAGATAGATGTGCTGCAAGCCCACTACTTCACGGACGATGAGATTTACCAGCACGAGATTGCGCTTTACAAGATAACCACTCCCACGCTGGAGGAAAAGCCGGAAGTATCTAAGGTAATCCGCAAATACAACGCGCGCATCGTAGAGGTGAACGCCGTCTTCTCAATCGTGGAGAAGAATGGCTTGAGCGAGGAAATCAGCAGCCTTTATGAAGAGCTGAGCGCATTGGAGTGCGTGCTTCAGTTTGTCCGTTCGGGGCGGGTGGCAATTACCACCAGTTGCTTTGAGCGTGTCAATGAATACTTGGCGGACCGGGAGGCGAAATACAGTCAAAGCAAACAACAACAAGAACAATGAGTGAAGTGGATAATAAGATAGGTACATATCGGTTTGTGGCCGAGCCGTTCCATGTGGACTTTACCGGCAGACTGACATTAGGCGTATTAGGCAACCACCTGCTGAACTGTGCGGGCTTCCATGCCACGGAGCGCGGTTTCGGCATTGCCACCTTGAACGAGGACAACTATACGTGGGTGCTCTCCCGTCTGGCTATCGAGTTGGATGAGCTGCCGTACCAATACGAAGATTTCTCTATCCAGACTTGGGTGGAGAATGTGTACCGCCTCTTTACCGACCGTAACTTTGCCATTCTCAACAAAGACGGAAAGAAAATAGGCTATGCCCGTTCCGTATGGGCGATGATTAACCTCAACACCCGCAAGCCCGCCGACCTGTTAGCACTGCACGGTGGCAGCATCGTGGACTATGTGTGCAGCGAACCTTGCCCCATTGAGAAGCCCTCGCGCATCAAGGTGGCAGCTACGGAGGCGGAGGAGTCGCTGACAGCCAAGTACAGCGACATCGACATCAACGGACATGTCAACAGCATCCGCTACATCGAGCACATCCTCGACCTCTTTCCGATTGCGCTTTACAAGACCAGCCGCATCCGCCGTTTCGAGATGGCTTACGTGGCCGAGAGTTACTGCGGCGACAAACTGTCCTTCTACAAGGAAGATGCCGGTGCGGGCGTTTATAACATAGAGGTGAAGAAGAACGATGCCGAGGTGGTCTGCCGTTCAAAGGTGGTCTTTGTTCAAGCGACGGAGCAGTGGGAACGGACGGATGAAGGATTGAAAACGAATGAAATAAGAAACTTAAATATTAACGTTGGCGAAAGCCACAAATAAAAACTAAAACAAAAATGGCACAAATGAATTTTGGCGGTGTTATCGAGAATGTAATGACCCGCGAGGAGTTTCCCTTGGAAAAAGCACGTGAAATCTTGAAAGACGAGACAATCGCCGTAATCGGTTACGGTGTGCAAGGTCCCGGTCAGGCTTGCAACCTGCGCGATAACGGTTTCAACGTAATCGTAGGTCAGCGTCAGGGCAAGACGTATGAGAAAGCCGTTGCCGACGGTTGGGTTCCGGGCGAGACACTGTTCGGCATCGAAGAAGCTTGTCAGAAAGGTTCCATTATCATGTGTCTGCTTTCTGATGCAGCCGTGATGTCCGTATGGCCTACCATGAAACTCTATCTGACTCCGGGCAAAGCCCTGTACTTCTCTCACGGTTTCGCTATCACTTGGAGCGACCGCACGGGTTGCGTTCCTCCCAAGGACATCGACGTTATCATGGTGGCTCCCAAAGGTTCGGGTACTTCATTGCGTACCATGTTCCTCGAAGGCCGTGGCTTGAACTCTTCTTACGCTATCTATCAGGATGCTACGGGCAAGGCTATGGACAGAACTCTGGCACTGGGTATCGGTATCGGTTCGGGCTACTTGTTCGAGACTACCTTCCAGCGCGAGGCTACTTCCGACTTGACCGGAGAGCGTGGCTCATTGATGGGTGCTATCCAAGGTCTGCTGTCCGCACAGTACGAAGTGCTGCGTGAGAACGGTCATACTCCTTCTGAGGCATTCAATGAAACTGTTGAAGAACTGACTCAATCTTTGATGCCATTGTTTGCAAAGAATGGTATGGACTGGATGTATGCCAACTGTTCTACTACGGCCCAACGTGGTGCTTTGGACTGGATGACTCCGTTCCACGATGCTATCAAGCCGGTGGTACAGAAGCTGTATGCCAGCGTGAAGTGCGGCAACGAGGCTCAGATTTCCATTGACAGCAACTCCAAGCCCGACTATCGCGAGAAGCTGAACGAAGAGTTGAAAGCCATGCGCGAAAGCGAAATGTGGCAGACGGCTGTTACGGTTCGCAAGCTCCGCCCGGAGAACAACTAATCATCCAAGGGGGGGGGCACAGCCTCCCCTGACTGTTTGATAACACTTTGCCCGCTATCGGACTGATAATCTTTCAGCCGCAGATTTCTTATTTTCCCTATCTGTGTCATCAGCGTTATCTGCGGCAGGGCAATAGCAGATTTAAGTTCTCGGATAGCTTGGGGGCACAGCCCCTCTTCCGAATGCTTCTTTTCAGGCGCGGATTACGCGGAATAACGTGGATTAGGCAAACTAAATCCGTGGGATTCGCGTAATCCGCGCTTTCTTAAATATATCCTAAATGAAGTCGCTTCTATGCTTTTAACAGGCTCCTCTTGTTGTGCGGCGGCTATTTTATCCTTACTTTTGCAGCGGCTTTGCGAGGCGGAGCCATTTCACTAAACACTTATAGAGAATGAAGAAACAGACAAAAGCCATTCATACCCGGTTTCAGAGCCGGGACGCTTACAATTCGCTCAGTATGCCCGTCTATCATACGGCGGCCTACGAGTTTGACGATGCCGATGAAATGGCGGACGCTTTTTGCGGCAGGACGAATATGCCCGACTATTCGCGCGTGATGAACCCCACGGTGACTTTCTTTGAGAACAAGGTGAAGGCGTTGACCGGGGCGGCGGATGTCATAGCGCTGAGTTCGGGCATGGCGGCCATCAGCAATACGCTGCTCTGCGTGGCGGCGGCGGGAAAGAACATCGTCACCTCGCGCCACATGTTCGGCAATACCTACGCGCTGGTTTCGGGCACGCTGTCCCGCTTCGGGATAGAAGCGCGGCTGTGCGACCTCACCGATGTGGAGGCCGTGGCACGCCGGATAGACGGAAACACGTGCTGCGTCTATCTGGAGATTATCACCAATCCGCAGATGGAGGTGGCGGACTTGCAGGCATTGGTGCGGGTGGCGCACGAGAAGAATGTCCCACTGATAGCCGACACCACCGCCATTCCCTTCACCGAGTTCTGCTCGCACGACTTCGGGGTGGACGTGGAGGTGGTGTCCAGCACCAAGTATCTGTCGG
Source organism: Bacteroides helcogenes P 36-108 (assembly GCF_000186225.1). Lineage (NCBI taxonomy): Bacteria > Pseudomonadati > Bacteroidota > Bacteroidia > Bacteroidales > Bacteroidaceae > Bacteroides > Bacteroides helcogenes. Next base: position 3,954,020 of record NC_014933.1, on the reverse strand, counting down.
GAGGGGCCACGTCCATTGGCGGACTGGTGGTGGACTACGGCACGTGCCCGGGCTTCGGCAAGCGGATGCGCACGGAAATGCTGCTCAACTTGGGCGCCTACATGACTCCGCACGTGGCCTATATGCAGACCATCGGACTGGAAACGCTCGATGCACGCTATCGCATACAGTCCGCCAACACCCTTGAACTGGCGCGGAAACTCTGCGGACTGGCTGCCGTGAAGCGCGTAAACTGTGTGGGGCTGGAAGATAATCCGTTTCATGCCTTGGCGCAGAAGCAGTTCGGCCCTACGGCGGGGGCGATGATTACCATCGACTTGGAGGATAAGGACGCTTGCTTCCGCTTCATCAATGGCTTGAAGCTGATACGCCGCGCCACCAACCTCTTTGACAGCAAGTCGCTTGCCATTCACCCGGCCAGCACCATTTTCGGCCCGTTCACGGACGAGCAGCGGCGCAGCATGGATGTGCTCGACACAACAATTCGTCTCTCTATCGGTTTAGAAGACGTGGACGATTTATTTGAAGATATAGAACAAGCATTAAAAAAGTAACAGCAATGGAAACATACGATTTTGACAAGATTATAGACCGGCGGGGCACGGGCGCTCTGAAGTTAGACGTGCTGCAAGAACGCTACGGGCGTGCCGACCTGCTGCCTCTGTGGGTGGCGGACATGGACTTTGAGACACCGGCGTTCATCACCGAAGCCCTGCGCCGCAGGCTGGAACATTCTCTGTACGGCTACACCAAGGACTCTGCCAACTACTGGCCCACGGTCATCAACTGGATAGCCTCGCACCACGGCTGGCAGGTGGAGCGTGAGTGGCTGACCTACATTCCGGGCATCGTGAAGGGCATCGGCATGGTCATCAACGTATTTGTGAAGCCGGACGAGAAGGTGATTATCCAGCCGCCCGTCTATCATCCGTTCCGCCTGACGCCGCAGGGCAACGGGCGCGAGGTGGTGTACAACCCGCTACGCGAGCACGCGGACGGCTCTTACAGCATGGATTTTGAGAACCTGGAAGCCGTGGCGGACGATAAGTGCCGTCTGCTCATCCTCTCCAACCCGCACAACCCGGCGGGCATCGTGTGGGACAAGGAGACGTTAGTGCGCCTTGCCGACTTCTGCCACCGCCGCCACATCCTCGTTATTTCCGACGAGATACATTGCGACATGGCGCTGTTTGGGCACAAGCACCTGCCGTTTGCCTCCGTCTCGCCGGAGGCCGCCGCTTGCAGCATCACCTTCGGAGCGCCGTCCAAGACGTTCAACATCGCCGGCATCGTCAGCTCCTACGCCATTGTGCCCAACCGGGACATCCGCGAGCGTTTCTACGGCTGGCTGGAGGCGAACGAGCTGAACGAAGCGCCGCTCTTTGCGCCCATCTCCACCATTGCCGCCTTCAGCGAGGGCGAGGCGTGGCGTAAACAAATGCTGCGCTACGTGGAGGGCAACGTGGATTTCGTGATAGATTTCTGCGCCCGCCACCTGCCGCAAATCAAGCCGCTGCGTCCGCAGGCCTCCTTCTTGGTGTGGCTGGACTGCCGCGGCCTGCACTTGTCGCACGACGAGTTGCAGCACCTCTTTGTGGAAGAGGCTCGCCTTGCGCTGAACGACGGCGAGATGTTCGGTCAAGGCGGCGAGGGTTTCATGCGCCTCAATGTGGGTTCGCCCCGGAGCGTGCTGCGGCAGGCTATGGAGCAGCTTGCCGAGGCGGTGCGCAGGACGGTGAAGCTTCATTAAGATATATTTCAGGCGCGGATTTCACGGAGAATATAAATGAAATTCCGTGAAATTCGCGTAATCCGCGCCTGAAAACATCCTCTCATTGGAAACGAAAGAGGGATGTGTCAGAATGCTTGTTTAAGCCCTGACATATCCCTCTTTCTTGTGTGTATTCCGTCAACGGAAGGCTGCCCGCTTCTGCCGCCACCGCTGCGGATTGCCTTTGCCGCGGGTGTTGTTGCTCCTCGGTGCGGGTGTTGTTGCTCCTCGGTGTGGGTGTTGTTGTTCCTCGGTGTGGGTGTTGTTGTTCCTCGGTGCGGGTGCTGTCGGGCAATCATTCCATCGGATTTTCCCCGTTGCTGTCCGCTTTGTTTTCTTCGAGCCGTTCCGCACGTTTCACCCCGCCCTGCTCCTTGATATATTCCATCAGTTTTTTGTAGAATGCATGCCGGTTCAGCGTGTCTGCCTCTCCCAGTATGACCAGCTTCATGCGTGCTCTGGTGATGGCCACGTTCATGCGGCGCAGGTCGTGGAGGAAGCCGATTTGCCCGTCCTCGTTGGCGCGTACCAGACTGATGAAGATCACGTCGCGTTCTTGTCCCTGAAAGCCGTCCACGGTATTCACCGTCAGCAGGCTGCGGTAGGGACGCAGGGCGGCGCTCGTCTTTATCTTGTTCCGCAAATGCTGAACTTGTGCCTTGTAAGGAGAAATCAGTCCGAAGTCTATTTGTTCCTCCAGAATCCGTTTTCCTCCGATGCGCAGGATATAAGCCTCCAACTCTTGCAGCAAAAGGTTGGCCTCTTCCTTGTTGATGCGTCCGAAGGTTTCTCCCACAAACTCCTCTTTGAAGTTCATTTCCGAGGTGTCAATCCAGCAAATGGGCGTGTCCCAGTCCAATATACCCCGGTGGCGTACTTCGGGTGCGGCTTTCAGCTCACCGTTATAGAACCATTCTGAAGAGAAGCGCATGATGTCCTCGTGCATCCGGTATTGCATCTTCAGCAGGGACACGGCGGTGGGTTTGGCGGCGGCTACGGTCTCCATGAGTGTGCGTTCCAGTCCTCCACGGGCGGCTTCGGGACACTTCACGGTGGGCGGCAGTTGGCAGTGGTCGCCTGCCAAGATTACGCGGTCTGCCTTGCGGATGGCTATCCAGCAGGCGGCTTCCAGGGCTTGGGCGGCTTCGTCGATGAAGAGTGTGCCGAAGCGGTGTCCGCTGAGCAGACGGTGGTTGCTGCCCACGAGGGTGGAGGCGATGACGTGGGCGCTGTCGAAGAGTTCGGCGTTGATTTGCAGTTCCAAGGCGGTGGCGCGGTCGCGCAGGCGGCTTATGCGGCTGCGCACGCCCTCGCGCTCGTCGTAGCTGCCACGGCGGGTCTTGCCTTGCAGTTGGCGTAGTTCCTGGCGGATGCTCCACAGCTCGGTGTAGAGAGAGTGGCTCTCGAAGCGGCGTTCGTAGGTGAAGGAGAGCATCTTATCGTTGACGCGGGTAGGATTGCCGATGCGCAGCACGTTGACTCCGCGGTCCACGAGCTTCTCCGAAATCCAGTCCACGGCGGTGTTGCTCTGGGCGCAGACCATGACCTGCGGTTCGCGGTGCAGCGTCTCATAGATGGCTTCTACGAGGGTGGTGGTCTTGCCCGTTCCCGGAGGGCCGTGTACGATGGCCACGTCGCGGGTGCACAGCACCTTGTTCACCGCCGACTCCTGCGTGGCGTTCAGCCATGGGAAGCGCACGGGGTAGAGCTCGCGGAATTTGGCTTTGGAGGTGTCTAACAGCGTGTCCCGCAGTTCGGCAAGGCGGTTTCCCTTGGCGCGAAGGGTGTCTTCCAGCGCCTCGAACATGGTGCGGTAGGAGGTTTCGTCGAAGTAAAGCTGCACGCCGAGGTTGTCCGCTGCCTGCACTTCCATGACTGCACCGGTTCCGGGCATCACGACCACCATACGCCCCTCATCGGCATAGCTGACGGTGGCGGTGAAGTTCATATAAGTAATCTTGCCGTCGGCAGACTGGCGGAAGAAGCAGACGGGACGGCCGAATTCGAAGCAGTGCTCTATATCGGTATCTTCCGTGTGGGTGACTTCTATTACCAATTGATTCAGAGAATTATAATAACTTCGTCCCGAAGAAGCAGGATACCAGCAAAGCCCCCGTTTGACTTTTCGGGCCACACCCATATTTTCCGTCTGCCGTCTGAATTCTTCTTTTTCAAACTCATATTCCATGCGCAATAAAAGCTGCTGCTGTTGAAGATGTATGGTAGGGCTGCTTGTATCTTGTTCTTTCATGTTGCAAAGGTAATCATTCCTCGCTTTTGAGGGAAGAAATGCTTTATTTTGTTAAACAAATTGCTCTTTTCTTTTGTTTATAATATTAATTTGTAATCTTTACAATAATGAAAAACTAAAAAATAAGTGGTTATGGTTTATGATTTAGCGATGCTTAAAGCTTTTTATGCAGATTATGCAAAAAAGATAGAATGTGTGCGGGCTGTATTAGGACATCCGCTGACGTTAGCAGAAAAGATTTTGTATGTCCATTTGTATAAGGAAGTAAAAAGATACAAGCGTGGAGAAGACTATGTGAATTTCCGCCCCGATCGTGTGGCTATGCAGGATGCCACAGCCCAGATGGCCTTGCTGCAATTTATGAATGCAGGGCGTGAACAGGTTGCGGTTCCTTCGACCGTGCATTGCGATCATTTGATACAGGCCTATAAAGGGGCTGAAGAAGATATTGCCACGGCTACGAATACGAACAAGGAAGTCTATGATTTTCTTCGTGATGTATCTTCCCGCTACGGTATCGGTTTTTGGCAGCCGGGTGCAGGCATCATCCATCAGGTGGTGCTGGAGAACTACGCTTTCCCCGGTGGAATGATGGTGGGTACTGATTCTCATACTCCTAATGCCGGTGGTTTGGGTATGATAGCCATCGGTGTGGGGGGAGCCGATGCGGTGGACGTAATGACGGGAATGGAATGGGAATTGAAGATGCCTCGTTTGATTGGAGTACATTTGACCGGCAAATTGAGTGGCTGGGCTGCTCCGAAAGATGTCATATTGAAGTTGGCAGGTATTCTGACCGTTAAAGGGGCGACTAATGCCATTATAGAATATTTTGGTCCGGGCACAGAGTGTCTGTCTGCCACAGGAAAGGCAACCATTTGCAACATGGGGGCAGAGGTGGGAGCAACTACTTCTTTGTTTCCTTATGACGAACGTATGGCGGCTTATCTGAAAGCTACCGGCAGGGAAGAAGTTGCTGCGATGGCCGATGCCGTGGCTGCTGATCTTCGTCCGGATGACAATGTCCTTGCAAATCCTGAAATGCATTACGACCGGATCATTGAGATTGATCTTTCGTTGTTGGAGCCCTATATTAATGGACCGTTCACGCCGGATGCCGCCACTCCGATTTCCGAATTTGCCGAAAAGGTGGTACTTAATGATTATCCCCGTAAAATGGAAGTGGGATTAATCGGTTCGTGTACTAATTCCTCTTATCAGGATTTGAGTCGTGCCGCTTCTTTGGCTCGTCAAGTGAAAATGAAAGGACTGAGTGTAGCAGGTACTTTGATTGTCAATCCCGGTTCGGAACAGATACGTTCAACGGCTGAACGTGACGGTATGATGGGTGCTTTTGAGGAAATAGGCGCTACCATCATGGCAAATGCCTGTGGTCCGTGTATCGGGCAGTGGAAGCGTTGCACGGATAGTACGGAGCGCAGGAATTCTATCGTGACTTCTTTCAACCGGAATTTTGCCAAGCGCGCGGACGGCAATCCCAACACCTATGCTTATGTGGCTTCACCGGAGCTGACGATGGCATTGACCATTGCCGGTGATCTTTGTTTCAATCCTTTGAAAGATACTTTGGTGAATGACCAAGGTAAAAGAGTGATGCTTTCGGAGCCTGTGGGTGAAGAATTGCCGTTAAAAGGTTTTTCCTCCGGACGCGAAGGCTATATTGCTCCCACCGGTGATAGGAATGACATTAGTGTCGATCCGAACTCGCGTCGTTTACAGCTATTGACTCCTTTTCCTGCATGGGACGGCGCAGATCTATTGGATATGCCTCTCTTGATTAAAGTACGGGGAAAGTGTACTACGGATCACATTTCAATGGCCGGTCCATGGCTCCGTTTCCGGGGGCATCTGGAGAATATTTCGGAAAATTTGTTGATGGGAGCTGTCAATGCCTTTAATGGAGAAACCAATAAGGTTTGGAATCGCCTCTCCAATACTTATGGAACAGTGTCCGGTACAGCCGGAGTTTATAAATCCGCCGGAATTCCTTCCATTGTTGTGGCGGAAGAAAACTACGGTGAAGGTTCCAGCCGCGAACATGCTGCTATGGAACCGCGCTTCCTGAATGTGAGAGTCATTCTGGCGAAGAGTTTTGCCCGCATCCATGAAACCAATCTGAAGAAGCAAGGCATGCTGGCCTTGACTTTCATGGATAAAGCCGATTACGACAGAATACGGGAGCATGATTTGCTGTCCGTCGTCGGACTGGATGATTTTGTTCCCGGACAGAACTTGAAAGTAGTTCTTCAGCATGAGGACGGTACAAAAGAGAGCTTCGAAGTACAACATACGTATAATGAACAGCAGATAATCTGGTTCCGTGCCGGCTCTGCACTTAATGCGCGATAGAATATGGAAAAAATTACTGTACCTTTTATTACTGGTGATGGAGTAGGAGCAGAAGTGACTCCATCCATGCGGGCTGTTGTGGATGCTGCCCTCAAGAAAGCTTGTGGCGATAAGCGTGGCATCGAATGGAAAGAAGTGCTGGCCGGAGAACGGGCTTTTAATGAGACAGGGTCCTGGCTGCCGGATGAGACAATGGAAGCTTTCCGTACTTATAAAGTCGGCATCAAAGGGCCGCTGATGACGCCGATCGGTGGTGGAATCCGTTCTTTGAATGTGGCGTTGAGGCAGGCGCTTGACCTTTATGTCTGCCTGCGTCCGGTGCGATGGTATAAAGGCATTGTCTCTCCGGTGAAGGAGCCACGGAAAGTAAATATGTGCATCTTCCGTGAAAACACGGAAGATATTTATGCCGGTATCGAGTGGGAGGCCGGTACGCCGGAAGCTGATAAGTTTTACCGTTTTCTGCATGATGAAATGGGGGTGACAAAAGTCCGTTTTCCTGATACTTCTTCGTTCGGTGTCAAACCCGTTTCCAGAGAAGGAACGGAGCGTTTGGTGCGTGCGGCCTGTAAGTATGCACTTGAGCATGATTTGCCTTCAGTGACATTGGTGCACAAGGGAAACATAATGAAGTTCACCGAGGGAGGTTTCAAGAAATGGGGATACGAATTGGCGAAACGCGAGTTTGGCAAAGAACTGGCTGAAGGACGTTTGACCGTAAAAGACTGCATTGCCGATGCTTTTCTGCAAAACACATTACTCATTCCTGAAGAATATTCCGTGGTGGCCACTCTGAATCTGAACGGTGATTACATATCTGATCAATTGGCTGCCATGGTGGGGGGTATCGGCATTGCTCCCGGAGCCAATGTAAACTATAAGACGGGACATGCCATCTTTGAGGCTACTCATGGCACTGCCCCGGATATTGCAGGCAAGGACATCGTGAACCCTTGTTCCATTATTCTCTCTGCGGTGATGATGCTCGAACATTTGGGCTGGAATGAGCCCGCTGCTTTGATAGAACGGGCATTGGAACAGAGCTTTACGGAAGCCCGTGCCACTGCTGACCTGGCCCGCTTTATGCCGGGCGGCGTTTCTTTGTCCACTTCTGCATTTACGGAGGAGATTGTAGAACGAATTTTGGGGTGATTCCCGGTATTAAAACATATATATCATGAAAAAAGAGTATTTGATTTATAAGCTTTCCGAAGATTTGAAAGAAGCTGCCCGGATTGAGAATGAATTGTTTAAGAAATTTGATGTGAAGCGCGGTCTGCGTAATGAAGACGGAACAGGAGTACTGGTGGGGCTGACAAAAATCGGTAATGTGGTGGGGTATGAACGTATTCCGGGTGGTGGCCTGAAACCTATTCCCGGTAAGTTGTTTTATCGCGGCTATGATGTGGAGGATCTGGCTCGTGCCGTCATCAAGGAGAAGCGTTTCGGGTTTGAGGAGGTTGCCTATCTTTTGCTTTCGGGCCGATTGCCCGACAAGGAGGAACTTGCTTCTTTCCGTGAACTTATTAACGACAATATGCCGTTGGAACAAAAGACCAAGATGAACATCATTGAGCTCGAGGGGAATAACATTATGAATATCCTGGCTCGCAGTGTGCTCGAAATGTATCGTTTTGATCCTGCTGCCGATGATACCTCGCGTGACAACCTGATGCGTCAGAGCATTGACCTGATTTCCAAATTTCCCACTATCATAGCCTATGCCTACAACATGCTTCGTCATGCCACTCATGGGCGGTCGCTGCATATACGTCATCCGCGTGAAGATGTTTCCATTGCCGAAAATTTTCTCTATATGCTGAAAAAAGATTATACAGAATTGGATGCCCGTACTCTCGACCTCTTGCTGGTGTTACAGGCAGAGCACGGTGGTGGAAATAACTCTACTTTTACCGTACGTGTCACTTCCTCTACCGGAACGGATACTTATTCTGCTATTGCAGCAGGAATCGGCTCTTTGAAAGGCCCGCTTCACGGAGGCGCCAATATCCAGGTAGCCGACATGTTTCATCATCTGCAGGAAAATATCCGGGACTGGACCAATGTGGATGAGATAGATACCTACTTTACCCGGATGCTGAATAAGGAAGTCTATAACAAGTCCGGTCTGATATATGGTATCGGTCATGCTGTCTATACTATTTCCGATCCCCGTGCCATTCTTCTGAAGGAACTGGCCCGCGATCTGGCCCGCGAAAAAGGTAAGGAACGGGAGTTCGCCTTCCTCGAACTGCTGGAGGAGCGTGCTATTGATGTATTCGGGCGTGTGAAGAATAACGGAAAAACTGTTTCGAGCAATGTTGATTTCTATTCGGGCTTTGTTTACGAAATGATTGGATTGCCCCAGGAAATCTTCACCCCTCTGTTTGCCATGGCGCGTATTGTAGGTTGGTGTGCCCATCGCAACGAAGAACTGAACTTTGAAGGCAAACGCATCATTCGTCCGGCTTATAAGAATGTGTTGGAGGAGGCTCCTTATATACCGATTAAGCAGCGGTAATTACTAAGCTTTAAAGATACTGACATTTATTCTTTCCACCGTAGTAGAAAGAATAAATGTCAGTATCTTTAAAGCTTAGCCTTAGCAGTCGTTTTTATTAAGTTTCGCAGGCCTTCACTGTATTTGTCGTACTTTAAAGCTATGGAGCAAGAGTATCGCCGATACTTATTGTGGATAATGAGGTGCGTGCGAAAAAATATATCCGGCATGCATCAGATAGACAATTCTCTCAATACATTTACCAAATCTTTCTTGATGGGCTTGTCATTCTTGATAGCTTTGGTGAAAGGAACATAAACCACTTCATCGTGCTCAATGCCGATCATGACATTGCGCTGTCCTTCCATGATAGCATCGATTGCCGCTGCACCCAGGCGACTGGCAAGGATGCGGTCGTGTGCCGTGGGGCTTCCGCCGCGCTGCAGGTGTCCGAGGATGGTTACGCGCACGTCGTATCCCGGATACTCATTCTTCACGCGTTCTGCATAGTGCATGGCTCCGCCGGTCAGTTCACTTTCGGCCACTAACACGATACTGCTGTTTTTTGATTTTCGGAAACCATTCTTGATGAACTCTTCCAGTTGGTCCACTTCGGTACTGAATTCCGGTATGATGGCTGCCTCAGCACCGGATGCGATTGCACCGTTCAGGGCAAGGAAGCCGGCGTCACGCCCCATTACTTCAACGAAGAACAACCGTTCGTGCGAAGTTGCGGTATCACGGATCTTATCGACTGCATCCAGAATCGTATTCAAAGCAGTGTCATATCCGATGGTGGTGTCTGTTCCGTAAAGGTCATTGTCGATAGTTCCGGGCAATCCGATACAGGGAACGTCAAATTCCTGCGCAAAGATGCGTGCGCCCGTGAGAGAGCCGTCGCCGCCTATTATGACCAGAGCGTCAATGCCTTCCCTTTTCATGTTATCATAGGCAGTCTGGCGTCCTTCGGGAGTGGTAAATTCCTTGCAGCGTGCGGTCTTGAGAATTGTGCCCCCCAACTGTATGATATTACTTACATTCTGGCTTTTGAATTCTTTGATTTCGCCGGTCACTAAACCTTTGTAACCTCTGTATATGCCTTTTACTGAGAGTCCGTTGTAGATAGCTGCGCGTGTCACTGCACGTATGGCAGCATTCATTCCCGGAGCATCGCCTCCGGAGGTCAGGATACCGATACACTTAACCATTCCCATAACAATCCTTTTGTTTAGTATTAATAGTGGGGCAAAGATAGTAAAAAGCTGAGGGCTTGACTAATAAATTACGTTAATTTGCTGTTCCAGAAGTATTACATTTTATTTTAAAGTCTTGACTTTATGGTTTCGGATATTTCTTCCATCAGCCATTTGGGAGTGGAAGTGGCTCCACACACTCCTATGGAATTCATGCCGGCCAGCAGAGAGTTGTCTATCTCCTCGGCACTGTCTATCAGATGTGAGTTTGGGTTTACTTTCTTGCACTCACTGAACAGCATTTTTCCATTGGAACTTTTTTTACCGCTTACAAAGAATATCAGATCGTGCGAGGCGGCGAACCTGCGGATATTGGGAATACGATTGGCTACTTGCCGGCAGATGGTATCGTAATACTCAAAAGTAACTCCCGGTGATATATGCTTTTTTATGTATTCTACAATGTCTTGGAATTCGTCCAGTGATTTGGTGGTTTGAGAATAAAGACGGATGCTTCTGCTGAAATCCAGTTTTTTGGCCTCCTCCAGTTTCTCGATAACGATGGCTTCTCCGGCTGTTTGTCCCACAAGACCTAATACTTCTGCATGCCCGTTCTTGCCATATATGACGATCTGTTTTTCTCCTCCGTCTTCCTGTCCGTACTCTTGTTTGATTTTCTTTTGCAAACGGAGCACTACGGGGCAGGTGGCATCTATTATTTCTATGTTGTTCCGGCAGGCAATGGCGTATGTTTCCGGTGGCTCTCCATGCGCACGCAGCAATACTTTGGCGTTGTGCAGACGATTGAATTCATCATGATTGATGGTGATGAGTCCCATTTCTTTCAGACGCTCCACTTCACGGCTGTTGTGTACGATGTCTCCAAGGCAATACAACGTGCCTCCGTTTGTCAATTCTTCTTCTGCTTTATTGATTGCGGTGACTACTCCAAAGCAGAAGCCTGAACCTTCGTCTATTTCTACTTTTACCATAGTTGATTTTATTTTCACTGCATCTGTTCCTATCTCGTGTCTGTGGTGATGGAGTATGTTGAGGAACAGATGTATAATTGGTAAGGATTTAACCTCTATTTATTCTGGACAATCCGTTCAAATTGTTCTGCCAGCCATTTCTTCTGTTGGGCAATGGTTAAATGGCTGTTGTCCAATAGCAGCGCATCATCAGCTTTGCGCAGTGGGCTTACTTCCCGGTTTTGATCAATATGGTCCCGTTGCTTCACATTTTCCAGTATTTCATCAAATCCTACCTCTTGTCCTTTGGCTTTCAGTTCATCATGTCGGCGCTGGGCGCGTATCTCAGGAGTGGCGGTAACAAATATTTTTAGTTCAGCATCCGGAAAAACAGTCGTACCTATGTCTCGGCCGTCCATTACAATGCCTTTGGCTTTTCCCATTTCTTGCTGTTGCGCTACCATGGCTTCGCGCACAAAATCCAAGGTAGCGATGGGGCTTACGCGGGAAGACACCTCCATGGTGCGGATTTTGTTTTCTACATTCACCCCGTTCAGATAGGTCTCAGGACATCCGGTTGCCGAATTTAGCCGGAAAGAAATATGAATGTCTTTGATATGCTTTTTAAGCTTCTCCGTGTCTATCCGGTTCCCTCGGAAAATCCCGTTTTCGATGCTATATAAAGTAACTGCACGATACATTGCGCCGCTATCTATGTAGATATAGCCTATTTCACGGGCAAGGTCTTTCGCCATTGTACTTTTTCCACAAGAGGAAAAGCCATCAATTGCTATTGTTATTTTCTTCATTGGAATGATATTTATATATTATAAGGTGTACTGCAAACTAAAAAAGAATGCGAAGAGACTATTTTCAATGTTTCATTTAAAATTCTTGCCAAAGATACTGCATTTTTAAAATATCTCGTTACTTTTGTACCATAAAAGCATGTGAGCACTTTCTAAGGATTAAAAAAATAAAAATACCAAGCCTATTGCGTAAAAAAGAACGGTCAAGCATGGGCAATCATCGAAAAAGTGCTATATTTGCCACAAGTGAGAGACACTATAATTATATTATAAATTTATGGAAATTAAAAAATCACCCAAAGCAGACTTGGAGAACAAGAAATCTACATGGATGCTGATCGGTTATGTAATTGTGCTCGCTTTCATGTTCGTAGCGTTTGAATGGACTAAACGTGACGTAAAGATTGACATGAGCCAAGCTGTAGCCGATGTCGTATTTGAGGAGGAAATCATTCCTATCACAGAACAGCCGGAGCAAGTAACTCCTCCACCTCCTGACGCTCCTTCGATTCCTGAAACGTTGACCATTGTGGATGATGATGCCAATGTCGAAGAAACTACTATCGCTTCTACTGAAGATACAGGACAGAAAGTCGATATAAAGTATGTTCCCGTCAAGGTGGAAGAAGAAGAGCCTGAAGAACAAACTATTTTTGAAGTAGTAGAGGAAAGTCCGGAATTTACCAATGGTGGTATGGCCGGTTTGATGAAGTATCTGTCCAATAACATTAAGTATCCTACTATTGCACAAGAAAATGGGGTGTCAGGTCGTGTAACTGTGCAGTTCGTGGTTAACAAAGACGGTAGTATTGTAGATGCTAAAGTTCTAAGAGGCGTTGACCCGTATCTGGATAAAGAGGCACTTCGTGTGATAAATTCCATGCCTAAATGGAAACCGGGCAAGCAACGTGGTAAACCCGTACGTTGTAGATTTACGGTACCTGTAATGTTTAGGTTGCAGTGATGAAATAATAAAACAGGAGAGAGGCTGCCGGAAAAGCAGCCTCTTTTTATTCCCGGTTATTCCAAAATTTAATGTTATGTTTACAGCTTCTGAAATTTTAAAAAAAATAAATTCTCATATAGCAGATCTGAAATTTACTCGTACTCCCCAAGGTTTGTATGCTCCGGTAAGCTATGTGTTGTCAATGGGCGGTAAGAGAATACGTCCGGTATTGATGTTGATGTCTTATAATCTGTATAAAGAAGACATAGTTCGGGCTTACGGGCCGGCAATCGGTATTGAGGTATATCATAACTATACTCTTTTACATGATGATTTGATGGATTGTGCAGATCGCCGCCGTGGAAAAAAAACAGTGCATAAAGTTTGGAATGATAATACGGCAATTTTATCGGGAGACGCCATGCTGGTGTTGGCTTATCAATATATGGCGCAATGTCCTGCCGGTTATTTGAAGGAAGTAATGGATTTATTCAGCCTGACAGCTCTGGAGATATGTGAAGGACAACAGATGGATATGGAATTTGAACTTCGGAAAGATGTAAAAGAAGGGGAGTATTTGGAAATGATTCGTTTAAAAACATCTGTTTTGTTGGCCGCCAGTCTGAAGATAGGCGCTCTTTTAGGGGGCGCTTCTGCTGAAGATGCCGAACATTTATATAATTTCGGTATGAACCTGGGGATTGCTTTCCAATTGAAAGATGATTTGCTGGATGTATATGGGGATGCCGCTATCTTTGGAAAAAATATAGGAGGAGATATTCTCTGCAATAAGAAAACCTATATGTTGATAAAAGCTTTTGAACATGCAGATGACAGGCAATTGCAGCAGTTGAAAGTATGGGTGGACGCCGGATCATTTGAACCGGCGGAGAAGATTGCAGCCGTAACAGATTTGTATAATCAGATCGGAATAAAAGAAATTTGCGAGAAAAAGATGGCGGAATATAGTGAACGCGCAATGGAGAATCTTGTCGCTGTAAAAGTTGCTGATGAAAAGAAGAAAGAGCTGGAGATTCTGATGGGAAATCTGATGAATAGAGAAGTGTGACTTTTTTATCTTGACAGGATATGCCATATAGAAGATTGCCAAATACTGATCAAGCGAGAATACGAGCATTAAAAGCAGTGGTCGTAAAGGCGGATATATGTAATGTTTATGATTTAGCAGTTTCTTTGAAGACCTTGACTGATGCCCGTAATTTTTTAATGAAGTTTGAGGCAGCACAGTTTTATTATGCCGACTGCTTTGACAGGCAGTCAAAAGCAGGACGTAAGCATCAGGCTAATGTGAAAACAGCCAGATTGTATATTTCTCATTTTATTCAAGTGTTTAATTTAGCTGTCATACGCTCTGAAATACGCCTTTCACATAAAGAGTATTATGGTTTGGAAACAAGGAATAATAATGTACCAGATTTGGCAACCGAAGCTGCATTGGCAGAATGGGGGCGTAAAATTATTGACGGTGAGAATAAACGTATTTCTCAAGGGGGTATTCCTATTTACAATCCTACCATTGCCAAAGTAAGGGTTCATTATGACATCTTCATGGACAGTTATGAGAAACAAAAAAACTATCAGTTGCTGACAGCTCGTAGCCTGGAGGTTCTATCTTCTATGCGTGCTGATGCCGATGAACTTATTCTGGATATTTGGAATCAGGTTGAAGAAAGGTTCGAATCTGTAACTCCGAATGAGAAACGCTTGAATTTATGCCGTGATTATGGCATTATATACTACTATCGTACCAATGAAAAAAGTAAAGACTGAATTGAAGAATGAGGTTGATTGATTCGCATTCCCATCTTTTTTTGGAGGAATTCGCAGAGGATCTGCCGCAAGTGATGGAGCGTGCAAAAGAGGCTGGTGTCACCCATATTTTTATGCCAAATATTGACAGTTCTACCATTGAACCGATGCTTCGGGTTTGTGCCGCTTATAGGGGATATTGCTTTCCGATGATAGGATTACACCCGACTTCCGTCAATGGAGACTATGAAAAAGAACTGGAAATTATAGCCCATGAACTGTCTTCTGTCAATGAATATGTGGCGATTGGTGAAATCGGCATGGACTTGTATTGGGATAAAACTTTTCTGAGAGAACAAGAGGTGGCATTGGATAGACAGATTAAATGGGCATTGAAGTATGATTTGCCGGTGGTTATTCATTGTCGCGAAGCATTTGATAATATATATAAGGTATTGGAACCTTATAAATATTCTTCTTTGAAAGGTGTTTTTCACAGTTTTGTCGGCACAAGGGAGGAAGCTGCCCGCATTATGGAGTTTTCCAATTTCCTTATCGGGATTAATGGGGTGGTCACTTTTAAGAAGTCTGCCTTGCCGGAAGTTTTGAAAAATGTACCTTTGGAACGGATTGTTTTGGAAACGGATTCTCCTTATCTGACTCCGGTCCCCAATCGAGGCAAAAGAAATGAAAGCGCTTATGTGAAAGATACCTTGATTAAAGTATCTGAAGTGTATTGTGAATCTCCTGAAAAGGTGGCACAGGTAACTTCTGAAAACGCATTAAAAGTGTTTGGAATGCTCAAATAACGTCTTGAAGATTTTAAAGTTTATTAATTTTGAGATTTTATTCGAGATAAAACGGAATGAATGTAATAGAAGAACAAAAAAAAGAATACATTTGTAGCTGAAAACGCTTGTGGTTCGCATTTTTTTCGTAATTTGCACCCGTTTTCAAAGAAGGCGTCAATTGGAGAGATGCTCGAGTGGTTGAAGAGGCACGCCTGGAAAGCGTGTATGCTCCTAAAGGGCATCCGGGGTTCGAATCCCCGTCTCTCCGCAGTATAGATGGAATGAAAGAAGAAAAATAACAAATAAATACAATAAGTAATTTAATTAATTAATCTTAAAAATTAGACACACAATGAAAAAGTTATTTGCAATTGTTGCTGTAATGGGAGTCTTAACATTTGGCTCAACTCAACTTGCTCAGGCTCAAGATGCTCCTGCTGCTGAACAAACAGAACAAGCTGCTCCAGCAGCAGAGGCGGCTCCTGCTGATGAAGCTGCTGCTCCTGCGACTGTAGAAGCTGCAGAAGGTGGCCTTCACAAAGAAATCAAGACGAAGTTTATTGAGGGTACTGCATCCTTCATGAGTTTGGTAGCTATCGCATTGGTTATCGGTCTTGCATTTTGTATTGAACGTATCATTTATTTGAGCTTGGCAGAAATTAACACCAAGAAATTTATGGCTGCTATTGAAGCTGCTTTGGAAAAAGGTGACGTTGAAGCTGCTAAAGACATCGCACGTAACACAAGAGGTCCTATTGCTTCTATCTATTATCAAGGTTTGATGAGAATAGATCAAGGTATTGATGTAGTAGAAAAATCAGTAGTATCTTATGGTGGTGTACAAGCCGGTTATTTGGAAAAGGGCTGCTCTTGGATTACATTGTTTATCGCAATGGCTCCGTCTTTGGGATTCTTGGGAACTGTAATCGGTATGGTTCAGGCATTTGATAAAATTCAGCAGGTAGGTGATATCTCTCCGACGGTTGTAGCAGGTGGTATGAAAGTTGCCTTGATTACTACTATCTTCGGTTTGATCGTTGCCTTGATTCTGCAGGTATTCTATAACTACATCCTTTCTAAGATTGAAGCTTTGACCAGCGAAATGGAAGATTCTTCTATCTCACTGTTGGATATGGTTATCAAATATGATTTGAAATACAAAAAATAATTAAGATGGCTAAGTTATCATATAAAGTATCATACTATGTACTGTACGCAATGTTGGCTGCCATCTTGGTAGTATTGGGCTTGTTCTACTTCGGTGGAGATGCTCAGGGCGATGCGGTACTGATGAGTGTTGACGCAGAAATGTGGCAACCTGCTCAGACAGATGCATTGATCTATTTGATGTATGGTCTGTTTGTTGTAGCTATTATTGCTACTGTGGTTGGAGTAGTATTCCAGTTTGGAGCTGCGCTGAAAGATAATCCGGGAGCCGCATTGAAATCTCTGATCGGTTTGCTTATATTAGTTGCAGTCGTTGTTGTTTCATGGGTTATGGGTAGCGATGAACCGCTTAAAATACCGGGATATAGCGGAACTGATAATGTTCCTTTTTGGTTGAAACTTACTGATATGTGGCTTTTCTCTATCTACATACTGTTTGGTGCAACTGTACTTGCAATTATCTTTAGTAGTATTAAGAAGAAATTATCATAACCAATTGGGGTGACTCAATTAAAAGAGTAATTACAATGGCAAAAGGAAAAAGAAAAGTTCCTGATATTAACTCAAGTTCAACTGCGGACATTGCATTTTTGTTGCTGATCTTCTTCTTGATTACAACATCTATGGATACCGACCGTGGCTTGGCAAGACAATTGCCACCGCCACCGGAAAAGGATCAAAAGATAGATGATGTGAAGCTGAAGGAACGCAATGTGCTGACTGTCTTCTTGAATATGAACGACCAGTTAATGTGTGGAAATGACTATATCAGCGTTGATCAATTGCGTGCAAAAACAAAGGAGTTTATAGCTAATCCGTATAATGAAGAATCTAAACCGGAAAAGTATTCGAAGAATATTGATTTTTTTGGCAATATGATGGTTACGGAAAAGCATGTAGTATCTCTGCGTTGTGACCGTGGTTCTTCATATAAAGCATATCTTGCTGTCCAGAATGAACTTGTTGCAGCTTATAATGAGTTGCGTAATGAATTGGCTCAGGAAAAGTGGCAGAAGAATTATGCTGATTTGAACGAAGATCAACAGAAGGCAATTCGTGAAATTTATCCTCAGAAGATTTCTGAGGCAGAACCTAAAAAGTACGGAGAAAAGAAGTAATGGGAAAATTTAATAAGACTGGCAAACGTGAAATGCCGGCGTTGAACACTTCTTCTCTGCCTGACCTTATCTTCACCTTGTTGTTCTTTTTCATGATTGTAACAACTATGCGTGAGGTAACATTGAGGGTTGAGTTTAAGGTTCCGCAAGCTACTGAGTTGGAAAAGCTTGAAAAGAAGTCTTTGGTTACATTTATTTACGTAGGAAAACCTACTGCTGAGTTTCGTAAGAAATTAGGTGATGAAAGCCGTATTCAGTTGAATGACAGTTATGCTGAAGTTGCTGAGGTTCAGGATCATATTATTGGTGAACGTGCCAGTATGAAAGAAGAAGATCAGCCGCTGATGACTGTGTCTTTGAAAGTTGACCAAGATACGAAAATGGGTATTGTAACAGATATCAAAGAAGCTCTTCGTAAGGCTTATGCATTGAAAATTAACTACTCTGCGCAACCGCGTCAGTAAAGGTTAGTAAATATAAATAAAAGGCTACTTGTTCAACAGGTAGCCTTTTGTTTTTTTATTTTAGATTATATACTTCCCGATATATATGTTCTTTTATATTATCGAAGTCTTTCTCGCATTGCAAGTTTCCATAGGCCATAAGTGACATGGGAAGAAAATGTTCACCAGGTTTGTAAGGAGGCTGGTAGTATGTTTTTTCCCATAATGAAAATCCATGGCGTTGATAGAAATTGATGCGCCGTTGTGCCATTTCTTCAACTGGTTTTTCCACTTCCAGGATGATAGGGGATTTCAAAAGCTGGCACAGGTGGTGTAGTACGTTTTTCCCATGTCCACAATTGCGTTGTGCCGGGTCTATGGCAAAATGCTCCACATAGAAAAAACGGCCGAAATCCCAATAAGTAATGAAGCCGACAGGTGTGCTGTCCTGAAAAATAATATTATTGTAGAAATTGACTTTTGTATCGGTATAATAACGCTGCTCCTCCAGTGTCCGGTATTCTTCTGTAGGGAACGAACTTATCATGAGTTGTTCCATGTACTTGTATAAAACAGTCTCGGCATTTGTAATACGTTGAAGTTTGATCATAAATTATAAAATGTTTATCTTTTACTATTTAGTATAAAAATCAATTATCCGTTGGATAGCCCGTTGGCAGACCGGACAAAAATCGGGATATTCATTGGTTCGCATGCGGCAATTATAAGCCGGGCGGTATATGCCTTTGGCAGAATATCCTGCTCCTTCATAAACTCCTATCGGATATTTGCTGCACTCTGTGGGTGGTGTAGGGATTGGAGTGTATTTTGCAAGCATTTCTATCCATTTGGAAGCGAAGTTTTTCAGGGTGCTGATATTTTGTTCCCATGGTTCGATATCCAATGGATAAGTATCTGTCATCACATCATTATCATAGAAGTATTCATCGGCAAGTCCTCCGAAACTGTGCCCGAATTCATGTACCACCACAGGGCGAAATTGGGGATGGTGAGCTGTTGTGAGTGTGTATGAATTATAGATGCCGCCTCCACCGTATTCTTCTGTATTAGCCAAGATGATGATGTGCTCGTAAGGGATTCCGGCCAGTGCATCATGTATGGACTTCACATGTGAAGTTGTCAGATAACGGTCTGAATAAAAAGTGCTGAAATTGGAATTGAAGGCGGTACGTTTCCAGTCGCCTAATCGGGGAACACTTACTCCACTATCTTCCGAAGGGCTTGCTACTGCTATGATGTTAAACTGTGTTTTCATGGATTTGAATGGTTCGTGAGAAAACAGGCTTTCACAGGCAATGGCTGCGTCTTTATAGAATGTATCCATTTCGTTCAGGGTATAACCTTCTGCAAGAATAGCTACATCAATGCATTTGTCCACACTTCCACTTTGTAACAGATATTTGTGTGAGATGGTTCGGTTGATGCCTTTCGGGTGTATCAGAATGTCATTGGGATTGACTGTGTGCTTCATATTTGCCCGGATATTTCTGTGTGGGTCGAGAAGGGTTATTTCTATTTCTGCCGGACGAAGTGGGTAGGGAACTAAGAAACTGTTTTCAAAGCCCTTCGTCACAACTTTCGCCTCGTCTGTTTCAAGCCATTCTTGAAAAAGTGAAGAGAAGGAAGTTTTATAGATAATGTTTCCACTGATTATATCACGCATAACAATTTGCCCGTTGCCTTGCAATGGGAGTTCAGATAAATGATGTCTTCTTCCTGCCCACAACGGCAATGAAGACAGTTCATTCAGGCAGATTTCCTGTTTTGCGGCATTTCCCGTGAAAAGGTAGTCAATACGCAAAGTTTTATCCATAAAGTAATCTGTGAAAACCTGTGCTTGAATGAGTAGTGTAATGGACAGGCACATAAGGAGCAGTGTGTATTTTTTCATAACGATCTTAATATTTAATCTTTCTACAAAGATACTATCTTTAAAGCTCATCTGCAATCATCTTGCATTGGGGGAATGATTTTTTTGTATATATGCCTAAAAGTTTCTGATAAGGTTTTATTCTTTTTTTAGCAATAAAAGTTATGAACCGTATTTTTATTGGTGAAAAAATAGCTAACTTTGCATGTTGACGTATGGAAATACAGAAGATATTAATAATTAATCATTAGAATTTGAAATGGGACATCATCAATTAGATACTTTAGACGAGCAGATATTAAAGCTTATTGCCGATAATGCACGTATTCCTTTCCTTGAAGTGGCAAGAGCTTGTAATGTGTCGGGAGCGGCCATTCATCAGCGCATTCAAAAGTTGACCAATTTAGGCATATTAAAAGGTTCCGAATATGTTATTGATCCGGAAAAAATAGGGTACGAGACATGTGCTTATATTGGTATTTATTTAAAAGATCCTGCCTCTTTTGATGCTGTTACAAAAGCTTTGGAAGCTATTCCGGAGATTGTGGAGTGTCATTTTACAACGGGCAAGTATGACATGTTCATTAAGCTCTATGCGCGCAATAACCACCATTTACTGAGTATAATCCATGATAAGTTGCAGCCATTGGGCTTAGCTCGTACGGAAACTTTGATTTCTTTTCATGAAGCCATCAAGCGGCAGATGCCGATAGTGGTTGAAGAAGAAGATTGATCTATCGGCGAATATAGTCAACAAATGCATAGGGGTAGGGATGCTTCTCGTCCGGCGAGTGTGATTCCCTGCTTTTTTCTTGCCATATAGCCGGATTTATTTCCGGGAAGTAGGCATCTGCTTGAGGTACTTCTGCGTCCACTTCTGTCAAGTGAAGGAGATTGGCGAACGGTAAAGCTTGCCTATATACACTTGCACCACCAATGATGTACACTTGTTCAACGGGGGTACAGCTTCTTAGTGCTTCCTCCAGCGATGAGAATAGTTCTGCTCCCGGGCAGTAAGTTTCCGGATGTGAGGAAAGTACGATGTTACGACGGTTGGGCAGTGCACCCTTGGGCAGAGACTCGAAAGTTTTCCGTCCCATGATGATGGTGTTTCCGGTAGTGAGTGCCTTGAATCGTTTCAAGTCATTGGGCAGCCAAAACAGAAGTTTATTCTGATGCCCTATTCCCTGGTGTCTGTCTATTGCGGCAATAATGCTGATCATAATTATAGTTTACTGATTGTTTTTTCCGAATGTCAGATTGCAACCTTTCCGGCAATGTGAGGATGGGGATTGTAATTAACCAGCTCAAAATCCTCGTACTTGAAATCAAAGATGTTTTTCACATCCGGATTGATATTCATCAGGGGAAGCGGTTTGGGGTTGCGAGTTAGTTGCAGTTTCACCTGTTCTATGTGGTTAAGGTAGATATGGGCATCTCCTAAAGTATGGATAAAATCTCCGGCTTGCAATCCTGTCACTTGCGCCATCATCAGCAAGAGCAGAGCGTAAGAAGCTATATTGAAGGGTACTCCCAGGAAGATATCTGCACTGCGTTGGTATAATTGCAGGCTTAGCTTGCCATTTGCCACATAAAATTGAAAGAAGGCATGGCAGGGAGGCAGGTTCATGTTATTCAAATCACCTACATTCCATGCACTGACAATGATGCGGCGTGAATCCGGGTTATGTTTAATCGTTTCGACAGCTTCACTGATCTGGTCTATAAAACCACCTTTGTAGTCGGGCCACGAACGCCACTGATAGCCATATATGTGTCCTAAATCTCCATTTTCATCCGCCCATTCATTCCATATGCGTACTCCGTTGTCTTGGAGATATTTTATATTGGTATCTCCTTTGAGGAACCATAAAAGTTCATGGATAATTGATTTCAGATGAAGTTTTTTGGTTGTCAGACATGGAAATCCTTCTTCCATATTGAAGCGCATCTGATGTCCGAATATGCTGACGGTTCCCGTTCCCGTGCGGTCGTTTTTCTCTGCGCCTTCGGTCAGTACCCGGTTGAGCAAGTCTAAATATTGTTTCATGATAGTGGTTCTTTTCTGCAATCTGTATGCAAAGGTAGGAGATTAAATTAATAATGAGTAATTAATAATTGAAAATTAAAGGAATGGTGTCAGCAAATTGCCTACCCAGCCTACAAACTTTTTCCATGCAGAGCGTTTTTTCCAAACCTCAGGGGTCAATAAGGTACTGTTTTGCTTGTCTCTCTCAAACATTTCGTTCAGTTGACGTGTGGTAGCGGGATCAAAGATAAAGGCATTTGTTTCATAATCATATCTCAGGCTACGGCTGTTTAGGTTGGCTGTGCCTACCGTGCAGAAAGTGCCGTCCACCATCATGATCTTTGAATGGTGAAAGCCGCCGTTGAAAAGGTAAATCTTGGCTCCTTTCTTCATTAGCTTGTGTGCAACATGGAAAGAGGCTTCGGGAGTAAAATAGATGTCCGATACGGCAGGGATCATGATTTCTACTTCAGTTCCCTTTTTCAACGCATTTCTTATAGCTTTACGGATTGATTTAGTCGGAACGAAATAAGGGTTTACAATCCGGATATTATTTTGTGCTGCCTGTATGGAAGCTGCGTAAGCATGGCTGATAGAACGGGGAGTTTCGAGTGGAGTGCGATCTACGATGGCTATTTCTTCTGCTATGCTGTCCGGAAAATGGGGGGTGTTCGGAAAGTATGACGGCCCTCCTATATGCTGTCCCGTTTCACGGTTCCACATAGTCAGGAAGATTCCCTGTAAATAGCGGACTGCCTCACCTTCGAGGTGGATGTGCATATCATGCCATTTGCCTATTTTTGGTAAACCATTAATATAATAGTCTGCTATATTCATGCCTCCTGTATAGCCTACTTTGCCATCAATGATGACGATTTTGCGATGATCGCGGTGTGCGGCATGGTTTATCCAAGGAAAGGTAATCGGATCAAACTTTACGATTTCGATTCCACGGTCGCGGATAGTCTTCAGGTGGCGTTTCTTCAGCGGCTTGCTGTTGGACCAATTACCGAAAGCGTCAAACAGAGCGCGTATTTCTACACCTTCTTGAGCTTTCTCTGCCAACAAGTCGAATAAGGCATTGGCAATAGAGTCATTACGGAAGTTGAAATATTCCAGGTGGATATGATGTCGGGCCTGCTTGATTGTTTTGAAAAGGTCGATAAACTTGTCATGCCCGGTCATTAATAATTTTACTTCATTGTTGCATGTGACCGGTACTCCTGTCTGTTGCAGATAACTCGTGACAATGCTGTCGCTGGATATCTGTCCGCAGGCATTCCCAATAGAAAAAAGGAATAATATGATAAATGTAACTTTCTTCAAAACTTTTCTTCTCTCTTTAGTTTTATAAATTTGCAAAGATATAAATAACATTGAGAATTACTTATTTGTTTTGAAAAAAAAAGCAGCCCTTACGCTTTTAATAAGGTAAGGGCCGGTTAAGTTATTGTATGGATAATGGTTTATGCCAAAGAAGATATTTTGCGGCATCCGAGAAATATCAGTACCACGGCTGCTATCAGCAATGACTTGGGGTCAAGTTGGGTAATTGTTCCACTTTGTATGGTTGTGCTGAATGTTTCGCGGAGCGCATCTATTATCAGTTGTAATCCGTCCAGGGTGACAAACAGCACCAATGCTAATGTAAAACAGAATGCAGTCCATATCTGTGACAGTCGATGGCTGCGGTTGGGTAGTCGGTGCATCACACGACGGGTAAATCCGTTATCGGCTATTTCCTGTCGGTTTCCGGCAAAAAATTGTTCGAGAAGTTTATCATCATTTTCCATCATAACCATTTTGTTTTAAGTAAGCAGCCATTTTTTCTTTCGCCCGTGAGAGGTGGCTTTTTACTGTTCCCACCGGACATTCAGTGATACCTGCAATCTTTTCGATACTTTGGTCTTCCATGTAAAAGAGCGTGATGCAGGTACGTTCCATTTCTTTCAGAGTGGCCAGCGCACGGTAGATGTCCATGTGCTGCCCTATGTCTTGTTGCAGCGTGCTGCATTGAGTGTCCACCTGGTACGTGTCCAAATCATCCGTCTCTTTTCGGCTGCGAATATAATCATAAAATACATTATAAGCAATACGATAGAGCCAAGTTGAGAAGCTGGACAGATTTTTAAATGAAGCAATATTGGTATATGCTTTGATAAAAGTATCTTGTGCCAAGTCGTCACTCAATTCGCTGTCGCCGCAGGTTTGGTGCAGAAAGAACCGTCGTACGGGCGACTGGTATTTCTTCACCAATTGGTCAAAGGCTTTGGTGTTGTGAAACACCACGACCTGCGCGACTAACGATATGTCATTGAGTTGACTCATTTCTCGTCGTTTTTCTTCTGTTGGCTATAATAGATTACTAATTGACCGAAACCCGTAAACATGATGAGCAAACCTATACATCCCAGGCTGAATTCTCCGGTGATCGCCCAAAGGAAGATGAACAATCCTATTCCGAGAAAAACATTCTTGATGCCTTTGGTGCGGACATCTTCTGTTTCGGTATTCCTGAAGATATTTTCCGGCAACTGCTGCCCGCTTGCCAGAGCCTGTTCGGCCAGACGATATTTGGCTTTCCGATTTTTATAGCGAAAGAAGAAGATTACGAATACGATGAGCAGAGGCATGCCGAAGACAAATATGATAGCAATGATTGAGATCGTGGCAGTGGCTGCAACGTCATTTTGGGAAAGGTCGGAAAACAACCATCCCAATCTGTCGTGACGTTCAGTGCGGTCGTTGTAGTCATATTCGCGGTTGTTTTCCTCCGAACTGCTTTCATAAGTCATGATGCTGAGTGTGTCTGTAACGGTTTTGCCATTGATAACCGCATCTCGTAGTTCTATTACTCTTCTTTTGTTTCCCAGACTGTCATTCTCTGTCACGGTTCTGTTTTTTCCTTGTGCCGATGTGCAGAATAGCATGGCAATCATCAATCCTAATATGATACGTTTCATAATCAATATGTTTTTTAATTTGTTTCTTTGTGATTTAGACGTATGGTAGCCGTTATAAAGTTGCAAAGAGAAGAAATCTTTTTGTAATTTCATCCATGAATGAGTTTCTTGGAAATCCATGGATGCAAAAATAATGTAATTGTTTTGATTGGCAATTCCCATGGAATGTAAATTTTCATTTATGAGTTAAATAATGTGGCCCTTCATTTGCTCTTTGTAGTTTACTATATCTTCTTTGGATTTTTAGTAAATCTTCGGGGGATTTTTAGTAAAAATCCGGAGAAGTTTTACTAATTTTTTTTCCCCCGTCAGGAATGCTTTGTAGCGGGGTATGAAAAAACATTCTTGATATGTAAGGTATTTTTTATTAAGTGTCTTCAATCGGATAAAAAATGCAGGAAGGGTGGTGCTTGATATGCTTTGTATAGCAAGATATAGGTATTTTAGTGCTTTGGGTATCCTTATTTGACGGCCGGAGTTGTTTTACATGATAAATTCAGCTATCTTCGCATCGGTTTTTTGATGAGGATACTGATCTTGAAGAAGCTGCGCAAAATAATGAGACTGTTTCTTCCCTTGCTGTTTATTGTTTATTTGGGAGGATTAACTCTATTTACCCATTCGCATGTGGTGAATGGGGTTATCATAGTGCACTCTCATCCATTCAAGGGGCAGCATGAACATTCTGAAGTTCAGTTGGAAACCATATTCTTCGTTTCTTCTTTTGTAGCTTCTTCACTTCCCTCCTGCCTGATTGCTACTTTGTTTTCCCTTGTTTTGCTCTGTGTGCTGGCTATTCCCGCAACAGAGTGGATTAAAAGAGTGAAATCTCGTGGCGTCATCAGCCTTCGCGCCCCTCCTTCCCTTTGATTCTTGACATAATATTTGTTTAAGAACTATTTTAATTGTGGCATCGATTGGATGTCGCAGGAATTCCATTTTATTATTTAATTTAAAGAATACATGAAAAAATATATGTTTTTTGTGCTGGGAGTGATGTGTCTGTTACTCTCAACTACTGCTTATGCCGAAGATATGAAAGGAACCGATGCCAATATTGTCGGTCATGTTATAGAAAAAAGTACGGGTGAACATCTGCCTTATATGACGGTTTCTTTAAAGGGAACCACTATCGGGACTGTAACGGATGCTACCGGACATTACTTTTTGAAAAACCTGCCGGAAGGCGAGTTTACACTGCAAGTCAGTGCGGTGGGCTATAAGTCACAAGACCGCAAAGTGATGTTGAAGCGCGGCAAGACTTTGGAAGAGAACTTTGAGCTTGAAGAGGATATGATTGCGCTGGATGGTGTGGTTGTCACCGCCAATCGTAATGAAACGGCTCGCCGCCTGGCCCCTACTTTGGTCAAAGTTGTCACTCCGAAACTGTTTGATCTTACAAACTCGCATACATTGTCTCAAGGATTGGTTTTCCAGCCCGGTGTCCGTGTAGAAACCGATTGCCAGAATTGTGGCTATTCACAGGTACGTATTAATGGTCTGGATGGAAAATATACTCAGATATTGATAGATTCAAGGCCTATTTTCTCTGCTTTGGCCGGTGTTTATGGATTGGAACAGATTCCCGCCAATATGATAGAGCGCGTGGAAGTGGTGCGTGGAGGAGGATCTGCCTTATTCGGTTCTTCTGCCATTGCCGGAACTGTGAACATTATAACAAAAGAGCCCACCCGCAATTCCGGTTCGTTTACCCATACTATTTCAAACTTTAACGGTTCCGGTTCGTTCGCCAATAATACAACGTTGAATCTTTCTCTCGTTTCTTCGGATAATAAGATGGGAGCTTATATTTATGGTCAGAACCGCCAGCGTTCGGCATGGGATTCCAATGGAGACGGTTTCTCCGAATTGCCGAAGCTCCGGAATCAGACTATCGGCATGAATGCCTATTACAGAACGAGTGCTTATTCCAAGTTAAGTTTGGAATATCACCACATGGAAGAATTTCGTCGTGGTGGAAGCGGCTTTGATTTTCCTCCACATATTGCGGAAAATGCAGATTTGAATGGTACTGGAGAGCCCGGATTGGTTGAGCAGATCAGGCATTCCATCAATACAGGAGGACTTAAATTTACAGCTTTCTCCAAGAACCAGAAGCATACGTTCAATGCTTATGCTTCTGCCCAGCACATTGCGCGCGACAGTTATTACAGTGCTTATGGCATGACAACGGATTTCACCGGAGTGCTGGGAGCTCAATATATCTATCATTTTGACAAATGCCTTTTCATGCCTTCCGAATTGACCGGCGGCATCGAGTTTAACCATGATAACCTTCATGACAAGGCAACGGATATGCAAAAATACCGTGATGCTGCTTTGGAGGAAGATCCCGCTGCGACAGGGGAACGTTTGCAGCAATTGATTAATAAATATACACCTGTTCCGCTAAATCAGATTGTGAACGTGGCGAGCGCTTATGTACAAAATGAATGGAAAAACGAACAATGGAGTTTTTTGGTTGGCGGCCGTATAGATAAGAACAGCATTATGGATAAGGCTGTTTTCAGCCCTCGCGCCAATATCCGTTACAATCCTACTCAAGACATCAATATCCGGCTTAGTTATGCCGAAGGTTTTCGTGCACCGCAGGCTTTTGATGAAGAATTGCATATTAGTAATGTAGGTGGTGAGCTGGTATCCATCGTCCGCGCCAAAGGGCTGAAGGAAGAACGTTCGCGCAGCTTGAATGCTTCGGTGGACTGGTATCATTATTTTGGAGATTTTCAGGCAAATCTGTTGGTCGAAGGATTCTATACAAGGCTTTCTGATCCGTTCATTCTGACCCCGCCGGCAAAGGACCCCAAGGGCAGTAACTATTTGATACGTACCCGTATCAATGGTCCGGGTGCTAAGGTCTATGGTGGTACATTGGAAGGGAAAATAGCCTATAAGAATATACTTCAGTTGCAGGCAGGCATAACGGTTCAGCGCAGCATTTATGACGATCCGGTGAAGTGGAGTGAGGATGAAAAGCATTTGTCTGAGGCTGAACGCCATAGTGATAAGATTTTGCGTACTCCTGATGTGTACGGCTATTTCACCGCAACTTGCACACCGACAAAAGCGTTTTCCATAGCGTTGAACGGTAATTATACGGGGCGGATGTATGTACCACACTTGATGTCCGAAGTAGATGAGACGGCAGACTTGTTGGTGAAAAGCCCAAGTTTCTTTGAACTGGGTACTAAGTTGGCTTATGATATTGACTTTACGGGCATTTGTCTGCAGTTTAATGTAGGGGTACAAAATATATTCAATTCTTATCAGAAGGATTTTGATAAAGGAGCGAGCCGTGATTCCGGTTATATCTATGGTCCCGGCACACCCCGTTCTTATTTTGCAGGAGTAAAGCTCAGCTTTTAAAAAGCAATGCGGAATGGCATAGTTTGACCGACACCGGGGAACGGTTTCTTGCCCGGTATCGGTCAGTGCTTTGCCCGGTGTCGAATAAAAAGTGGGTTATATTTTGTGTTGCCTTTCTTGTTTTAGACTATCTTTGCCGTCGCAATCAAAAGTTCAGAACATGGAATTACCCGCAGCATTTTCCGACTATACCCGTGCCCTTTTAGGTATCGGTGAATATAATAAGCTGGCTGATGTCTTGGAAGGAGAGCAGCCTGTCAGCATTCGGCTGAATGAAGATAAATTATCAGATTCTTCATTCGGCCTTTTTCATGCCTTTTCCGAGCCTGTGCCTTGGGCTTCTACGGGGTATTATCTTCGCAATCGGCTGACGTTTACTTTCGATCCCCTTTTCCATGCCGGATGTTATTATGTGCAGGAGGCGGCTTCCATGTTTGTGGAGCAGGCGCTGAGGCAGTATGTGTCCGATAGCCCGGTAGTAATGCTCGACCTCTGTGCCGCCCCCGGTGGTAAATCGACCCATACGCGCAGCCTGTTACCCGAAGGAAGTCTGTTGGTTGCCAACGAGGTTATCCGTAACCGTTCGCAGGTATTGGCGGAGAATCTGATTAAGTGGGGACATCCCGATGTTGTGGTAACCAATAACGATCCGGCGGACTTTGCGCCATTGAAGGATTTCTTTGATGTGATATTGGCCGATGTGCCCTGTTCCGGCGAGGGAATGTTCCGCAAAGACCCTGTTGCCGTAAGTGAATGGAGCTTGGAGAATGTGGAGATCTGCTGGCAGCGCCAGCGACGGATTATTTCGGATATTTGGCCTTGCCTGAAGCCGGGAGGAATTCTGCTTTATAGCACCTGTACTTACAATGTGAAGGAAAATGAAGAAAACATCCGTTGGATGCGCGATAAACTGGGGGCGGAAGTGCTTCCGTTGGAAACTTCTGCCGACTGGAACATTACGGGAAATCTACTGGCAAGTGAGGAATTTCCTGTTTATCGTTTCCTGCCACATAAGACAAAAGGAGAGGGATTTTTTCTTGCTGTTGTACAAAAAAAGGCGGGAAGCAGCATCTCGAATTCCGCAGGTGAATGCTCCTTTTTCCGTAGAAAAGGGACAAAGACTGCGGGTATTTCCAAAGAGTCTTGTTCTTCATTGCGTGAGTGGATTCTGGCTCCGGACAATTATGAACTTTTTCCGAACGGTAGCAGTGTCAGGGCTTTTTCACAATGCCATTTTCCGGTATTATCCGTATTGCAGTCATCACTCCGCATTGTGCAGGCAGGAGTTGATGTTGCGGAACTGAAGGGTAGAGATTGGATGCCCTGCCATTCTCTTGCTGTGAGCCGGGTGTTGAGGAAGGATGCTTTTGTGCGCGAGGACATCGGTTATGAACAGGCTGTCTCTTATTTGCGGAAAGAGGCCATCACATTGTCTGCGGCAATTCCCCGCGGAGTGGTACTGCTCACTTATAAGAATATTCCTTTGGGTTTTGTCAAAAATATCGGTAATCGTGCCAATAATCTCTATCCTCAGGAATGGCGTATTCGTAGCGGTTATTTGCCGGAGGCGGTTTTGGAATTGGGGACAGTCTTGTGGGAAAGTTAAATTTTCATGCAGTATTTTTTTACAGGGAAGGTTACCCGGCTGCAAATGTATTATCATTGAAGAAAGGAAGCTGTTTGCCAATCACAAACAACTTCCTTTCTTTCGGGAGGATTATAATCTGCTTTTATAAATTTGTGCCATCACTCTCTGATACTGGTTCTCCAGTTGCAGAAGGTTCGATTTACTTTGATAGACTACCGATACCTCCAGGAAATATTCGATCATGCTGATTTGTCCTCCTGCAAGTGCTTGCCTCAACAGTGCAAGGTCTTGTTGCTGCCCGAAGGTCTGTTCGTACTCTTTTATCGAGGCGTGCAGGTTGCGGGCTTCTTCGTAAAGTTGCCACAGGGTGGAGGAGGCTTGCAGTGCAGCGTTTTCCTTTCGATAGCCGAAGTTGAGTGCCTGCGATTTGGCTATTTTCACTTTGTGGCGGTTCTCAAACAAGGGAAAAGAGAAGCCTACCACAACCCCGTTCAGAGGATGACCGCTTTCTGTATTGCGGCGATAGCCCAATTCCAGCTTGGGTAACCAGCCTTGCAGGCTTGCTGAAACCTGTTTGCAGGCAGCGTCACCTTCATCGTTGAGTGCCTTCAGAATTGGGTCTAAGGCAAGTAGCTCATCACATACTTGCCGAAAGTCGGCAGGTAGTGGATTGGCGGGGTATTCTGCCAGTCCCAAAGTGCTGACAGAAGGCAGATCGGTGTAGGGTGAGGGACGTCCCGGCGTGAGTGGCTGGTTACCGTTCAATGCGGTGAGTTCCTTCAGTTTGTTGTTCAGGGTTGTTTTGTTCGTGCGGGCTTCAGTGCGCACGTTCAGCAGTTCCAGATTTATTTTGTTGGTTTCCAATACGCTTGCATCTCCTGTATCCATGCGCTTGGCATACATGGCAGAGAGTTCTTCGGCATTCTTCAGGCGTTCGTCAAGCAGTGTTTGTCTGCGTTGCAGCATGATGATGTCCAGACATATTTCTTTGGCCCGGAGCAATATCTGTTGGCGTAAGGCTGCTGCTTGTGCATCCAGCGCGCCGGCCTTCAGGCGATTCATCTTCCCGCGGGTGGCGTAGAGAGTGGGGAAGTCGAAACTTTGGGAAACAACGAGTTCGCCTACTGTCTTGCTGCGGTCTTGGGAGTCCCAAAGATGTGCGTAAGACAGAGTAGGGTCGGGCAGGTTGTTACTGGTTCTGTTTTCCAGCTTTTGCGATGAAATGAACAGGGCATTGGCCTGCAATTCTTTGTTGTTCGTTTCGATTTGGCGCAGCACGCCATCGATGCCGGAAGTTTGAGCCGTCAGTCCTGTACAGGCAATAAGGGTTACATTGAGTATGAGTATTTTTTTCATAAGCACTTGTTCTTGAATCATTTTGTTTTATGAATGCTTCTTTGCGGGTTCTTCATCATCAGATAGACTATCGGTATGATGAAGCCGTTCAGGAAGGTGGAGGTCAATAGTCCGCCCAGAATGACTTTTGCCATCGGGCTTTGTATCTCGTTGCCGGGCAGGTCGCCGCCGAGTGCCAGCGGGATGAGTGCCAAAGCAGAAGACAGGGCGGTCATCAAAATAGGGTTTAGGCGGTCGAGCGAACCTCGGACGACACTGTCATAAACGGCATACCCCTCTTCGCGCTGCAGATGGTTGTAGTGGCTGATGAGCAGCATGCCGTTGCGGGTAGCGATACCGAACAGGGAGATGAAGCCGATGATGGCGGGTATGCTTATTTCGCCCGTCGTGACAAGCAGCGCGAACACACCGCCGATCAATGCTAACGGTAGGTTGATGAGGATTATGGCGCTTTCCTTCATATTGCGGAATTCATGGTAAAGCAACAGAAAAATGACTACGACAGACATGAACGAGGTCAGTGTTAGTGTACGGCTTGCCGCCTGTTCACTTTCAAACTGGCCGCCATATTCGATGTGATATCCTTCGGGCAGTTTGATTTGCCGGTCCACCCGGTCTTGTATGTCGTTCACTACACTTCGCAGGTCACGGTCGGTCACGTTGGCGGAGATCACGATCTTCCGTTTCACGTTCTCGCGGCTGATGGTGTTGGGGCCCATTGACGAACGGATTTCCGCCACATAGTTCAAGGGTATTTTCTGCCCGTCGTCCGTGTCTATCATTAGGTCGCGGATGCGGTCGGCCGCTTCGCGCAGGTCGTTCTTGACACGCACCGTGAGATCAAAGCTCTTTCCTCCTTCGTAAACCTGTGACACGGCTTCGCCCGCCAGGCAGACGTTTACGAATTCTGCAAACTCCGGTAGCGTGATGCCATATCGGGCCAGCATTTCGCGTCGGGGAGCGATGATGAGCTGCGGGCGTTCAATCTGCTGCTCTACGTTCAGGTCGGCAATACCGGGGATGTCGCGGACGGCGGTTTTGATTTCATTGCCTAAGGAGAACATGCGGTTCAGGTCGTTGCCGAACAGCTTGATGGCAATGTTGGCTTTGGTTCCCGACAGCATGGCGTCGATGCGGTGACTGATGGGTTGGCCTATCTCCACGTTGGCTCCCACGATGGTTCCCAATTTCTCGCGCACTTCAGCTACCAGTTCGCTGCGAGGGCGGTCTTTCAGTTCGAAAGGAGCTTCTATTTCGGAGACGTTTACGCCCAAGGCGTGTTCGTCCAGCTCCGCGCGTCCTGTCTTGCGTGCCACGGTTTGTATCTCCGGAATGGAGAGAAGCAGTTCTTCGGCACGGTGTCCCATCTTGTCACTTTCTTCCAGCGAGATACCTGGAAGGGAAGACAGGTTGATGGTGAATGAGCCTTCGTTGAAGGAAGGCAGGAAGGAGCGACCCAGGGTGAAGAAGCAGCCCAAGGCTATGGCAAACAGTACGACGGTTGCTCCGAGCACGCTTTTCTTGTGTATCAACACGAAGGTGAGGGCAGTGGAGTACCAGGTTTTCAGTTTGCATGCTACGAGAGAATCGCCGTTTGCCGTGATCACCCCTGATTGTGGTGCTGTGGTTGCCTCTGATACATTGTCCTCTTTTTTCTTCAGAAGATAGGAGCATAGCACGGGTGTCACCGTCAGTGCCACTACCGTGGATGCTGCCAGTGCCACGATGAACGCGATGCCCAGTGGCATCAGCATGCGGCCTTCCATCCCACTGAGGAAGAATAGCGGAACAAAACTTACGATGATTATCAGCGTGGAGTTGAGGATGGGCATGCGCACTTCTTTCGAAGCGTTGAACACTACATTCAGCACGGACAGTTGTTCACCGGCGGGTTTCAGCCGGTTTTCCCGCAAGCGTTTGTAAACGTTTTCCACATCGACGATGGCGTCATCTACCAGCGAGCCGATGGCAATGGCCATGCCTCCCAAGCTCATCGTATTGATGGTGAAACCCATATAATGCAGTGCCAGCAGTGAAGTGATGAGTGCCAGCGGAAGCGTCACCAATGAGATGACAGTGGTACGCACGTTGGCAAGGAACAGGAACAGTATGATGACCACGAAAATACCACCTTCGAGGAGCGACTTCTGCACATTGCCGATAGAGCTTTCGATGAAGCGGCTTTGGCGGAAAACATCCGTAGATACCTTTACGTCGGGCGGAAGATTCTTCTTCAGGTCTTTCAGAGAAGTTTCCAGCTTGTCTGTAAGTTCCAGCGTGCTGGTTGCCGGTTGCTTCGTGATGGTCATCAGTACGGCCGCTTTTCCCCGTTCGGAAGCTGTGCCCAGCTTGGGTAGTTTCGCTCCGATGTGCACGTCCGCTATGTCTTCCAACAGGATGGGAGTGCCGGATGCTCCGCCTTTGCGTACCACGGCCCTTGCCAATTGTTCCACACGGTCTGTAGAGAGTGTGCCGCGTACGATGTACTCATTGCCATATTCATAAAGCACACCACCGTTGGCGTTCAGGTTCATGTTGCGGGTTGCGTTCATCACCTCATCCAGTGCTATCCCATAATGGCGCATACGTTCCGGGTCCAGTTGTATCTGATATTCCTTGATGTCACCGCCCAACACGGCCACTTGTGCCACACCACCGGTAGAAAGCAGGCGCGGGCGTATAGTCCAGTCGGCGATGGTGCGCAAGTCCAGCATGGAGGTGGAGTCTGCAGTCAATCCCACAATCAGCATCTCGCCGAGAATGGACGATTGCGGACCGAGGGTAGGTTTTCCCACATTGGCAGGCAATGATTCGCCCACTACTGCCAGCTTCTCGCTGACAATCTGTCGGGCCAGATAAATGTCCGTATCCCAATCGAATTCCACCCATACTACAGAGAAACCGTTGGTTGAGGAGGAGCGTACACGGCGAACACCTGTTGCACCGTTAACGGCTGTTTCTACCGGAAAAGTAACCAGTTGTTCCACTTCCTCTGCTGCCATACCGTTGGCCTCAGTCATAATGACCACTGTAGGCGCATTGAGATCAGGGAATACATCTACTTCCGTATGCATAGCGGTGTAAGTACCGCCAATCAATAACAGCACCGAGGCTACAAGTACCAGAATGCGGTTTTGAAGTGAGAAATGTATGATTTTGTTTAACATGATTCTTGGCTGTTTTTAGTGTTCATGACTGTGTGCCGGAATTGCATTGCTTGCTGACGCCAGTTTCACCTGATAGGCTCCTTTGGTCACTACCCGGTCACCGGCTTTTACTCCCGCAAGGATCTGAACGCGTTCACCGCTGTCGGCTCCCAAAGCGACGGGCTGCTTCTTATAGCCTTCTTCATCGAGTTGCAGATATACAAAGAAGCCGCCCTGCTCCTCGGTGAGCGCACCGTGGGGCACAGAAATCACATTTTCCATAGGCGAAGAAAGCAGGAAAACTTCTACGAATGCTCCCGGAATAATGTCACCTTTATTATCGAATTCAAAAGTGACCGGGATGTAATAACCGTTCTCGCCCGATGCTTTGCCATACGAAAGCATGCGCCCGCCCAAATCTTCAAGGGTGTATGTCTTGTTGCTGTAAGGAGTACGGAAATTGGCTGAACTGATAGTGCTCAGACAGGGATAATACTTCTCTGACACATCAGCGCGGAGAAATAATTTACGGTTCTGAGTGATGCTGACCAAAGGTTGGCCCACATTTACATAGTCTCCTTCTTTCACCAGCAGGCTCTTGATGTATCCCCCGATAGGGGAGGTTACGGCCTGTCCGGCAGCAGAATGGTTCTTGGCAACGGCTTCATAACTGATACGGGCATTTTCATAGGTCTGCTCGGCTTGCGCAAATTCCTTTTCCGATACAATTTTGTTGCTGACAAGTGTTTTCATACGCTCATATTCCTTTTTAGACACCTCATAAGCGATGCGGGCCTTCTGCACAGGATCTCCTTCTGCCATATTTCCGGATGAGAGTACCACCAACGGCGTGCCTTTG
This sequence comes from Bacteroides helcogenes P 36-108, assembly GCF_000186225.1. Taxonomy (NCBI): domain Bacteria; kingdom Pseudomonadati; phylum Bacteroidota; class Bacteroidia; order Bacteroidales; family Bacteroidaceae; genus Bacteroides; species Bacteroides helcogenes. The sequence goes on along the minus strand of NC_014933.1, from coordinate 3,918,701 downwards.
CTTACGCTCATACCTTCGATGACTTTACCTTTGAAAGATACTACGCCCGCTACTGTGGCTACGGCAACGCTTTCGTCTCCCTGTGCCGCCATTATCCGGCCACTGGTCTTGATAATCCGGTGAAAAGTTCCCGGTGTAACGATGCTGGTTTCTACTCCGGCAGTCCGGGCCTTTGTAGCAGGGAGGATGATTTCGTCATTGTCACTGCCGCGGACTTCATTTTCTCCGCTTTCGTGATCATGCCCTTCATGCCCGTGGTCTGCTTCTTGCTTGTGGTTGTGGTTTTCGCTGTCGTGGTTGTGCCCGTCATGATTTTCTCCGGGCGCGTTGTTGCAGGAGCCTAACAGGAATAATCCGATGACTCCCATGAAAATAAATTTCTTCATGATGATATTTTTGTTCTTATTTTCTAATTGGATGTAAAATTAGGAAATGAGACATGCAGTCCGGTTGCATAATTGGATTATGCCGGATGGAAGCTTGTCTCCGGTCTATGCGCCGACAAGAACGTATGGAGGGGCACGAAGGCCTGTGGCACGTGTGATAAACGTGCCATGAAGTGATTCTAAATAGATGCTTTCCTGCCTTTTTATATCATTTTCGGGCAAGACCAGCAGCTTGAAGACAGGTTCAAAGAAAAGGGTAATTACCCATGGCACATTAGGATGTGCCCATGCGCTATTGCTCGAATTGGGGCTTTGTTGTACGAAGTGTGTCGTAACACATCCTGTACCACAGCAACAATGCTCGCTGGCAGAATTATGACGGTGTTCACAACAGTCTTCTGTGATGTCGCTTTTCATGCAAAGCAATCCGTCGGCATGGTGGTGGTGAGGAATGACGGGAATCGTCAGCATAATCATGCTGATGAAAAATAGAACATGAGTGATGTACCGTTTCTTTTTCATTCCTCTATCTTTTGAATGGTTGCAAAGATAGAGGTTAATGAACTAATAGCCAAATATAAGGTATTAAAAAGATTTGAATAGGTCATTTAAGCCTTCATTCATGCTTGGACGAGTGAAAATAAAGTCACGTAGAACATTGTATCGTTGTCCTGTTTTCATGGCCAGTACAACAGTATTGATGATTTCCGGTGCATCGGCGCATAGTAAGGTGCAGCCTATGATTTGCCCTGTGTGTGCATTGATCACAGCTTTGAGCATACCGTCTATGTTTTGTAGAGTACGGGTGCGCAGCACTGAGGAGGCCGGAAGTCGTGACACCCGGATAGAGTAACCGCATCTGGCGGCTTCTTCTTCCGTTAATCCGACATGTGCCAGCGGAGGGTCGGTGAAGACGACATGCGCTATCGGATTGCGGTCATGCGTGCTTCGTGATTTATCACCGAACAACCTGTTGCGGATAATGTGGAAATCGTCAATGGATAAATGGTTATACAGCCTGCCTCCTTTTACCTCACCCAATGCCCAGATGTGTGGAGCAGTGGTTTGAAGATATTCATTGACGGTTATTGCCCCGCATTCATTTGTTTCCACGCCTGCTTTTTCCGGATTTAGCCCGTCAATCATCGGTCTGTGTCCGGTGGCAAGTAAAAGTGCATCTCCTTCCAGATGGCAAAGGTTATCGCCGGAACCATGGGTATAAGTTAGCGTAATTCCGTCTGCTGTGTCATGGATTGCTTGGGTGTGTATATTCAAGTGAATACTGACACCTTTACGCTTCAGCGCTTCTGCCATTGAGGTGGCAATGTCCCGGTCATATTCGGGCATGAATTGCTTGCTGCGCTCCAATATGGATACTTCACTTCCGAAACCGGAATATATTGTGGCAAGTTCCAGCCCGACAGTACCCGAACCTATGATAAGCAAGCGTTTAGGAAGTCTGTCCTCGTGCAGTAATGATTCGCAGGTATATACGCGTTTGTTTCCGGTCAATCCTTCAATGTCTGGTATGGCCGGAGCCGAGCCTGTGTTGATGAATATTTCTTTTCCTTTCAATATTGTCTTTCCTTTTTTGGAAATTACATGGATTGTATTTTCCGACAGAAAAGAGGCTGTCCCGTCATAGATTGTGATGTTGGCATTGACTTTTGCTTTTTCATAATCTTTTTCATGAAGGAAGTGCATAAGCTTGTTTTTCCGTGCGATGGCAAGCGCGTAGAATTTTGACTGGTTTTTATAATCATCGTGATATTGTCGTTCGGCATATTCAGACTCGTATATCAGTGCTTTGGCAGAAGTGTATCCCACATTGGCGTATGCTCCTCTGTATATTCTGGAAGGAGATTCCACGATTGCAACTTTCCAATTGCGACTGGCCAGTTCGGTGGCCAATCTTTTCCCTCCTTCGCCGAATCCTATAATTATGGCATCATATTGTTTCATTTTACTTTCTCTTAGTTAAGGGTTAGTGAATGAAACAATATGAATTAATTATTTGTTCGTGAGGGTCATTAATTAAAGTTTATCGCTCCAGTTCATGCAAAGAGTCCATCTTTTTCTTCTCAAGGAATTCATAAATACCGCATAGATGCTCTTTCACCTGCCTGTTTCCGAATTCATAAACCTTGCTTACCAATCCATCAAGGAAGTCGCGGTCGTGGCTTACTACGATAAGTGTACCATCAAAATCCAAAAGAGCCTGTTTCAGTATGTCTTTGGTTTTCATGTCCAGATGGTTTGTAGGCTCGTCTAATATCAGCAGATTTACAGGTTCGAGCAATAATTTAATCATGGCAAGGCGTGTGCGTTCTCCACCGGACAGAACTTTTACTTTCTTCATAGACTCTTCCGGGCCGCCGAACATGAAGGCTCCTAACAGATCGCGTATCTTATTACGTATTTCGCCCTTGGCTACATCATCTATGGTTTGGAATACAGTGAGGTTTTCATCCAGCAAGGAGGCCTGGTTTTGCGCGAAGTAGCCTATTTGAACATTATGTCCCAGCGTGAGAGTACCCTCATGTTCTATTTCTCTCATAATGCACTTTACGAGGGTTGACTTTCCTTCACCGTTCTTGCCTACAAAAGCTACTTTGTCACCTCGCTCTATAGTCAGATTGGCATTCTTGAACACGACATGCTCACCGTAGGTTTTTCCTACTCCTTCCATGATGACGGGATAATTGCCCGAACGGGGAGAGGGCGGGAATTTCAGGCGCAAGGCCGAGGTGTCTTCTTCATCTACTTCCAGCAATTCCAGTTTTTCCAGCATCTTTACGCGGCTCTGCACTTGCAGGGTTTTTGAATAGGTTCCTTTGAAGCGTTCTATGAACTCTTTTGTCTCGGCTATGAACTTCTGCTGTTCATCGTAGGCTTTTTGCTGCTGCTCGCGGCGCTCTTTGCGCAGTTCCAGATATTTGGAGTAATTTACTTTGTAATCGTAAATCCGTCCCATGGTGACTTCGATGGTGCGGGTTGTGATATTATCTACAAATTTACGGTCGTGGCTGATGACAATGACAGCCTTTCCATTATTGATAAGGAAATCTTCCAGCCATTGTATGGATTCGATGTCCAGGTGGTTGGTCGGTTCATCCAGCAGTAACACATCGGGCTTTTGCAGTAATAGTTTGGCAAGTTCGATGCGCATGCGCCATCCTCCGCTGAAGTCGCTGGTTTGGCGGTGGAAGTCCTCACGTGTGAAGCCAAGTCCGAGCAAGGCCTTTTCCACATCTTCCTCATAGTTTGTAGAGTCGATGGCATAAAACTTTTCGCTCAGGGCAGAAACCTTTTCTATCAATTCCATGTAGCCGTCGCTTTCGTAGTCGGTGCGGGTTTCCAATTCTTTGTTGAGGCGTTCTATTTCTGCTTCCATCTCGTGCAGATGGGCAAAAGCCCGCGCTGTTTCTTGAAATACGGTACGCCCGTCTTCTGTCATCAAGTGCTGTGGAAGATAAGCTATGACACATTCCTTTGGAGCTGATACCCTGCCACGGGTAGGTTGCCTTACTCCTGCGAGTATCTTTAATAAGGTACTTTTACCTGCTCCGTTTTTTCCCATCAGAGCAATGCGGTCTTTTTCGTTGATGACAAAAGATATATCGTTAAATAAAATAGTGCCGCCAAATTCTACGGCAAGTCCGTCTATGGAAATCATTATGTATTTTTTAAAATGAGTGGCAAAGATAACACTATTATATTATTTTTTATATCTTTGCCTCGTATAAACAAAACACATGGGTCATGGAAACAGGAAAATTATCAGCGGATTACCGTCCGCTTATTCTGGTTGCAGAAGATGATGAAAGTAATTTTAAGTTGATAAAAGCTATTATTGGTAAGAAATGTGAAATATTGTGGGCGAAGAATGGTGAGGAGATTGTTGCTTTGTTCAAAGAAAATCATGGAAAGGCGGAAGCTATCCTGATGGATATAAAGATGCCTATTATGAACGGATTGGATGCTACGGTGCTTATACGTCAGGAAGACAAGGAATTACCTATCATTATGCAAACTGCCTACGCTTTTACCGCCGATCGTGAGAATGCTTTGCAGTGTGGCGCTTCGGAAGTTTTGGTAAAGCCGATAACTTTGAGTGCTTTGCGCACTTGTTTGAGTGGATATCTGCCCGGATTGGTCTGGTGAGAGAAATAATTTTCTTTTTTATAAAGTTAAACTTGCCGGGATGTTAGAGTGTCCCGGCAAGAAAAGAATATTTTCAATAATTATCTTCCGGGAAGCCGGTATAAGTATATCCGCCTATTACGACTGTTTTGTCTTTGCCGGCATCGTGCGCTATAGATGACAGTTTCCATGAATATTCAGGTACAGTCGGGTTCTTCCATTCACTTTCCGGCTTTTTCTGACTCTTGAAGGTAACAGTACCACTATATAGCTTGATTTTCAGATATAGGCTGTCTGCTGTATTTCCTCCTTTAGTGGTGACTGCTTTGGGGATAATCTTGCCATCTTCTACATAGGCACGCAGATCCTTACGCTTTACCTCTGTCGTTTGCCCATCCGCAGTAGGTTCTTTGGAGGGTGCTGTTATAGAGAGAAGATTATCGGTCAATTTGTCGAATTCAGTGCTTGTGGATTTGAAAGAAGTCGGGCTTCCGGTGAAGAAGAATTTGCTTTTCAATGAAATTACATCCGGTATGATGTTTTCTATCCACATTTCGTTGGCTACATTGGCAGATGTATTATATATCCTCAATTCTGTGCCGTCATAGTCATGTTGTGTCTCTGTCATGTTTTCGTTCATCAATTTGACGACATACCTTCCCGAATAGTCCAATGTTGCACTGTCCCACACTTCTACATCTTTTTGGCATGAAGCGAAAAATAATGCAGAAGCAAATAATATTTCTATAAATGCGCTTGTTTTTTTCATAATATCTTATTTTTAATTTTTGTTTAACACTACTGTAAAGACCATGCCGGCATACTCGGCTTTCCATGACACCGTACTGTTTTCCGGGTTGTATTTGCCTTCGGTAAGGCCGGTCAAAGTATTATTCCATGGTAATGTGGAACTTGACAATAAAGTAATCGAATTATCGTTCTTTACCTGTACGTATCCTTTGCAGGCATAAGCTGCACCATATCCTGCCCTTTGTTCATAATAGCCTCCCAGAAAATCGGATATCTGGAAGAATCCAGGAGCTATTTTGTTGATTTTTACTTTATATCCCGGATAGTTGGTAATAGCACCTGAACCCGACAGGCGGAACGTTCCGTCAGTAGTGAGGTAATTTCCGGCTATCTCAATGGTTACTGTCGGATCGGCGACGATAACTTTACGCTCTTTGGCTGTTTTCACCCCATCTTTATTGGCATATGAATACCGGATAGAATACAGCCCTACTTTCTGTGCGTCAACCATGCCGGCTGTTTTGACTTCTGCCGTAACATCTTGTTCCCGATAGATTACTTTGTAACCTGGTTCCTGATAAGAAGTTCCTAATGTAACCAGCATTGTCTCTTCTCCCAATAGTTCGAAATGCATTATTCCTGAAACACCTTCGGATTCTTTATCACAAGCTGTAAGCAGGAGTAGGGTGCAAAAGAAAATACTTATATATTTCATCGTTTTCATACGTAAAATGATTTGATTGTTTTTGCTAATTTGAAGTTTCTTTTATTACAATTTCAGCTTTTTTGTCCCACCATATCTTTTCTCCTAAGTTGGCTTTCTGATTGGGCTTGTTTATATTACGGCCCATTACAGCGTCAGGATACAGAGGAGAAGCAGGAAGGGTGTTGTTTAGCTTGTTGCGCCCGTTGACCGCTACCGTTAGATTTCCCACTATTTTCAGATCAGAGTAGGCTGCTGCTCTTTTCAGTTTGATGTCTATGTCATAGACAGCCGGATATTTTATGCGGTTGCGTTCCAAAAAAGATTCAATGTGCTGATAATTGGCATTGGCTACCCATTTCTGCATACCTATCTGTTTTATTTCTTCTTCTATCGTGCCGTCTTTCCATTCTGCATACCCCCCTGTTGCAAGGATATTTCCTGTTGTTCCATGCTGTGCCAATGATGCCTGCACACCTTTTTCATAATAGATACGCGCATTGTTGTGATCGGATGATCGGGCATAAACCTCTGCAATATAAAAGTTTACTTCCCAATCGGACATGATCATCAAGTCCATATCGGCTGCAAAGTTTACGGTGCTGTAAGCTACTTTACTGTCTAAAGTGCTGCCATCGGACGCTTCTTTTGAATCAAAGTCTCCAAAGAATGCACCTCTGTGGGCAGTGGTGGTAGTGAATAGTTTATCAAGACGAGGGTCATCGTTGTTCTGTAAATAATCAATGAAGTTCTTGCATGCAATAACGTTGGTTGACAGATATCCGGCTCCTCCTGCCTCAAACTCTCTCATCGGATGCCGCTTCCCTTCTTGGCCATCAGACCACACTTTGCCTGATATCTTTGCGCTCGAAGTGAGGAAACTGTTTGCTTTGACAAAGGCCAGTGTCTTGGCGTTATCATAACCGGCAGTTTCGGAGAGTCTTAGCATGAGTTTCAGTTTTAAGGAGTTGGCAAATAGCTTCCATTTGCTTAAATCTCCGGCATATATAAAGTCGTATTCTTTGTCAACCGTTGCTCCATTCAGGTCAGTCTTCATCAGTTCTTCTATTCTGGTCATCAAATCGGAATAAATGTCTTCCCCTTTATCAAATTTAGGCGAAACAATTCCTTCGGCTCCCTTCAACGCCTCTTTATAAGGGATGTTCCCCCATAAATCTGTCATTAGCTGCCAAGTGAAAATGGATAATGCTTCGGCTATGAAATAGTTGCCGTTGTTTTTCGACTCCGTGGCAAGTTTCTTTATTCTATCCAAATCGGCAAGTACGCCTGCTGTTAAGCTTCCGTATGCCGTATTGAAGTCTGTCTCATTGTATTCACACAAGAATTTGAATTGGGAAGCGGTATATTTCTGAGTCCAGTATTCTGACCAGAAAGCACCGGCAAATCCCAGATCCCATCCCATCAGGTTGTTGCCCAAGGCTACTTCAGCGGCGGGTAGGATAACTTTTCCGTCAGGTATATCTTCCAGTACATTGGGATCATGGTTCACGTCCAGCCAATCCTGGCATCCGGATGCAAATAGAAGCGCAATTACCGATAATGCAGATATTATAATTTTTTTCATAATGCTTTGTTTTTGGTCGTTTAATTAAAATGCTAAATTTAAACCGAACGAATAGAATTCGTTGCTCGGATTGGCGTTGAACTCACCGAATTTGGCGCTCACGTCATTTCCGAAAGTTGTGGTTTCCGGGTCAATATACGGATTCTCTCGGGGAGTCCACAGCAGGATGTTGCTTACGTTGAATGACAGACGTACACCTCTTACATGCAATGCCGAGCACCATGATTCCGGAAACTGGTAAGCTATACCCGCATCTCTCAGTTTCAGATAAGAACGGCTGATGACAGAACTTTGTGCTCCGTTTAGTCCGCCGCGGTCAGAGTAGAATGTATGCAGTGCAGTAGGATTTACCGGGATGTTGTTTTCGCTGTACGTACCGTCGCTATTGGCTGTTACGGAATTGGGAATGAGGAATGGCTTGCGGTCATTGAGTACCGTTTCGGGAGAACTCCCCGTCCAGTGCATATATTTTTTGGTATTAGAATAGATATATCCTCCGTTTCGATAATCGAATGTGGCGAATATGGAAAGCCCTTTCCATTTGAAGGTATTGGTTAGTCCCATTCTGTACTTCTCATTTATATCTTTGCCGAAGTATTCCGTTTGGGCGGTAGGCTGAGGATTCCCGTTGCCGTCAACAATGGTATATTCCTTTCCGTCGATAACCGTTTTTTTTATTCCGTTCAATTTGAATTGTCCGAGGGGCTTTCCTTCCACGGCATATATGCCTGCACCGCCAAATCCTCCTAAATATACTTCGGGAACATCCAACTTTTCTACTTTGTTTTTGTTTACTGAGATGTTCCACCCCAGGTTCCATTCAAAATCTTTTATTCTGACCGGTGTTATGTTGAGTGCCAGTTCAAAGCCTTTGTTCCGTACGTCACCCAAGTTGCTGATCTGTGTAGTGTATCCACTTGAGGGATCTTTGGGAAGAACATCAATCAGTCCTTCCGTATATCTGTTATAGTAAGAAAAGTCGATGCCGATACGGTTCTTGAAAAAATTGGCCTCAAAACCTATTTCGAATTCTTTGGTTAGCTCCGGTTTCAAATCAGGATTTCCTAACTGATTGGATACAGTATATGAATTAACTCCATTCAGAGGGAAAGATAAGTCATCTACTTTCGGATAGCCGGGATTTGTTGCCGTTGCCGCTACATAGCGGTCATATATGTAATACAAATTGGCATCATTTCCCGTCATGCCATAGGCCATGCGCACCTTGGCAAAATCCATGATGCCTGTATTGATGTTTTTTGTCTTGAGAAAATCTGTTATCAAGAAACTTAATGTCACTCCCGGATAGAAATATGAATTGTTGTTTTTCGGCAGGGTAGAAGACCAGTCGTTTCGTGCGGTAAGCGTCAGATAAGCATAATTTTTATAACTCAGATCGGCATTCAAGTAGGCTCCGACTAAGCGTCTTGTTTCTTTTCGTTGGGAAGAAACGGATGGTGAACGGCTATTGCTCAGATTGTAGAATCCGGGGACGTCAATAGAGTTGATGGAACCGGAGAGCCAGTTGTATTTACGTTCATTTACATTCCAGCCTACTATGGCATTCAATGACCAGTCTTCTGCAAAACTGGCGTTATAAGTAGCCATGATGTCATGGTTCATCTGTATGCGTTCACGTCTTGTTTCCGTATAATTTCCGGCGTTTGCCGTACTTGCTCCTTCGTTGGGAGAGCCCGGTGTAAAGGTTACCGGAGCTGTATGTGTCTCAGACGTGGAAACTTCATAGTCACCCCCAAAACGGTAGGCCAGTGTAAGGTTCTTCACTATTTCATAATCCAGTTGGATTTTTCCGAATAGTTTGTTCTTGTTTTGGACAGCACCGTTTTCATTCAGTACATAATAAGGATTCAAGCCGTAGGGAGTGAAATAATTATCCGGATTATTAAATTTACTGTGGTAATCTTTCAAATCTATGATTGAAATGTCGCTGGCAATTTCGTATAGCGAACGATGCAATGATGTTCCCTGCCCCGAAGCGACAGCTTTTGTCTTTTCTGTACTGAAGTTGACAGATGTTTCTACTTTGAATTTTTTAGTCTGATGAGAGCCTCTGGTGGCAATTGTGTAACGGTTATATGAGTCCTGATTGGTAGGGATGACTCCATCCAGGCTGTTTTGGGAAAGGGATACGAAATAGGTGGTCTTGTCAGTTCCTCCCGACAAAGAGAGTGAATTTTTGAAGTTCTGTCCTATCTCATAGAAATCTCTTACCCTGTCTTTCAGGAATACATAAGGCTTTACTTGTTGCTCGTTGCCTATAATTCGTCCCCATACTCTGTCTTTTCCATCATAGGGTGCTCCCCAGTTCCCGTTTTCATCCAAAGCCCTGTCTCCACTCCAACCTTGACCGAACTGGGATTGTTCTTGTGGCAGACGACCTACTTTGGACATAGTATATCCGCCGTCATATACTATTTGTATTTTCCCGTTAGTGTTCCGTCCCGATTTTGTGGTGATCATAATAACTCCGTTGGCGGCTCGTGAGCCATACAATGCAGTGGCAGCGGCGCCTTTCAGCACTGTCATGTCGGCAATATCGTCAGGATTTAATGCGTTGATTCCCGAACCAAAATCCACTTGGGAATTCAGATTGTCGCCTGATCTGTTTTGGGAGTTGATGATTGGCACTCCGTCAACGACATAAAGCGGCTGGTTGTTGCCAAAGGATGAAGCGCCTCGGATAATGACATTCTGCGTGGCGCCGGGGCCGGGTGCTGTTGAAATATCGACTCCGGTAACTTTTCCTTGCAAAGCATTCATCGGGTTCACCGCCCTCGACTGGACGATGGCGTCTCCTTTGACAGAAGTGGCTGCATAACCCAATGCTTTCTTTTCACGAGTAATGCCCATGACGGTTACCACAACTTCTTCCAGTAACTCTGCATCTGTTTTGAGCGCCACTTTCACCATGGGTCTGATGCTTACTTCCTGCGTCTTCATTCCAACAAATGAAATGACTAAAACTTTTGCTGAATTCGGTACATTGGGAATTGTAAACTTTCCGTCAATGCCGGTTACGGCTCCCATAGAAGTTCCTTTTACCAATACAGATGCGCCAACAACAGGCTCACCGTCCTCTTCGGTAGTCACCACTCCTGTTACTGTGGTTGTTTGAGCAATGACAAAGCCTATGCTCATGAAGAGACAGGCTGCTAATAGCGTTAATTTTCCTTTCATAAATTCTCTCTTAAGATTAACAATTAATGTGTGAATATGGCTTGGTATGTTACAAATATATATATAGTGTTTTGATAAACGATTTCCGATGGCTGTGATTTTGGTTTTATTAACATGTTAATATGTTGTATATTAGATTGTTGCGTTTGAAAATGATTTATATTTATATAATTGTTTATTGTACTTTTGAAGTTTGTTTATGTGAGACTTTTATCATCTGTATCCTATGTGGAAAGGCAGCTTTATTGTGTATGGATAGGGCGGTATATTAGATTTTAAATGGTGAAATTAGATAAATGTATGGTAAATTAGTGGAAATATCGTTTTATATCTTGTTTATTTCGTAATTATTACATATAGCCTGTTTTGTCATTTTAAGAATTTTGGAGTTGTATTGATGCGGTGTCATGCCAACTTTCTTTTTAAGGAGGCGGCTTATTCGTGGAATCCGCATTTTTTACTATCAGAAACTCGCTTTTTACATCCTATTCATTACCCCCTTCACACAGCCTTCTGAGAGGGGGTACATTGAGTCAGGAACTGAAAGGCATTGAGTCCCTGACTGAATGCCTTTCAGTTCCTGACTCAATGTCGTTCGTTCAGTGAGCGAAACAAAACCTCTTCGTGAAAGCAACCGGTTCTCGTAGCTGTTTGTAAAGAAAATGACAGATGGGGTAGCGCTATCCCATTCTGGGGGGAATCGTTTTCAGAAACTTTGCAGTATTTTCGACGCACGAGGATATATCTTTTTCTCCGGCCGAAGATGTGAATGAGGTGCAGATGCAGATAAGCCTCTTTATATAAAATTTGCCATATTTCTGTGAAATAGGATAAATTATAGATAAATAGGAGTATTTTATCTGCGAACCATCTTCTTTTATAATGTAATATATTTAATTGATATGTATATCATGAATAATAATTGCATAATAATTAGAATGCATAAAGAAAGCAAAACGTTAAAACAGATAGCTTATTGATTATTTTTACAAGATTTTCTTTTGAGGTTTAAAAAAGTTAAATACCTTTGCCGCGTGTTAGATTAAAATTTGGTTTTAATAGGTTAATTTTAAGAGAGAATTTATGAAAAGAAAATTAATGTTGTTGTTGACCTGTCTCTTCATGAGCATAGGTCTTGTAACGGCTCAGACGTCCACAGTTTCGGGAGTAGTGATTTCCGACGAAGACGGTGAGCCTGTTGTTGGCGCATCAGTATTAGTAAAAGGCACTTCTATGGGAGAAGTTACTGATATTGAGGGCAAGTTTTCAATCGGTAATGTACCAAGCTCTGCTAAGACTTTGCAAATTTCGTTCATCGGAATGCAAGGACAGGAAGTGGCGATAAAGAGGGGTGCTATCCTCAGAATCGTCCTGAAAGCGGATGCGGAAATGCTGGACGAGGTGATGGTAGTGGCCTATGGCACAGCCAAGAAGTCAGCGTTCACGGGTTCGGCATCCACCATCAAGAGCGAAAAACTGGAGCAGCGTGTCACTTCTAATGTTTCGAATGCATTGGCAGGGCAAGTTGCCGGTGTACAGATCACCAGCTCCGACGGCGCACCGGGTTCATCGGCTACAGTACGTATCCGTGGTATCGGTTCCATGAGTGCCAGCAATGCCCCTCTTTATGTAGTCGATGGCGTACCGTTTGACGGTGCTATCAATACCATTAACCCTTCGGACATCGAATCGATGACCGTGCTAAAGGATGCGGCCGCCAATTCCATCTATGGAGCTCGTGGAGCCAATGGTGTCATCTTGATCACTACTAAGAAAGGACAAAGCGGGGAAGCTAAAGTTACGGTGGATGCCAAATGGGGGTCTAATAAACGTGCAGTACCCAATTATGATATTATTGACAGTCCGGCACAGTATTATGAAACCATGTACAAGGCACTCTATAACTCGCAAGCTTACAAAGGAGCTTCCGCCGCTGCTTCTTATGCATACGCCGACAAGAATCTGCTGGATGTAAAGAATGGGGGATTAGGTTATCAGATATATACGGTTCCCGAAGGAGAGAAACTTATCGGAACCAATTTCAAACTGAATCCCAATGCCACACTGGGTTATAGTGATGGAGATTATTATTATACTTCGGATGATTGGTATGACGAGATTTTTGGAAAGGGAAATCTGCGTCAGGAATACAACGTCAATGTTTCGGGCAAATCGGACAAACTTAGTTATTATGCCAGTGTAGGCTATTTGGATGATTCCGGTCTTATCAAGAATTCTAAATTTTCCCGTTATACCGGACGTGGAAATATGGACTATCAAGCCAAGAAATGGCTGAAGATAGGCACTAACATGGCTTATACACAAAGTACATCGCATCAAAATGGATCTACAAGCTGGGGCTCAAGCGCCAACCTGTTTTACCTGACCAATATGATTGCCCCCATCTATCCGATGTATGTGCGTGATGCAACGGGCAATATCATGCACAACGAGACTACGGGATATGTGATTTATGACAATGGCGCTACATCTACCAACTTCCAGCGTGCTTTCATGAGTCCCGCACGTCCTGCAGCCAGTATCGACAATGACCGTTATACCAATACCAACAGCACATTTAATGGTAAGTGGTATGCCAACATCACTCCGATAGAAGGCTTGACATTGACAGCCAACATCTCGGCTACGGAATCCAACCAACGCATCAATGCCTTATACAGCCGTTGGGGAGGCAGTAACGAAACAAGTGACGGTTCGGCCTATGTGCGCAGCTACCGTTTGTCCGGTGTCAACACTCAATACCTCGCTGCTTATACGCATACATTTGCCGATAAACACAATATTGACATCCTTGCCGGTTATGAACAATATAAACTGAAAATCCAGTCATTGACCGGACAAAACGACCATTTGTATGATCCGTTCATCGGTGAATTGAACAATGCCGGTGGTACGAGTAACAAGAAATTGAATTCTTATACTGACAATTATATGACGGAAGGTATCTTGAGCCGTATCCAGTATAATTATGACGGTAAGTATTTCTTGAGCGGATCCTATCGCCGTGACGCTTCTTCACGTTTTGCCGAAAGTCACCGCTGGGGTAATTTCGGCAGCATTGGTGGTGCGTGGCTGATTTCAAAAGAAGCCTTCATGGGCGAACTAAAGTGGATTGATATGTTGAAGTTGAAAGCCAGTTGGGGTATCCAAGGTAATGATAATATAGGTAACTATTATGCTTATCAAGACCAGTTTGACGTGACTTACAGTGAAACTACCGGAGAATATTCTAAAACCATGACTTATAAAGGGAATAAGGATTTGACTTGGGAAACATCCTATGCCTTCAATGCCGGTATAGACTTTGAATTGTTTAAAGGACGCCTCACCGGTACAATGGAATACTTCAGCCGCAAGACCAAGGACTTGCTTTATAACCAGCCTGTTCCCTTGTCATCGGGTATCACTACGGGTTCTATTCCGACAAATGTAGGTTCTATTGTGAACAAGGGATTGGAACTTGACATTAATGCCATATTGCTGAAAGGGCGCAACATTGAGTGGAGTGCCAATTTCAATCTGACACATTACAGGAACAAAATCACCGATCTTGCCAATAACGTAAAAGAAACAGGCATCAAAGGAAGTTCGTATATTTATAAAATCGGCGGCTCACTGTATCAGTCCTATCTGAAGCAATACGCCGGAGTGGATGTGGAAACCGGACAGGCCCTCTACTATGTTGACCCTGATAACGGCAACTATTCCACAACCACCGATTACAGCAAGGCACAGCAGGCCGACTTGGGCAGTACGCTTGCCAAGGTTTATGGCGGCTTCGGCACTACTCTGAATTTCTACGGTTTTGATTTCACCGTACAATTGTCCTATCAATTGGGTGGTAAGCTGTATGACGGTACTTATCAAGCAATGATGCACACAGGCTATGCATCTATGGCAGGTACTAATTGGTCTAAAGACATTTTGAATGCCTGGACTCCGGACAACCGCTATACGGATGTTCCGCGGCTATGTGCCTCCGATGCTTCTTATCAACTGGACTCAAGCCGTTTCCTTACAAGTTCAGACTATCTGAGCATCAACAACATCACGTTAGGATATACTTTGCCAAAAGCTTGGCTGAGAACTATCGGCATTTCAAGCCTGCGTCTTTACGTCACCGGTGATAATTTAGGAGTTATCTCCGCACGCAAGGGACTTGACCCGCGTTCACGCCTTGGAACCGGAAGTTCTATCACGGCCGGTAACTTTACATATTCTGCCATGCGTAACATCTCAGGTGGCATCACTCTTTCTTTTTAACTAACTAAACGAGTAATGAATTATGAAATATATCAGTAAATTTTCACTATTTGCTTTGGGATGTCTCACATTAATCGCCTGCTCGGACATGGATGACATGAAACCAGAGGGCAGCAGCATCACCGAAGAACAGGTAAACGAAACCACTTCTACCATACCGGCTCGTGTAGCAGCAGACTTGGCTGGAGTTTATTCTTATATGGGAATGCAATATTGCGCCTTTCCAAGTATCACACGCGATGATGACTTCGGACTTCCTTCCGTTTATCTGTCTCAAGAGTTGAACGGGCCGGATATGGTGTGCGACAACAGTGGATATAATTGGTTTAGTGTCAGCAGCGAATACTCAGACCGCAATGCCAATTATGCCAATCCGTATGCACGCTATGCCAACTTTTACAATCAGATAAAACTTGCTAATGACCTGCTGACCTCCATTGACCCGGAAACGGACAATAAGGACCTGCAATACTATATAGGGCAGGCAAAGGCCGTGCGTGCTTTTGATTATTTAGGACTTGCGCCTTACTATCAATTCAACTATGCAAGCAGCAAAGACAAACCGTGCATACCTATCGTTACACCGGAAACGGCGGACTATAGCAATAATCCTCGCGCTACCGTGGAAGCGGTATATGCTCAGATCATAAGCGATTTAAATGATGCCATCAGTCTATTGGAAGGCTACCAACGCCCTGATAAAACAAAGATAGACCAGCAAGTGGCTTACGGCCTTCGCGCACGCGCCAATCTGTATATGGGGAATTGGGCAGAGGCTGCCGCCGATGCAGACAAGGCATTGGCAGGATATACTCCTGCCTCAATGACCGAGGTCGGCACTCCGGCTTTCTGTCAATTAGCCGAGCACAACTGGATGTGGGGGCTGCTGATTGAGGCTGCCAATATCACGGGCAACGATGGATTGCCAACTTGGCCTTCAAAAATAGTTTCCTTTTCTGCCATGAGTTATACCGCCGGCGTGGGCTGTTATAAGCGTATCAATCCATTGCTTTACAATAAAATCTCGGATACAGATGTGCGCAAAGGTTGGTGGGTGAACGAAAAACTGCATTCTCCACTTCTTTCCACCATCTCTTGGAACGGAGTGACCGGAGATGCCATTGCCCCATTGCAAATAGAAGATGTAAAAGTAGCTTTTACTCCTTACACAAATGTGAAGTTTGGCATGAAAAGCGGGATTGGCAGCACTACCAATGATTGCGACTGGTGTTTGATGCGTGTGGAAGAACTGATACTGATTAAAGCTGAAGGCCTTGCCATGAGTGGAAGTACTTCCGAAGGGAAAAAAGTGCTTGAAGATTTTGTAAAAAACTATCGTGATGCTAATTATTCCTGTACTGCCTCTGCGGCGGAAGCACTTCAGACGGAAATCTGGAAACAACGCCGCATAGAACTTTGGGGCGAAGGCTTTGTTATGGCCGACATTATGCGTCTAAACAAGCCGGTGGTACGTTTCCATAGCGGCAACACAGGCATTTGGCCGGATGCTTTCGCTTTCAATATTCAGGCTAATGACGGTTATCTATTGCTCCGTTTCCCTCAAAAAGAAACTAATAACAATCAAGGTATTCCTGCTACCGAAAACACAGAGGGGACACAGCCTGTGGCCGGACAGAATGCGAACTTATTGGATGGAGTGACCGATTAAATGATTAGTAATAATTAATTAAAATAAAAAGAAAAGATGAAACTATTCAATAGATACTTTTTATTAGCCGTCGCCTCCTGCTGTATTTTCACGGCATGTAGCAATAATGATGACTATGTATCAGGCTCTGCGGCAAACAGTGGCGAGAATGTATATTTTGCCGCAAGCAACGAATCATCACCGGTATTGGCTACCGATGAAAATACGTTTTCCATAACGGTGGAGCGCAGCAATGGTACTGCCGCCGAGAGTATTCCTCTGATTGTGGCCACTCCGCACGACAGCATATTCACTGTGCCTGCCACTGTGGACTTCGCTTCCGGAGAAACAAGCAAGACCATTACTATCACGGCAAGTGCAAAAATGCAGATGTTCAAGAAATATGCTTTATCACTTGCCATTCCCGAAGCATACACACATCAGTATGCAGAAACGGAAGTATATCCACGTATGGAACTAAGTGTCCTGAAAGAAGATTATCAACCGTATGCCAACGGTACTTATACCTGCGAGTTCTTTGGAGATAGCTGGGAAGCTGAGCTGGAATATTCGCCTATTCTCAACCTATATCGTTTTTCCGGCTGTTGGATGCCGGGATATGACGTGACTTTCACTTGGGATGGTGGCGCTTCCATTACAGTGAATGGTGGAGAGGCCATTACCACAGGTTATGTGCATTCCAGATACGGCATGGTATCGGCTACTCCTATAAAGGATGAGTGTGGTTACGATACGGACAGTAAGCTATTTACTTTTGGATATACATGGACTGTATCGGCAGGCCCTTTCGGAGATTATGCCGATTATTTTGAAATAACGGAAATGCATTAGATTCTCTCCAAGTTTTCATTTTACATTAATAGTTTCTTTACTCTGACAAGAAAGAAACAATTCGGGGCAACTTCGTGAGAAGTTGCCCCGAATTCGTTTTTATCAGTCATAAACTCAAAATGCCATTCTCTCTATTTTATTCTGTTTCTTTTGCCTCTCTATCCGCTATTTTTCGTTGCACGAACTCAATTTTCAGCTTGGCCTCCTCCATATTCTTCTTAATTTCTGTCATGGAAGATAGTATCTGAGCCAATTCATAGGTAGCGGCAAGTGCCTGCCGGTCGGCAGGAGTCATATCGGTGGAATAGGGGCGTTCCCCCAAATAATTCACTTTGATGTTCTTGTCCTTGTTCAGATAGAGAAATCCCATGACATTGCCGTCTTCACCAATTTTGTAGTCTGCTTTTTCGATTTTCATTCCCAGATCCGTGGTTTCATAACTGTCTTTGGAGGCGGGAGTTTCGGCAAAGCTGCCGTCGGGAGCAGTAACCTTGACACCTACATGATGGATATTCTGCGAGCCGCAATAGATGGAAGTCATGGTCATAACTCCGTTTTCATCTACCCGAAAACGGAGGAAAGAGCGATGCAGATTCTTTTCTATCACTTGTGACGGATGCAGGTAATCGCCCGTTTTCTGGTATTCGACATCTTTCTCGAAAACGAACCTGCCTTTGATGGCTTCGAATTCTTTCTGCTTGGTTTGGAGCATGCTGTCCAGATAAGTCAGACTGTTTTCTTGTTCCTTCAGTTCTACTTCCTGCATCAGTCCTATGCCGGCACGGCGGGCTTCAAAGGCTTTGGGGTATAAGATCTTAATGCTGTCAATCTGTATTTTGGCTTCGTTATAGTCGCCGCGTTCAAAGGCTTCACGGGCGATTTGCAGTTTTTCGACGGCTTTCTTTTCCACATCTTCGCATGAAAGGAATGTGCAGCATAAGCACATAAGGAGCACCACTTTTTTCATAATTGTTGTTCTTGGAGTTAGCGGGAGCAAAAATAGAAATAATATCTGTATCTTTGCATCCTCAAAATGATTTATTGACAAATGATAGAGTTGACTGCAGAAGAACTGAAGCAATTTTTTAGTGACGACATATTTAAAAGTATATCAGCAACGGCTGATGAGCTGGGGCTGGAATGCTATGCGGTAGGAGGATATGTACGCGATATTTTCCTGCAACGTCCATCCAAGGATATTGATGTGGTGGTGGTAGGTAGCGGCATTGCGATGGCCGAAGCATTGGGCAGGCGTTTGGGACGTGGCGCACATGTCTCTGTCTTTAAGAATTTCGGCACGGCACAATTGAAGTATCGCGGTGTGGAGGTAGAATTTGTGGGAGCACGGAAAGAATCCTATACACACGACTCCCGCAAACCCATTGTGGAAGACGGCACGCTGGAAGACGATCAGAATCGCCGTGACTTTACCATCAATGCATTGGCTGTCTGCCTGAATAGGGCACGGTATGGTGAACTGGTCGATCCGTTTGGAGGCATGCAAGACATGAAAGAACGAACCATCCGTACTCCACTTGATCCGGACATCACTTTCAGTGACGATCCTTTACGCATGATGCGCTGCATCCGCTTCGCCACCCAATTGAATTTTTATATAGATGATGGCACTTTTGATTCTTTGTGTCGCAATCGCGAACGTATTTCGATCATTTCCAAAGAGCGCATAGCAGATGAACTGAATAAAATTATTCTTTCTCCTATCCCTTCCAGGGGATTCATCGACTTGGATCGTTGCGGCTTGTTAGAGCTTATTTTCCCGGAACTTGTAGCCTTGCAGGGAGTGGAAACCCGCAACGGAAGGGCGCATAAGGATAACTTTTACCATACCCTTGAAGTGCTTGACAACATCTGCAAGAACACCGATAACCTCTGGCTACGGTGGGCAGCCCTCCTGCATGATATTGCAAAACCTGTGACCAAGCGCTGGGAGCCCCGTGTAGGCTGGACGTTCCATAATCATAATTTTATCGGTGAGAAGATGATACCGAATATCTTCCGCAAGATGAAATTACCCATGAATGAAAAGATGAAATACGTACAGAAGTTGGTGAGCTTGCATATGCGTCCCATTGTGATAGCGGATGATGTGGTGACCGATTCGGCTGTTCGTCGCCTGTTGTTTGAGGCAGGGGATGATATAGATGATCTTATGATCTTGTGTGAAGCCGACATCACTTCCAAGAATGTGGAACGCAAGAAGCGCTTTCTGGATAACTTTCAGTTGGTGCGTCGGAAACTGAAAGACTTGGAAGAACGGGATCGGGTGCGTAATTTCCAGCCCCCTGTCAGCGGAGAGGAAATAATGAAAACGTTTGGTTTGTCTCCTTGCCGGCAGGTAGGGGTACTGAAAAGCGCCATTAAGGATGCCATTCTGGATGGCATAATTCCCAATGAGTATGAAGCTGCCCGTAGCTTTATGCTACAACGTGCCGAGAAGATGGGATTGAATTGTTTGAAAAGCCCGATGCCGGAGTGAAGAATGAAGGGCAGATTGAGTCAATTCTCAATCTGCCCTTCATTGCTTAAATTTGTATGTCTTTTATTCTTCTGCTTGGAATTTGCGGCTTACTTTCATCAGGTTGATAGTGTAAGTCACTACATTCTGGGCTTCTTGTATCATGGTCAGATAAACCATGCTTACCTTGATACTGCCACTCTGTGTCTGGATGCGCTGCAACTCCTCATGTTTCAGGTGTGCAAGCTGACTGTTAAGGTCGTTGGCTTTGCGTATTTCATCATCAAAGTTTTTGTAGTCATTGTCCGCCAATTTATGCCGGCATATCTGCAACAGGGAAGTAATATCTTCCGTGACATCGGCAAACTCTCCTTTCTGAATGGCATCCAGAGGCTTGAAGTTATTGTCAATATGTTCCAGACATGGTTCGCAGAGGCGTCCCACACTATATACCAATTCACTGGCAAAGTCGTTGCCTTGATAATAGTAAAGGCCTTTCTCCAGTACAGTATTATTGTCGAGACGGCACATGGCGAGTGTACCCGTACGTTTCATTTGTTTGATAAGTTGTTTCTCGAATTTTACCGAACCTGTGGTACGGCGTAGTCCGCGCAGATTTTCGTGCAGAAATGCTGTTACAGTACGTTCAAAATTCTCTTCCGTAAATTCAAGGATCTTGGTCAGTTCCTCACGGGTATGTTTGCGGAGTAGTTTTATGATTTCATCTTTGTCGGTACTGTGCATCAGCAGTTTCAGTGTTTCATTGCCCTTCTCTTTTGCTTTGCGCTTTTTATAGCTCATCTGGCTGCGGATCAGTGAGAATACAGCCAGCGCTATAAGTGCTATGATGGCAATGGTTCCTCCGAAGTGGATAATCAGAGCTACAAAAAAGCAGATGGTAAATGCTGCTCCGGCAGTGATGAACCAGCCTCCAATGACACTCAGTACACCTGTGATGCGGAATACGGCAGAGTCGCGCCCCCAGGCACGGTCGGAAAGTGAACTACCCATTGCAACCATAAATGTCACATAAGTAGTGGAAAGAGGCAGTTTCAGTGAAGTTCCCAGTGCGATGAGCAGACTGGCAAGTACAAGATTGACAGATGCGCGTACCATGTCGAAAGCGGCCCCGTCGGCTATGATGGCTTCATCTTTACGGAAACGTGTTTCTATCCATTGTTTGCTGTTTTCGGGCATTATCTTGGCAAGGCCGTTACCCAGATTCATGCTGAACCGTACCAATGTGCGGGCTATCGGAGTGCTGCCGAAGTTTTCTTCGCCTTCATCCTGACGTGCAAGGTCAACGGAGGTTTTAATTACATTGTGTGCTTTCTTGGAGGTACAAAGTGCATATACCATAATGGCGCCTGCTCCGAAAAGAAAATACCAGGGTGTTTTGGCCGAACCTTGCAGAGAGGTCATTAGGAAACCATCAGGCCCGGCGGCTGTTCCGTTAGCTATATAATCCATGAAAGAGGAATATCCGGCAAGAGGTACTCCGATAAAGTTCACCAAGTCGTTTCCGGCAAAAGCGAGAGCCAGGGCAAACGTACCTAAAAGCACCACAATGCGAAAAATGTTAACTTTGCACCAATGTAATATCTGCATCAGGATGGTGAAGGATACAAATGTGATTCCTAATAGCATCAATGTGTTTTCTTGAAGCCAAAGCTTGTTTTCGGGAGTCATGAACGAACTGTCTTTCAGCCCTTTGAACAGCATGAAGTAGATAATGCTGGTTGCTGCGATGCCTCCAAAAAGAGCAATGCTGTACTTGATATGCTTTTTATAATTAAAGGTGAACACGATACGTGCGATCCACTGCACCAGCATACCGAAGAAAAATGCAATGGCAACAGATACGAAGATACCCATAATGACAGACAGTGCTTTGTCTGTATTGATAAGGTCGCCAAATCCCAGATCATTGCCTTGCACTTTGATAAGTGCCAGTGCAAACGTACCTCCCAGAAGTTCGAATACCATAGATACGGTGGTGGAAGTAGGCATCCCCATCGTATTGAAGACATCCAGTAATACGACGTCTGTCAGCATCACCGCCAGCAATATGCACATTATTTCGGCAAAGTAAAAATGTTCTGGCTGATAGATGCCGTGGCGTGCGATGTCCATCATGCCGTTACTTAAAGAAGCTCCGACAAAGACACCGATACCAGCAATGAACAGTATCGTTTTGAAAGATGCTGCCTTTGCCCCGACAGCCGATTGGAGAAAGTTCACCGCATCATTGCTGACGCCCACCACGAGATCGAATACCGCGAGCACGAACAGGAAGATGACGATGCATAAGTAGATTGTTTCCATAAATATGTATTTTATTTCTGGCTGCAAAGGAACGTAAACCGTGTTGCAGGGAAATGTCATACATATTACATCCGTATTACAATCTTTCTTTCAGATATTCATAGAAAGTGTATTGTGAACGTATCTTTTCTTTTTGAGGATGGACGGATTTCCAACGATTACGTAAATGCTCATCCACAAAACAGGCTTTCCGTTTATCGGACAGTTGTATGGAGAGCATGTCTGTCAATTCCTGCTTTAAATCCGAATCCAGTATGGGGGTTACAGCTTCGATGCGGCGATAGAGGTTACGTCGCATCCAGTCCGGTGAGCCCAGAAAGAGCTTTGGATCGCCTCCATTGCCGAAATACCATATACGGGCATGTTCGAGGAAAGTATCCACAATGCGGGTAATCTTTATGTTACGGCTGTATGTTTGTCCGGGAATAAGGCAACAGATGCCGCGCACAATCAAGTCTATTTCAACACCTGCCTGTGAGGCTTCGTAAAGGCGTTCTATCATGGCGGGATCTTGCAGGGCGTTCATCTTGAGGATAATTCTGCCACGCTTCCCGTCTCGAACCAATTTTATTTCGTGATTTATCAAGCGGTTCAGTTCCGGTATCAGGTTGAACCGTGCTACGAGCAGACGGTGGAAGACGGGATTCTCTTTCCCTTGCAGTGTGCGGAATAAGTTATGCAGGTCATTGACAATAATCGGATTGCAGGTGAACAATCCGCTGTCTGCATAGAGAGTGGCGGTTTTTTCATTGAAATTGCCGGTGCTGATATAAGCATAACTGGTCATTTTGTGGCCTTCTTTGTTGCGACACAGTATAAGAGCAACTTTGGCATGAACTTTCAGACCGGGTATGCTGTAGATGATATTGATGCCGGCAGCCTTCATCATTTCGGCTGTGGCAAGGTTGTTCTCTTCATCAAACCGCGCTTTCAGTTCTACGAACACAGTAACCTTCTTTCCGTTTTGTGCGGCGGCTATCAAAGTGTTGATTACAGTGGAGTTCTCGGCTACCCGGTATTGGGTGACCATGATTTCCTTGACGGTAGGTTCGTGTACCGCTTCATATAAGAAATGTATGAAGTGGTCGAAAGAATGATATGGATAATGAAGCAACAGGTCTTTCTTTTCTACATACCTGAAGATTGATTCGCGTTCGTCCAGGCGGGTCAACTTCATGGGCTGAGGTTTCTTGATGGGACGTACGGTCTGGCTGGGATTGGGCAGATGCCGCAAGTCCTCCATATTGAGATGTTTGTCGCCCGGAACCAACTCACGCCGGTCTATGTGGTATGCATCTACCAGAAAATCCAGAAAATCTTGTGGCATGGCACGGTCATATACAAAACGGCAGACATCTCCGATTTTGCGCTTCTTTACTTTGGTCTTCACCTGTTCAATGATTTCAGACGTATTGGCGGCATTGTCTATCAGGATGTCCGCATCGCGTGAAATCTTGATACAATAACTGCTTTCTACTTCGTAACCGGGAAAGATCGTATCTATATTGGCTTTAATGATGTCTTCAATAAACATCAAATAATAATTTTTTCCCACTTTGGGTAGCTCGATGAAGCGCGGAACTTTGCTATAAGGCAGCTTCATTACAAAGTATTGTGTGTGGTCGGAGGAGTTGCCGGATATATCTTTTTGATGCAGGCGTATGGCAAGGTAAAGCCGGTTGTCACGTAAGAATGATGTAACTTTGTCTTTACTTACCGGAACGGGGGCCAGATACGGGAAGATCTCTTCGCGGAAAAAGTCACGTAGAAACTCTTTGTGGAAAGGTTCTACATTACGGCTTTGATAAAATACAATATGATGCTTGCGCAAGGCGGGCAGTATCTTCTCTTCATAGATACGGATACGTTCCTCTAACTGACGGTTTACTTCGTTGTTGATTTCTTCTACCAATTCAATGGCGGACTGCACAGACTCTTCATCATTTTGCACGGCTCCCGTTGCTATCGCTTTATGATCTGCCACGCGTATTTTATAGAACTCTTCCAAGTTTGAGGAGTATATCGAAATAAAATTGATGCGCTCATACAGCGGCAATGTATCATCTTCGGCTTCCAGCAGTACGCGGTAGTTGAATGACAGCCAACTGATGTCACGTTTGAAATATCTGTTTTCCATGGAATTTAAGGTTTAATGATAAATCATCGGATAAACTTTTCCCAAATATAATTACCTTTGTTCTAATAAACAATAGAAGAATGACAAAAATTGGTTTATTATCAGATACACACTCTTATTGGGACGAGAAGTATCTGCAATATTTTGAATCGTGCGATGAGATATGGCATGCGGGTGATATAGGATCACTGGAGGTGGCACAGCGACTGGCGGCTTTCCGTACGTTTAGGGCAGTGTATGGCAATATAGACGGACAGGAAATCCGCAGTCTTTATCCACAGATATTGCGTTTCACTGTGGATGGGGCTGAAGTCTTGATGAAGCATATCGGTGGCTATCCCGGTAATTATGATCCTTCCATTAAAGGCAGCATTTTGGTGCATCCGCCCAAGTTGTTTATCAGCGGACATTCCCATATATTAAAGGTGAAGTATGACAAAACGCTGGATATGCTTCATATCAATCCGGGGGCGGCTGGTATTTCCGGTTTCCATAAAGTGCGCACGTTGGTTCGCTTTGCAGTGGATAATGGTGTTTTCAAGGACCTTGAGGTTATAGAGTTGGCAGGCTGAGAACTTTCATATCTCCACAACAAAACGGGCGCCATTGGTATATTGTTTGTCCAGATAAATCCGGGCATCCAAAGCTTCGGCTATCATCCGACAGATACTTAGTCCTATTCCTGCTCCTTGCTTGTAGTTGTCTAACTTTTCAAACTCACCGAAGATGCTGTCTGCTTTTTCGGATGGAATGCCGCATCCTGTATCGGTGACCGTAAACATGACGCAAGATGCTGTTTTTTGCACGCTGAGGCTGATACTGCCTTCATTTGTATTTTTGCACGCATTGGAGATGAGGTTTTGTAATATCTGTTTCAGGCGCAGTTTGTCGGTAAGGACTTTGATTTCTTGTTGTGGAAAACTTAGCTTCAGTCTTACTCCCTGTGGGACATGAGTTATCATTTGACGGGATAATTCCTTTATAATTTCTTGGGCCGATACTTCTGCTTTGTGTATTTGTATTTTGCTTGTTCCCATGTTACCTAACTCCAAAATGTCGTTCACCAGCTTGGTCAGCAAGTCCGTGTTCTTTATGATCAACTCAGAAAAGCCTTGGCGTTCTTCCATGTTCAGTTCCGGATCGGAGGCTATCACCTGCGAGAAGCCGGAAATGGCATTTAGAGGAGTTCGTATCTCATGGCTGATATTCCGTATGAAAGTGTTTTTTATTTGTTCGGCTTTTTCCGCCCGATGATTCATTGCAGACAGTTCTTCATTCTTCTTTTTCAGTTCCAGTATGCCCCGACGGCGCAGACGTAAGTGTATTTGCAATACAAACACAATAATCAGGGCAGCTCCTATAATCAAGCATAAGATAACAATCAGATAAGATTTTCGCTGGCTTTCTTTTTCGGATCGAATTATGTCGGCTTCCCGCTTGCTTGTTTCGCGTTCAAATTTTATTAACTGGTTGTGTATGTGGTTCAATGACTTTTCGCTTTTCAGACTATCGTCATAGAGCATAGCCTGTTTGTAGTTCTTCAACGCCTCGGCATACAGGCCTTTTTGTTCGTTGTATTGTGATTTGAGTTCATAAACTTCACGTAAACCGCGTAAGGATTTCATTTGCCTGATTTCGGCGACACATTCGTTGAGATACTTGTCGGCAGCTTGCAGATCGTTCTTCTCCAAGTATATTCGTACAATGGAGGTAGCGCTGATGAGCCAGTGCCAATGGTCATTTGCGGATAGCAGAATCTCATAGGCATTTTTGTATTCCCTCAAGGCATCTTCTTTTTTACCTTCTTTGCCATACATATTTCCGAATGCAATGTGGCAGAGCCCTATCCCTACTTTAGAATTTATTTCCCGGTTGGCAGCCATTGAATGCTGGTAGAACACTCGTGCTGAATCATTTTTTCCCATGATTTCGTATGTACTGCCGATGTTGGCATAATTAATGGCCTTTCCCAGTGTATTGCCTGTTTTTTCTTCCTCCTGCAAGGCTCTGAAAAACAGGGTTAGCGCTGCTTCCGGATTATTCAGTTCTTTCTGTACATTGCCAATGCCGTTTAAAATGGAAATCATGCTTTTCTGGGTTTGCTTATTGTTTTTGCGGCTATATTGTTTGTAATATGACAGTCCTTTGTATAAATAGCTGGAGGCTTCTTCCAAATTTCCTATACGGCGGAAGTTAGTGCCGATCTGATTCAGGGTATTGATGATTTCCATGGTATCGCGCAATTCTTCTGCCAGTGTCAGCGCAGCTTGGTGGTAATTGATGGCTTCTTCAAACTTGGATGTTTCGCGCAACCGTTTTCCTAATGTGAATTTTGCCAGCAGTTCATTGTGACGATCTCCTATACTGATGAAACTGTCTTCTTTTTGCTTTAGCTTTTCAATGTTGTGGCAGGAAAATATTGTACTGTCTGTCGGAAATTGCTGAGCATGAACTGTGCTGTGAGAAGTTTCCGACCTGCAGCCGGATAGGAGTAAGGAGAGAAAAGATATGAAAACAATGGTTGCTCGCTGTTTCATAATTATTCTGTTTCAGTAAAGCGTACAAATATAGATATATTTTATAATATCACAAGGCGTTCCTTAATTATTTATATCAAATATTTATATAAGTGCTTGTTCGCCTGTTTAAAGTTTGCATATAATCAAAATTTTGCGGAACTGCCATTTTTATATGTGTTCCATTTATCAGCCTCATGGTATAAATGGCTTCTGATGGTATTGCTTACTTAAAAATAAATTAAAATATTTTGTGCTCCGCAGTGATTACATTATCTTTGTAGGCTGAATAGCACCAAGAGCCGTGGGGCATCGTCCTCCTTCTTATTTTATTCTCCTATTGATTTTATAGAAACCAAAAGAACTGAAATATGAAAGGAATTATTCTCGCCGGTGGCAGTGCCACCCGTCTCTACCCTTTGTCCAAGGCTATTTCCAAACAAATAATGCCTGTTTACGATAAACCCATGATTTATTACCCGCTTTCTACTCTGATGCTTGCGGGAATACGTGAAATCCTTATAATTTCTACTCCGCGGGATTTGCCTATGTTCCGTGAATTGTTGGGAACAGGTGAAGAACTTGGAATGTCTTTCTCTTACAAGATACAAGAACACCCCAACGGGCTTGCGCAGGCATTTGTTTTGGGTGCGGAATTTCTGAACGGCGAATCCGGATGTCTGATATTAGGTGATAATATGTTTTATGGGCAAGGCTTTTCAGCCATGCTGAAGCGTGCCGCTTCCATCGAGAAAGGGGCTTGTATCTTCGGTTATTATGTAAAAGATCCCCGTGCTTATGGGGTAGTGGAATTTGATGCCGATGGAAAGGCCATTTCCCTTGAAGAAAAACCTGTGAAGCCTAAAAGCAACTATGCCGTTCCGGGACTTTACTTCTATGATTCCACCGTTACAGCCAAGGCTGCCGCTTTGAAGCCTTCTGCCCGTGGTGAATATGAGATTACCGACTTAAACCGCCTCTATTTGGAAGAAGGAACATTGAAAGTGGAGCTTTTCGGACGTGGTTTTGCATGGCTTGATACAGGCAACTGTGACAGTTTGCTCGAAGCAAGCAACTTTGTTGCCACTATACAAAACCGCCAAGGATTTCGTGTCAGTTGCATAGAAGAGATTGCCTGGCGTAAGGGCTGGATAGATATTGACCGGTTATATTGTCTTGGTGAACAGCTTGGCAAGACAGAATACGGCAAGTATCTGATGGAGCTTGCCGACTCACGGCGATGAATGCTTTCTCTTTACTCTAAAGGGGAAGGAGGCCTATTTTATCATATTATACTGAACTCATTTGCAATTAGTAATTTGTAATTATATGAAGACTTATCTCGTGACCGGCGCTGCCGGATTTATCGGAGCCAATTATATCAAATATATTCTGGCTGAACATAATGACATTAAAGTGGTGATTTTGGATTCTTTGACCTATGCAGGGAATTTGGGTACTATCGCCGGAGACATTGATGACGAACGTTGTGTCTTTGTGAAGGGTGATATCTGCGACCGTGTACTTGCAGATGAACTTTTTTCCAGATATAAATTTGACTATGTAGTGAATTTCGCCGCTGAAAGTCACGTTGACCGCAGCATTGAGAATCCGCAACTTTTCTTGATGACCAATATTCTGGGTACGCAGAACTTGCTGGATGCTGCCCGCCGTGCTTGGGTGACAGGTAAAGATGAATCCGGTTATCCCACTTGGCGTAAAGGCGTACGTTACCATCAAGTATCTACCGACGAGGTTTACGGTTCACTGGGTGCGGAAGGATATTTTACAGAGCATACACCGCTTTGCCCTCACAGCCCGTACAGTGCCTCCAAGACAAGTGCCGATATGGTAGTAATGGCATATCATGATACCTATAAAATGCCGGTGACCATCACTCGCTGTTCCAACAACTATGGCCCTTATCATTTTCCGGAGAAATTGATTCCTTTGATTATTAAGAATATACTGGAAGGGAAAAAATTGCCGGTTTATGGTGATGGTAGTAATGTGCGTGACTGGCTGTATGTGGAGGATCATTGTAAGGCTATCGACCTCGTAGTACGCAAAGGTGCGGAAGGAGAAGTTTACAATGTGGGCGGACATAATGAAAAGAGCAATCTGGAAATTGTGAAACTTACGATTTCCACTATCCGCCGTTTGATGGAAGAAGAACCGCTATATCGTGAAGTTTTGAAAAAGAAAGAAAAGGGTAGTGACGGCCAGATTGACATCAACTGGATAAACGAAGATTTGATTACTTTCGTTAAAGACCGTCTGGGGCACGACCAACGGTATGCCATTGATCCTACGAAGA
The DNA here is from genome assembly GCF_000186225.1 of Bacteroides helcogenes P 36-108. NCBI lineage: Bacteria > Pseudomonadati > Bacteroidota > Bacteroidia > Bacteroidales > Bacteroidaceae > Bacteroides > Bacteroides helcogenes. The sequence continues at coordinate 3,889,381 of NC_014933.1, read as the reverse complement.
TAACCAATGCCCTTGGCTGGTATCCTGAAACAAAGTTCGAGACAGGCATTGTGAAGACCATCGAATGGTATCTGAACCATCAGGACTGGGTGGAAGAAGTGACCAGTGGTGACTATCAGAAGTATTACGAACGGATGTATGGAAAAAGATAAGGGAAGAAATGTTACGGTAGATTTGAGATTGTCCGAAACTCTATCAAAATTACCGCACTGAGTAGTAATCCCATAAGCAGCATATTACGTGAAGTCTCGCCTAATATGCTGTTTAGTTTTTTACCTCTGTATATCCTGCACATCCGTTGCCAGGTACGTACATGAGCGAAGAGGTAGAAAAAGGGAAGAAGTATCGCAGTCGGATTCCAGTCTCTTGCAAACCATAGGCTGAGGAGGGTGGCGGCAATCCCCAATCCTAAATACATGTAGCGTCCGAAAGGTTCGCCAAAACGTACGATAAGCGTGCGCTTGCCGCTTGCTGCATCTTGCTCGCGGTCACGGTAATTGTTTACCACCAATAAGGTATCTATTATCAATCCACTGATGACGGAAGCTATTATGACATCTGCCGTAATTGTATATGCCTGCACGTAATAGGTTCCGCCTACGGGAACAAAGCCGAAAAATATCAGGACTGACAGATCTCCCCAGCCATGATAGGAAAGTACTGTTGTATATAAGAAAGCAAAAACCACGCATAGCAATCCCAAAAGTATCAGCTCCCATCCTCCATAGGGCAGTTTTCCCCAATTCTCATACAGAAGTCCGCAGCCAGTGAGGCAGGCGAGAATGACTGTGACACCTATTCCCCGTTTCATGGATTCAGGTGTGATCCAGCCTTGTGCACAGGCGCGTTCCGGCCCAAGGCGGTCTTCACGGTCTGTACCTTTCAGATAGTCGTACAGGTCGTTGATGAAATTGGCAGCTATTTGCATACCGCAGGCAAAGAGCAGGCACAATAAGGCGCCCATAACTTTGAACTGTCCGTCGGCGAGGGTGAGGGAAGTTCCTATTAATACGGGGACGACAGCACCCGTCAGTGTTTTGGGGCGGGCAGCAAGTATCCATGCACGAATCGAGTCGGTCTTTATCGTTTCCATGTTTTTCTCTTGTTGAATCTCTTGCAAAGGTAAATAAAAGGGCAATATTAATTCCTTTATTTTACAAGTTTCTTGAGAAAGCCGTTTTCCCCGCGTTGAAGCGGCCGTTTTCCTTACATGATAACAGTCTTTTCTTTGGCCGGAAATGCAATTACCATGTGAGAGAACGGGTGGCAAGAGAATAAGTCACTTCATAGAGGTGTCCTGCCACAAATGTTCCGTTGTATGTCGCTTCTTTCTGCATGGTTTCGTGGTCTTTGTTGACGGCGGAAAGGGTGTATTGCAAGTGGATGCCGCTGCTTTCGGGAAAGGGAAAGTAAGCCGTTTCTCCGTTTTGCAGACTGACGCTGCGTTCGCCTATTTGTGCATGAAAGATGTGGCTGTCGAAATAGTCGCTGAAGTTGCCGGGCAGCACAAGCCTGATGCCGATATTCGTCATAGGAACTTGCAGGGTGAGGTAGCTTGTTTTTTCGGCTGTGATGGTGAATGTTTGTTCCTTGTAGTAGATAGGCTCACCTTTTTCATTATTGCTCCAGATAGTTCCATAGTTGGGCGAGTAGGCTTTCAGAGTATAGTTGCCTGCGTCCAGCACTATTTTTTCAGTTGCTTCAGTTGCTCCTTCATCATATTTTGCGGCGGTTGTTCCGTCTTCTTTTATAATTTCGATAATCAGGCCGGGGGCAACTGCACGGGTAGTTATCTGACTGACGGTTTCTGCCTGCACTTCAACGGAGGTGAGGGAGAGGATGCCCTTGCCTGATTTAATAGGGGATTCTTCTTGCTGACAAGAGATGAGCAGAAAGAATGCGATTGCTAATATAGATGGTATCTGTTTCATTGTTATTTGTCATAATTGAGAGTAAAAGAATCTAACCAGAACTGGCTGCCTACGATATATGCATTTGTATATCCATTCCAGACGCTTGCGTCTCTGAATTTGTCTTCAAGATGATCGCGATCCTCTTTTGTACCTGCTTTGAATATTATTTTAATGTGTGAAATGGGCATCTCTTTCATCGCGTCATAATAGACGATGGATATAGGTACTGTCGTATAAGCACTGACGGTTGCCCCTGACTGCATGGAACCGAAGCCGATAATGTTTTCGGTATCTTCGGTTTTGTTTATCAGGTAGATCTCGATTAGATATTCGTCATTATTATAAGGCGCGGCCTTATAGGTAAAGCTAAGCGAGGTTGGACGAATAAACGCTTCTTTTGCGGTGATATTGTCATTGTCTGCATTGTAATCTCCGACACATACGATACCGGCAGAAATATTGTAAATGACACTACCTGATTTATTACCGAAGGAACATGTGTTTCCTGAACCCCAGCCAATGGTCATCATGTGTGCTACGGTGCTGTTGTTATCACTGATAGGTAATGTGCTTGATTTTGAAACATAGAATGCGTTTACTCCGCTTGTGTGGCATGTTAAAGGATTCCGTGTTCCAATCCATCCTTCATTGAAGGTATATAGAGGATTCTTGCTTTTGGGATATGTTGTAGAGTATCCGTTATCTAATGTGGAATTGGGTATTTGATAAGCGTCATACGTTTTTAGTTTGACTGTCTCTCCCGGAATAGCCTGTCTATACACCCCTCTGATGTAGTATGAAGTATTGGGCTTCAATCCGTCTTTGCGCAAATCGCTGTTTAATGTCATCCAATTTACGCCGTCAGTGCTGCATTGATAGCTCATATTTTTACTTAGCCTGTCAAAGTTTCCGGTTTTCACTTGATTCTCCTTCAGGGCATTCATTGTAAATTCCTTCGTCCAAATATTTCCGGGAGAAACGCTTACCGTGAATTCCGGCTTCTTCACATCAATCGTATAGCTTTCCCCTTCTTCGCTGCTCCAGCGGTTGTTGGCTTTCACCCGGAGCTTGAATGTGTTCACCACTTCCGTCCCTGCATTTGTCTGCAAGTTCTCTGTCAGTGCTTTCAGGTCAATGGTTCCTTCGGTGGAACTGCCGTCGAGCGTGGGCAGTGCAATGCCTATGCCATTCAGTGCTGTGCGCTCCTCGTCCGTCAGGGCAGAGAGCGTGTAAGTCTTGTTGTAACTTGTATATTGTGTGTCCTTGAAGTCAAACGCAAACTCTATGTCCTGTATCGGCGAATAGGCGTTGTAGCTGATGATTGCATCTGCCGGAGCATCTGCCGTCTCGGTATATTCAAGCGTTCTCTTTCCGTTAAAGCCGGATACCTTCGGTTTCGGAAGCCACTCCATGGGTATGGTTGCTGCTATGGTAACTTTTTCCACTTCCACCTTGTCTATCGTGAGAATTGTTCCGGCCACGGGCGTTGCCGCAGTGAGTGACAGCTTGGTGTGCGTGCCTGCCTCGTAGGTGGCAGGCAACTTCCCGTTGGTGATGGGCATGGAAACTTGCTGCCCGTTGTCAATCAGCGTACCGTAGAATATCAGTTCTACGACGGAACCTGCCCGGAAATAGGCGCTTTTCTGTATATTTTCCTTCTCTATGTTGAGAGAGAATTCTCCTATCTTTACTCTTACTCCATACGCACTGTACTGTGAAGCGAATCTTTCCGGATTGGTGAACGTTATGGAAAGCAGGCTGTTGGCCACTTTGCAGGGAATGGTGACGGAAGTGGTTTTGTTGGTTGTTATCTCCGCCTCTGCAATTCCCTCATAGTAAGGGCTGTCCCATGCCAATACGGCATTTTCGCCACACGATGCGGTCAAACTGTAAGTGCCGGCAGAGGCAGGAATCACTTTGCTGGTATAAGCAGCATTATAGATGTCTCCGCCCGTCTTGTGGCTTGTTATCTTCAGTCTGAAGTTGTCGGCAACGGGTTTCCCAATCTCGGCGGGTGTGGATCGTGAAGCAATGTCCACCACTTCATCTTCCAGTGATATAAGGAATCCTTTGCTTTCCGTAGCCGGTTCTTCGTCATTGTGGCAAGCCATGAAGAAAAGGCTCAATGGCAATATAGAAAAAAGTCTTATAATTCGTTTCATACTGATATGGATGCACTAAACTTAAACTTTAATCGTAAATCAATTCAAAATTGTCTATCCACAACTTGCTCCCTACACCTCCGGTGAAGAAGTCGCCGTACTTGCTGGCACTGGCCACCACTACTATGTATTTGGGAGTACGGTTGGTGTAGCGGTATTCCAGAGGAAGTTCCACCTCTTGATAAGAAGATACGGTTTCTCCCTTTATCAGTTCGGCGTATGCTATTATGTTAGGATCACTCTTTTCAAACAATTGCCGTTCGCTGGGGCGAGTGCGGATTTCTCTCGGTTCATTCCAATCCGTAAGTGCGATATAGATGTGGCAAGAGTCCGGTCGCCCTTTCAGGTAGGCATAATCATCGTCTCCCGCCTTGTCTATGGTGACGGAGGTGTATTTATAGTGGATGCGTAGCTTCGACGGAAAGGAAGTGAAAGGCCTGCCGAAACTCAATACGCCGTTGGTTCCCACCGTTTTCAGATAACTGCCGGTGAAGATATTCCCTGCGGCAAACTTCAGTACCAGATATTTGGATTCCAGCAGAGCCGCTTGTCCTGTTCCGGTGCAGGTCTCGTCTGTGGGTACGGAGTTGCTGTCGCTGATGGTGATGGCTCCACGATTTCCCGTGTCCCAGAAAGAAGTGCCGCCCGAACTCCACGGATTCCATAGTTTGCCGTCCTGATACCAGTTGTCAAAGTCACCGTCGGTCAGTGCCGTGGCGGGGGCAGTGTTGAACGACTGTGCGCTGCCGGCTGTTCCGTCCACGCTCACGCGATATTGGTAGGCAGTGCCGGGAGACAAGTTGCTCAGCGATGCCGTATAGCTTGTTCCATTGACGTTTACGGCAGATGATGCCAATGTATTCCAGGTGTTGTCACTTGCCTTCTTGTATTCTATCACAGGCGTCTTCCCACTCTGTATGTTGCCGGACAGTGTGGCATTGGTAGTCCTCGGAAATACTTCGGCTGAGGCGGATGCACCGTCTTCCGTCTGATAGACATAGACCGTCCATTTATGGCTGGTTTCTTCCCAAGCATGTGATACGTAGAAAGTGCAAGGTTCGGAAAAATCGAAGGTTGCCGATGCAGTGGGGTCGGGAGTAACACTGCCGTGTGCTCCGCCAAGGTTGAATCCGGTTACTTTTATTTTGTCCAAAGGTTGGCTTTTTGCCACATATATCACGATGTTCCGGTTGATGTCGTCTATCACGGCTTTTCCTATTTGATTTTCGAGAACGATGTTTCGGTTGAGAATCTGTTTTACGGTCACTTTCCACAGATAGTCTTGATAGGTTCGTAGTGTGAAAATCACGGCATCGGAGAAATTCACGCGAGTGTCCGAAGATATGGGAAGGTTGTCCAGAGACTCGAATCCCATGCCGGGGAATTTGGAATGGTTGTTGCATACGGCAGAATCAAGTACGAGTGCCGCGTTGTTGTTTACGGTGAGTTTTGTGATGCGCAGTTTTTTCAAGTCCACGGTATCATCCACATAAAGAATAACGGTACGGTTGGTTTTGTTGATGGTGCTTTGCGTGCTGCTGTTTCCTTCAGCGTCGCATTGTCCTTCCACTTCCATAGCCTGTATGCTTCCATCCACAATGGGGTAGGGAATATCGTTTTCTATGGCGCAGGCGGCAACAGACAGCAGACAAAACAAATGGTATGCAAAATTCTTTATATTCATTTCAGTTGCGGTTTACGGTTTTATAAATAGAATGTCATTCCGATGTTTATGGAGAACAGGTTTATCTTGAAGTTGCCGGAAGATGTTCTCCGCTTACCGGTTTCTATCTGGTTGGTTACTTGCTTTTGCCATTTGAAGTTGTAGCCCATTACGCCCACCGATACTTCCACTGCCGAGTAGTCGGTGATGAATGCCGCCATTCCCGGTGCGATACCTATCTGCAGGCTGTGCGTCCGTTCAAAGGTTCCGTCATACTCTGTGCCCGAACCGGTGGAATTCTTTCCGGTGGAGTATCCGTATGTCAGTCGCACTTCATTGAACAGTCCGAATATCTTGCTTTTCCCGATGGGCATGTAGGTGCGCAGAAATCCTGAAACATCATATTGGTGTTCCAGCCAATAGAGATTTTTCAGGTTGATGTTGAAATCCTCTCCCAAATTCAATTCAAAATTGTCGAGGTCAAGGTAGGTGCGGTTATAGCCGAAGCGCATGCCGGCGGATACGTTATCCTTGAAGAAATACCCCACGTATGGACTGACATTGAATGTATAGCCCAAACCTTGCACGTTTTTCAGCACTAAGAAATTCAGATTATCCTCGTCGTGTTCCGAATAAGATACTGTTCCTCCTGCCATCCATTGTCCCTTGGGAATGAATACGGTTTTCATGATTTCCCGGTCGATACGCTGTGGGCGTACAAACTTTTTCTTCTTTACGTCGGGGGCAGTGCTGTAAGTCTTTCCTACGGAATCTGCCAGGATGATGCTGTCTTTCGGCGAATTGTTTTCACCTGCACTCGGCAATGTACTTGCGTCTGCCGAGGCAATTCCTGCCGATAGCAGCAGTATGGATAATACTTGTTTGATTTTCATATATAAAAAAACGACTGTAACCGTGAGGAGGTTGTAAGCCTCCTCACGGTTAAGGGTTATAATTGGGCTGATGTATTATTTGACGGAAGGAGTGTTGCCATAAATCAACTCTAAATCGTCAACGTACATCAAACTGCTATCACTGCCGGTGAAATAGTCGCCATACTTGCTGGCCGAGCATACTATAATGATATGCGTGGGCTTGGTAGTCAGGTTGCGGTATTTCAGGTCGATATTGAATTCTTTCCATGCACCGTTGGTGGGGACACTCTCGGACAGGGGAAGTTCACCGTAAGCCACGATACCTTCGTCATTGTCAAAGTCAATGAAAGTTTCGGTCTTAGTATTGTCCACCTGGTAGGTTCTTGTGGTCAAGGCGATATAGATGGAGCATACGTCCGGCGTCTCGCCCTTCACGATGCCGAGGCTTGCAGGCGTGTTGTTTCCCACGTAGTTCATCGCTGCCGTGGAGTATTGGAACCAACCGTGCAGTTGCGTAGGACGAGCCGTGAAAGGTTGGCCAAAGTCAATCTTTGCGCCGTCTGTACCTACCAATCCGCTGAAACTTCCGGTGTATAAACTTGCCGCAGCAAACTGTCCCAGAGTAAGGAAACCAGCGTATTGCGATTTCAATTCTGCCGATTTTCCTCCCGCGGTATGTACGGTGGAACTGTTTCCTTGCGTTGGGTTGACATTGATTATTGCCCCTGCCTCCGTAGTTGTACCCGGATTACTTGAGTCCCAGAAAGAGCCGTTGGCGGTGAAGTAGGCTTCGGATGCTGCATACCAGGTCTTTCCGGACTTGTACCAATCGTCCAAGTTTCCGTTTACCAATGCTGTCTGGCTCTCTGTAGTAAAATTGGATGCCTCACTTGCATATTCATTGCTGCCTTTCTTGTAAACCATCCGATAGACGTAAGCCGTATTGGGTGTTAATCCGGTCAATGTAGCTTTAAAAGCTTCTCCGTCTTTTGCTGCGGTGATGGAAGTCCATGTATCCGCGGATGCCAATTTGTATTCAAAAGTCATGCAAGTGGCGTCAAGCTCTTCAACGGAAGAACCTATCGAGCCTTCCAGATAGGCGAAGCTGCTCCACGCGTTGGCGGTCTTCACGTCCAGACTTGTGGTAGCTTCCGTAGAGACATTGAATGTAAATGTATAAATGGTTTGCGTATCATCTACCGTGACGTTTACGCCTCCGGCAGAACCGCTTTCGGCCACTTTATAGTTCAATATATAATGGTCGCGGGCTTTTACGCCGTTGATTTTGTCGGTCTGCGAGAAAGACTTTCCGGCATGGTTTACTACAGAAATGGTAGAAGTCAGATTCCCAACAGGGAAATAGGCTGATTTCGTGGCAGTTCCCATTTTGAAGTTCAATGTTGCTACTCCATTCAGTTTGGAAGCGACCGTTGCTTCTGCAGAATTGAAAGCATCCATAAATGTCCGGTCGAAGTTTACCGTAACTTTGACATTGGCCAATGTACAAGTAATATCTGCGGTCACTTCTTTACCTTTTACAACGGTGACTTGTGTGCTGCCTGCATAATAAGGTATATCGAAACCCGATTCCGAACCATCAAAGCCATTGGAGGAGGCTTTGATGGTATATGTGCCCGGTGTCAACCTTATCTGCTTGTTTTTAAGCATTTCCCAATCATCTTCTTCTTTCACAACCTCATTGTTTGCATTGAGTATTTGTATGGCGATTTGTTTGGGATTATAATCATCTGCAACTTTTGTCTGTGCATTGACGTAGGAGTTCGTCTCTATTGCCAGACGAAGATAGCCGGCTTCATTTATGCTGTCCTCTTCTTGGCAAGAGAATATGCATACCGTGAAAAACAGTATGGTGAATATAGAATATATATTTTTCATCTTCTTCATTTCCTTTTATTCCGTGATGGTAACTTGATAGGTTCCTGTTACCGTTTTTCCGTTTTTGTCTGTTACGGTAATGTCAAATTGGTGTGATTTGCCGGAATCGGTCGCTCCTGTTATGTTCAAAAAGGTAAAGAAGACACCGATTTGGAAAGTATATTCCGTATCTCCATCATGTGGAGCCGATGCGGCTTCACCTATTACGCTTTTTACCAATTTGTCAAAATCAGCGTTGTCAATAAGGTCAACCCCTGTTATGAAACTTTGACCATCCATCTTGAGATCGGTTAATATCGCATCGAAAGCATCGTTACCTGCCGTGATTTTTACAACGATACTCTTTAATCCGTCAGTCGCTGTAATCAGCGCGTCTGCACTTGCGGGCATTCCTGTGCCGTCCACAGAATAGGTTGCATTTGTCGGCAGTTTCAGTGTCGGTGCATTTGTGTCCGGATCGGTTGGGTCAGTTGGGTCAGTAGGCTCTGTCGGTTCGGTAGTGCCGGTTTCGTCATCCACCGGAATTTCCACCGTTTCTCCGTGGTTCTCAAAAGTAATATTCGTTGTGATGGTAATTCCCGTCACATTTCCTGTAGAAGATTCCACTGCTCCCATATTGATGTCCAGTGCATCGCCGCCGTTAAAGAAGTCGGTCACATCATCATATTTTTGTGCTGCATCGCTTTTTTTGAATGTGCGGCTCTCGCTTACTGTATTTCCGGTAGTGGTTTTGGCTTTGATGTTGATAGTGATGGCTGTTACTGCATTTTCATCAAACGCCCAGTAGATTGCCTCCGGGGTGGTGTTTGTATGGTCGTAGGACAACACCGTATTTGTTCCGTCGTCTATCGTGATGGTCCAAGCCTGGAAGTTGCTTTTGAAATCGTCACCGTAATTCATCTGAAGCCGGCTGTTTTTCATTTTGCAAGTGACGTTGGTCGTTGTGGTGATCCCTTTCGTTATTGTCATTTCCGTACTTCCGCCGTAGTAAGGTCTGTCCATCTTTTTTTCGAGAGTGCCCGGCGTGTGCGATGTTACTGTATAAGTGCCCACAGCCAATGATACACTTGCCGGCATTTCAGCAACGGTGGCATATTCTTTTTTGACGTCAGCCACATCTGTGCTTTTTCCTTCTATCACTACCGGGAAGTCACCGGTGTTTATGTCTGCGCGTGTCTGTGCGGCGGGCTGCTTCACGGCAACGCTCAATTCCAAAGCGCCTGTATCCGTCTTGCTTGTAAGGTTCCCTTTCAGTTCGTCTCTCAGTTCGCACGAAGCCAGAGCGATGATTGCCAATACGCTTAATGTTATTATATCGAATCGTTTCATTATCGTTTACTTTTTGATTTTTTTATGAAGATAGCTTAAATCCAGTCAGACGGAACCACGATGTCTATTTCATGGTCTTCTGTCGATTCGTCTATGCTGATGGTGATGGTCATGCTGCCATTGTCGTCCTTGGGGGCGATGTTCAGTGTCCAAGACTTGTTGCGCTCCAGATTGTAGGTCTTTTCTGTCGTAATGGATTTGCCGTCTGATGTGCGGGTTACGTGAATGGTGGCTTTCACTGTTTCTCCGTCTTTGTTCAGTTTCAAATACCACGGTTCTGTATCAGCCTTTACCCATGTCGCAGTAGTATTGGCGGCAGTAAGGGCCGACGTCTCATATACCACGGAATAGTCACTGAAATACTTGTCCATACTTTCATCGAAATTGACGGCTACCTTTCCGCAGACCGGAGCGCAGTCCACATTGAGGGTCTGGTCTGCACCCTGAACGGTGAAGGTGCTGCTTCCCTCCACGTAAAATCCGTTTCGGGAAGCATCCTTGTCTTCGCCATAGAAAGCTTTCAATGTGTAAGAGCCGTTTTCGAGCTTGATTTTGGAGGGAAGGTCATCATAAAGATAATTCACCTTTTCTACTCCTGCACTGTTCAGAATTTGAATAGTGTACTGATTCACATTTTTATAGTCGGCTTCATTCACGCTGCGTGTATTGGCACTGAATCCCGTACTTGCGGTAAGGCTCAGGCTGATGTTGCCTGTTTCGCCCGTTGACTGAGGTTCGTTTTCGCTGGAGGAGCATGAAGTTGCCATAAATCCCATACCTATGAGACAACTCATAAGTAACATCTTTGCATTTGTCATATACTTACACAATTAATACCTTATTAATACCCTGTCCGGACTTTCGGGTAGTCCGTAATCTTTAGTTTAGCGGCTGCAAAGTAACTGATTTGTTTAGGAACTCACAAGGTTTGTTTTTCCTATTTTTGTCCGATTTTTAAAGAGTGGAAGTTTTGAATATGTCTAAATATCGCAATTATTGTACTATATGGGAAATTCATATCTCTGTATTTTGTCAATTCTTCAAATTCACTAATTTTGTATGCACATAATGCAAAAACGGGAATTGTATGGAAAAAGATATACCCAAGATAGACATGCCCGAAGACTGGGTGGCAGGAACGGATATAAAGAAAGAATTGCTCAGCCTGTATAAAGATTATCCTGTGCGCCTGAAGTGTGAGGTTCTGATACTCTGTATGGGTGGAGAGATAGAAGCGTCCGTCAATCTGAACCGCATAGTTGTGCATCCGCAGGATATCGTACTGCTGACTCCGGGAAACATCTTGCAGATACATCGTATAGACGGTGAACTGAAAGTTTATTTCTTGGGCTTCGCAGAACGTTTTCTCGGAAGCCCGGAGCAGGCCAAGCATCTGCTCGAAGCCGTTTATTTAGCTTTCGGGCAACCCGTCATTTCGCTGAAGCTTCAAGGGGCTTCACTGATGGAGGATTACTTTTCTTTCCTGATAAAAGTGTTCAATACCTTCAATGAAGACTTGAGGAAAGAACTGACACCGAATCTCTATGCTACCATTCACACCGGCGTGAGGTTGCTTTATAAGGACAAGAATGCGGAGAAGATGCCCGTGTCGAAGAATGAGCAATTGTGCCGGAAGTTTGCCCAACTGGTGGTGCAGCATTATTCCCGGTCGAGAAATGTGGGATGGTATGCCGTGCAATTGGGTATCACACATGCCTATCTGTGCTCCGTTGTAAAGCAGATTACGGGAAAAACCTGTATGGAGATCATAGCTTCCATGGTCATTATGGATGCCAAGTCACAATTAAAGCTGACCGGTGTCTCCGTTCAGGCCATTTCGGACTCTCTGAACTTCGCCGACATTTCCTTTTTTGGAAAATATTTCAAGCGATATGTGGGTATGAGCCCGCTGGAATACCGCAACGGCAGATCGTGATAATGTGCTGATGCCGGTTATTCCGGCATCAGCACCACTCCCTGTTTCTTTTTCCCGTCCATCTTTACCATTATCGGATGCCCGAAACGGATGTGGCGCAGATATTTGCTTTCGTGAAGGGCAGGCTGCGCATTGAGGAATTCCTGATTATATACTCCGTCATTCATAAAGGCATTGATGGTGAAATAGCCCACGCCGAAAGAGGTCAGGTTCTGGAAGAAATGTGTCCCCTGGCTTGGATCGACGCGATAGTTTGTCAATCCGGCTTCCACTATCACGCGGGCGGCACTGATATGAGGCCATTTCACGGGGATGCCCAGCCATGTGTCGCTGCTTCCCCAGCGGCCCGGCCCCACAAGGACATAGTTCTTTCCTTCGTCCAGGAATTGCCGGTTCAGTTTCTCTATTTCCCAGGCAATTTCCTGATTGTGCGAGGCGCTGTAATCATCGGTCTTTACATAAACAATGTCACGGATGTCGTTCATGATGCCGTGCCCAAGGGAATTGTCGGAACGGAGCAATATCTTCTCCTCAGGAATGGAAGTAAGGTCTTCGTCCAGCATCTCCTTGCTGTCCACAATCGGGCGGATTTGCAACAGGTAGAAGGTTCCTGTCTTATCTTTCTCCCGGCTCATGGTAGCTGCGAATTCTATCTCTACCGGACGGCGCATTTCCTGTTGTCCGTACTTCAATACCAATTGCAGAATGCGTGGCAAGGGAAATACATCATGTTGCAGGATGTTGGCGAAAGTAATCACCTTGCGTCCGCCGGGATAAAGCCCGTCACGTATCACCTGATCGTAAGGGTCGTAGGTGGAGGCGATATAGTTCAGTGAGCCATCCTTTTCTGCTTCCTTCACATGAAGCTTCAGCAGGTTAAAGCCATCGTCTATGGAGAAGTCCTGTCCCGCATTACGCAGGTCAAGGGCGTAGAAGCGGGTTTGGGTTTCTTTCAGGGCGATCTCCATTTCGCTTGTTTGCAGCACTTTGTTAGGGTGGTAAGGCGAGAATCTCAAAGTCATGCCACCGTCCACGATGTATTTGCCCAATCCGAGGGCCAGATTGACAATGCCTTCTTCCGCCATTTCGTCGCCGAGAGGATAGTAATTGAGCGAGCGTGCCACCCCCGACATGCTGGGGTAGTAACGGTCTCCGTAGTAATTGCCTGCCACCTCTTGCAAGATGACAGCCATCTTTTCCTGGTCGATGACGTTGCTGGTGGCTTGCATATACGCTTTCGAGTCGCGGAAGTAAACGGAGGCATATACCCCCTTGATGGCATCACCGAGCATACGCAGCATTTCGTATTTGTCATCCAGATATGGAATCATGTACGTGTTATAAATCCCGGCAAACGGTTGGTAGTGGGAGTCTTCGAGCAGCGAAGATGAACGGATGGCGATAGGTGACTTCACCACATCGAAAAAAGTGAAGAAGTCTTCTACGAGATTGTCCGGCAACTTGGCCTTAAGGAAATAGCGCAGGATAACATCATCGTCTGCATCGGACAAGGCTATCTGATACAGGTTGTTGGTATCCATGAACTCATCGAACACATCCGTACAAAGCACCACGGTCTTGGGAATGGCAATGCGGGCATTCTCAAATTCCTCGAATTCGGGATGGTGCTTCACCATATTATCTATAAATGCCAGTCCACGCCCTTTACCCCCTAACGAACCGTCGCCGATGCGCGCAAAATTGGAGTAACGGTCAAAGCGGTCGCGCTTGAACACCGCCACCACTCCCTGGTTCTTCATCTTGCGGTATTTCACGATGGCCTCAAAGATGATTTTGCGGTGCGCATCCACGTCCTGCAGGCTGTTCCATGTAATGGGTTTCAGGAACTCCGCCACCGGAAACATGGCACGCGAGTACAGCCAGCGGCTGATGTGATTATGGCTGATGTGATAAAGGAAAGATTCCGCCGGGATGGCGAACAGGATATTCTGCAACTCTTTCAGATTCTTTACGCGGGCAATCTCTTCCAGCGTGTCGGGGTTGCGGAAAATGAAGTCACCGAAGCCGAAGTTCTCCATGATGGTGCGCCGCAGGTCCACATCCATCTTCTTGGAATTCTTGTCGATGAAAGCGGCTTCATATTTGGAGGCATACGACACGTTTTCCGATTCGCTGGACTGGATGATGAGTGGCACGAACGGATCTTCCTTGCGGATGGCGGCACAGAGCTTGATGCCTGCCAGCCCGTCCTTCTCGCCGCGCTCCACCCGTGGAAAGCGTACGTCGGTGATGACTCCCAATATATTGTTCCCGTACTTTTCGTAAAGGTTGATGGCTTCCTCATAGGTACGTGCCAGCACAATTTTAGGACGTCCCCGCATGCGCAGCGTGCGCTGATGGGCGTTTAAGGCTTCGGTGGAAAACTCCTGGCTCTGCTTCAGTACGAACTTGTAGAGGTTGGGCAGGATTGAAGAGTAGAAGCGGATGCCGTCTTCCACCAGCAGGATGAGCTGCACACCCACCTCGTTGACGTCGTGTTCCAGATTCATCTTGTCTTCTATCAGCTTGATGATGGACATCAGCAGGTCAGTGTTTCCCAGCCAGCAGAAGATATATTCAAAGGAACTCAGGTCTTCGTTGGCGATGCGCTTGGTGATGCCGTGGCTGAAAGGGGTCAGTATCACCATCGGAATCTGCTCGTATTGGCTCTTGATGCTTCGCGCCACGTCGAATCCCTCGTTGTCTCCCGTGCCCGGCATGCAGATGATGAGGTCGAAAGATATGTTGGACAGTTGTGTCAGAGCTTCTTCGCAAGTGGATACCTGCGTGAAGCGTGGCGGATAGCGAAGGGATAGCGAAGTATATTCATTGAATATTTTTTCGTCGATCCGGCCGTCATCTTCCAGCATGAAGGCATCGTAAGGATTGGCTATCAGGAGCACATTGAAAATGCGTCTCGTCATCAGGTTGGCAAACTGTGTATCCTTGAAGTAGAGCTGGTTTAATTTAAACTTACTGAGCATTGTTTCCCGTCGTTTATTGATTCGGAGGACAAAAGTAATAGAAATCAAACCCATTCGGATAGTTTTTCGACTACTTTTTATAAATTTGCCACTAATATTGCATTCACAAAATATTATATGATATACTAACCGAGCAGATAACTTTCCTTATGACAAAATATTTTCTCAATATCCATACATTTACGAAGCACTTGCCAGCCTCCTACCTGCTCCTTACCTTCTCCTTACCTGCTCCCTGTGTCTTCCCTCTCTATAGACACGGAGAAAACACGGAGAATGTAAGGAGAAGATACGGCTTTGGCATGATTTTGACAGGGCTGGTTTTGTTCCTTCTTTGTCCGACGGTTTTCGCGGGTTCTTTCCGTTCACTGAGTATAAAAGAAGGGCTGGCCAGCAGGCAGGTGTTCCAGATAAACAAGGATTCCGCAGGCTATATATGGGCTTATACCCGTGCCGGGATGGACAGGTATGACGGAAACGAGATCAAGCATTACCGGTTGGGTGAGACGGTTGATTTCAAGAATTACATATTGTCCGCCACCATCATGACCCTTGACAGGACGGGCAATGTATGGGTAGCCCTGAAGAACGGAATGGTATATTCGTATGATAGGCAGACGGATGCTTTCCGTTTGCGTGTGGATCTGACGCAGTTACAGTCACTACCCATTTTATATAATATCTTGTTTGACAAGGACAACCGGCTCTGGCTGTGCCTTTCCAACGGCGTTTACTCATGGGAAGAAGGCGTGGGGCTGATTCCGGCCGCTTTACAAGGCAAACTGGTGAACTGCATGGTGCAGGTGAATGAGGGGCTGTTCTTTGCCGGTACGGGTAAAGGAGTTTGGCAACTGACGAAGGTTGTCGGCAAACAGTCGTTTCACGTAAAGAAGGTTGCCCTTCCGGGAGAGATGAATGTGGAGTGCCTGTACAGTTGGGAAAACAAATTGTTCATCGGCACTTTTGCGGATGGCGCTTTTGTACTGGACCGCACGGCAGGAGAGGTGCGTTCGTTAGGAGACTTCGTTCCTCACGTTCCTATCCGCACTTTCGAGAAGACTCCCGACAATTCGCTGCTGATAGCGGCGGACGGGGCGGGGATGCTCCGCATAGATGCGGCAACCGGGCAGCTCCTGAAGCATTATATGACCGATGAGGACGACGATAGGGGACTGAACGGCAATACGGTTTCTGATATTTGTGTGGATGGACAAGGGGGAGTCTGGATCAGCACTACTACGAACGGCATCAGCTATCTGGACCCTGCTATGCCTGATGTACGTAGAATCAGACATGAGAAGAACAATGCCAATTCCTTGAAATCAGACCATGTGAATGTACTGTTGCAGGATTCCGAAGGTGATTTATGGTATGGCACAAATGAGGGTGTCAGCCTTTACCGGCCCGCTTCCCGTAAATGGACTCACTTTCTGGGCGGAACAGGCAGCGGAGGTTCGGTAGTATTGGCGCTTGCCGAAGATTCCGGAGGGAATATGTGGGTAGGAGGCTATGGAATAGGTGTCTATTGCATTTCGAAGAAGACGGGGTGGGTCAGGAAGTTGGAGAAGCGGAACGCGCACCGGGATAAGGGAGTGGCTACAGACTATATATATGCTATCCATGCGGAGGGCGACTGCCTTTGGCTGGGAGGCATCGAAGGTGAATTTACCCGTTACAACATGCGTGCGGATAGCTATACGTATTATCCCATTCACTGTGTGGGTGACATAAAGCCGGGAAAGGATGGCACGCTGCTGCTGGCGGGATGCGACGGGCTGGCGGTCTTTGACAAGGCTACGGGGAAAGCTCGGTGGCAGCGGCAGTTCGGCAATTTTACCCTGCATTATCCCATTCGTTGCCTGACGCAGTCTTCGGCCGGAGATATATGGATGGCTACGGATGGCGAAGGGCTTATATGCTTTAACCCCGACAAGCAGACTTCACGCGTCTATACCACCGCCGACGGGCTGGCGTCCAATTCCGTCAATAGCCTGCTTGAAGACAACGGAGGAAGCATCTGGTTCAATACCGAGAAAGAACTCTATTGCCTCGACTTGTCGAGGGGTATCATCGTCAATGCCAATGATTTCCTGGACGTTTCCTGGGGATATTACAATCCGAATGCAGCATTCCGCCTGTCGGACGGACATCTTGCTTGGGGCACGGCGGAGGGAGTGGTTGTTTTCTCTCCCTCTCTGGATCTTGAATCGCATGGATCGGCGGAACTGATATTCACGGACTTCAAGTTGCTTTATGAGTCGGTGAAAGCGGGCATGAAGGGGTCGTTACTGACAACGAACATCAACGATACACGGCGCATAATTCTGAAGTACGATCAGAACTCGTTCTCCATATCTTTTTCAGCCATTGATTTCACCTCTCCGCACCGCATCCGGTATGAGTATATGCTGGATGGTTACAACAAGGAGTGGGAGCGTTCCAACTCCGTACGGAGCGTGAACTATATGAACTTGTCTCCCGGCAAGTACTTGTTCCGTCTGCGGGCTTTCGATAAATATACGGGGAGACAGATAGGGGAACGTGTGCTGGAAGTCGTTATTTCGCGTCCCTACTGGTTTTCGTGGTGGGCAATCCTGCTCTATCTTGCCGTTGCATCGGTTTTTGCCTACATGCTGGTGCAGAACTGGAGGCATAAGCTCAATGAAGACCGGATAAAGGACAAAATACGCTCTTTTGTCAGCATAGCGCATGACATACGCACTCCGGTCACTTTGATAAAAGCTCCCTTGAATGAGCTTGAGGCACAAGAGGGATTGCCGGAGGAAAGCCGGCGGACGCTTGGAGTGGCGGTGAGGAATGTGGAGAAGCTGATGGCCATGATTGCCCAGTTGATAGACTTGCAGAGGAAGGAACGGCAGGCGGAAAAGTGCCTGGAGGTGTCATGCTATCACATAGAAGACTATCTGAAAGAGAAGATAGCGGAGTTCCGCCTGATAGCCTTGCAGAAGGGGGTGAAACTGCAATTGGAGGTGGAGCCGGGCATGGATGAGGTGTGGATGGACAGGGAAAAGATGGATCATATCATAGACAACCTGCTTTCCAATGCCCTGAAATATACGGAAAACGGAGCGATCAGCGTGCGGACAAAGACGGCGAAGAAGCAGTGGAGCATCGAGGTGAGCGATACGGGCATCGGGATTCCCAAAGAAGAACAAGGCAACATCTTCCATGAGTTCTACAGGGCGCGCAACGCTGCGAACGTCGAGGAAAGCGGTTCCGGCGTAGGGTTGATGATTACCCGGCGCATTGTGAAGCAGCATTCGGGCAGCATCTCCTTCAGCAGTGTGGAAGGGGAGGGAAGTACGTTTACGGTAAGCTTCCCGCAGAGGATAAAGTCGAGTGTGGCGGTGGAGTCGAAAGACGATATTGAGGAAACGTCTGCTGCAGAAACGTCCGTCATGGAAAAGGACATAAGGAAGAAGAACAAGCCTGCGGGCAAGAATGTACTCCTGCTGGTGGAAGATGATGAAGACATGAGGGAATACCTGACAGGCAGCCTGTCTGCCGAATATGAGGTGGTAGGTGTGCCGGACGGTGGCAAGGCGCTGGCGCTGGCGAAAGATATCAATCCGGACATCATCATTTCGGACATTGTGATGCCTGTGCTCGAAGGGGATGAACTGTGCCGCATCCTGAAGTCGTCGGTGGACACCAGCCATATCCCTGTGATACTGCTGACGGCGCTTAGCGAACGAGAGAACATCATCTTCGGGCTGGAAGCGGGAGCCAACGACTATATCATCAAGCCTTTCGACCTGGCAGTGTTGAAGGCGCGAATCAAGAACATCCTGCAAAACCGGCAGCATTTGCGCGAACTGGTGCTGTCCATGGGTAAGGTGGTGGACGAGGCGGAATATACCAGCCAGTTGGACAAGGCCTTTCTGGAGAAGGTGATGGCGATTATCACCGAGGAAATGAGCAATTCGGAGTTGACGATAGATGACTTCTGCATGGCGTTGGGCATGAGCCGCACTGCCGTGTTCAACAAAATGAAGACGTTGACGGGGCAGGGTCCCAACGATTTTATACGTATTGTCCGCCTCAATAAGTCGAGGGAGTTCTTGGGAACCCGGAAATATACCATCGGTGAGGTGTCCACGATGGTGGGATTCTCCGACCCGAAATACTTCAGCACCTGTTTCAAGAGACAGTTCGGCATAAGTCCCAGCAAGGTTCTTAACTAATGAAAGCGGTCTCTGTGACCTCCGCGGACAGGTATCAAACCTTTTTTGTTGGTAAACAAACCTCCATCTCCTTGATAGTGCGTAATATTGCAAACAGAAACGATATTTAACAAACATAGGAAATGGATACTTATTTGGCTCTTGATTTGGGCGGCACTAAGTTGCTGATCGGCGAGGTGGACAGCCGTGGGAATATTTTGAAGTACAAGAAATACGATTCGGGCTACTTTAACCAGCAGGCAGCGCTGGAAATCATCAAAGCGTCGCTCGACGATTACATCCGTACCGTGGGATGGTACGACCGTAAGCCGCTGGGCATGGGTGTGGGGCTGATAGGTCGCGTGGATCCCGAACAGGGCATCTGGTTGCAGATAGACCCCAGCCGCACGCAGACGATAGAACTTGCCAAGGAACTGTCCGATACCTACGGCATACCCTGTCACATAGACAATGACGTAAAGAGCGCCACGCGTGCCGAACGCGTGTGGGGGTTCGGACAAATATCCAAGAATTTTATTTACATGAACGTGGGCACGGGGATTGCTGTGGGCACGGTGGTGAACGGAAGGCAGATACGCGGAAGTCACTTCAATGCCGGTGAGGTAGGCCATGTACGTGTAGGCGTCAACGTAGGCATAAAGTGCGGCTGCGGCCGGATGGACTGTGTGGAAGCCATTGCCGCAGGCATAGGCTTCGACAACTGTGCCCGCCTGATGTGCTCCCGTTATGAGACGAACCTGCACATTCCCGCAGAGAAGGGCGAACGCGTCAGCGTCAGCGAGGTATTTGCACTTGCCCAAAAGGGAGATCCCCTCTGCTCCGTGCTGGTGGAGAATGCGGCGGAAGCGCTTGCCAACCTTATCATGAATCTGGTGCGGGTGATAGATCCCGACACGGTGGTGCTGGGCGGCGGTGTAGTAGCCGACGGGTACATGCACGGCAAGATTCTGGAGAGGCTGCACCCCACCACCATGCGCTTTGTTACCAACGGAGTGGTCATCACCAAACTGAATCCCGGTTTCATAGGCCTGCTGGGCGCCGGGGCAGTAGCCATGAATATGTAGAACCTTAACGAACTGAATCATGAAGATAACAGTAACTCCTACAGAGAGAGAATTTGATTGCGTCGCAGCTTGGCGCATTATCGGCCAGATGCTGAACAAGCCTGCGAGCGTCATCGGCCTTTCCACCGGACGCACCACCGGCAACATGCACCGCCTGGTGGGCGAGATTTATACCGCGCACCCGTTCGAGGCATCCGGCATCACCTTCTTCGGGCAGGACGAGGTGACGGGTGTGTCGCGCCACTATTTCGGCGCCTGCTACGCCATGCTGAAGACGGAGCTGATGGACGCACTCTCCGTCAAGGAGGAGAATTTCCTGATGCTTCCCACCGAGTGCGATGACTTCGGCCGGGCCTGCCGCCTCTTTGAGAACGAGATAGAGACCCGTGGCGGCATCGACCTGCTGATCTTGGGGCTGGGCGAGAACGGCCACTTGGGATTCAATCAACCGGGATGTCCCTTCGACAGCGAGACGCGCCTCACCGGCATGCACCCCGAACTGGAGGTGCGCATCCGCCGCGAAACCAATACTCCTCCCGAAAAGCACCTCGGAGGCGTCACTCTTGGAATAAAAAACATTATGCAGGCACGCCGCATTATATTGGTGGCCAAAGGCGCCAACAAGACAGACATTGTGAAGCGGATGCTCGAAGGCCCCGTCACGACGGAAGTTCCCGCTTCCATCCTTCAACTTCATCCCCACTGCGAGTTCCTGCTGGACAGTGCAGCGGCGGCGGGACTCTCTACCGGTCGTTAAAGCAGGGCGTCACTCGCACATATCCGGGGAGATGCTCGCACATATCCGAAACTTAATCATTTAATAGTATGAAACAACAAGAAAAACAGATTAACTACACAGGCCCTTTCATCACGATGGTGTTCCTGTTCTTCATCGTCGGCTTTCTGACTACGGCCAACACACAATTTCAAGGTCCCCTGAAGGAAGCCTTCCTTTCCGAAGTGGGCGGGCTCAAAAATACCTTCGCCACACTCATCACCTTCTCCTGGTTCCTCGCCTACCCCGTTTGCGGCGGAGTAGGGGCTTCCTGGATCAGCCACCACGGCTATAAAGGCACGCTGATGCGCGGACTGCTGGTCATGATTGCGGGCTTGGGACTCTTCTTCGTCTCCTCCTACTTCACGGTGCACTTCCCCGAAGCTTGCTGGCAAGTGGGGGGCAACATCATTCCCGGCGGATTCTTCATCTTCTTGTTGGGATCGTTCGTGGTTGGCGCCTCCGCCACTATCCTGCAAGTGGTCATTAACCCTTACCTCACCGCCTGCCACGTCCGGGGCACACAAGCCATCCAACGCATGGCCATTGGCGGTTCTGCCAATTCCGTGGGAACTACGCTGGCGCCCTACTTCGTGACGGGTGTCATCTTCGGCGGACTGTCGATGGAAAACATACGGATAGACCAACTGATGATTCCCTTCTTCGCCCTGATGGCAGTCATATCGCTCATCGTACTGCTGCTGATGCGTCTCTCTCTGCCCGACATACAGGGCACGCGTGCCGAGGCGGGCGAGAAGTTGGAGCGCAGTATCTGGTCCTTTAGCCACCTCACGCTGGGTGTGGTGGCCATCTTCTTCTATGTAGGCTGTGAAGTATGCATTGGCGCCAACATCAACATGTACGCCATCGAAATGAACTATGCCTCTCCCGCACTGATGGCTACTCTCTATTGGGGCGGCATGCTCGTGGGGCGGCTGGTGGGCAGTTCGCTTAGCAGCATCTCACCGCGCGTGCAACTGGTAGTCACCACCGTGTCCGCCGGTTCCCTCGCCCTGATAGCCATTCTGTTGAATAATCCGTGGCTGCTGACGGCGGTCGGATTGTTCCACTCCATCATGTGGGGAGCTATATTCACCTTGTCCGTGGCTCATCTGGGCCGATACACCTCCGTCGCATCGGGAGTGTTCATGATCGGTGTGGTGGGTGGGGCTATCCTGCCCCTGCTGCAAGGTGTGTTTGCCGACGTGCTGGGCAGTTGGCGATGGTCCTGGTGCATCGTGCTGTTGGGCGAGGCGTTCATGCTGTACTATGCGCTGATAGGGTCGAAGGTACGGCAGACGGCAGATTGAAAAACCATAAAACATAGATAGTATGAGAAAAGTAAACTTACTAATCCTGTCCGCACTGGCCCTTTTGCTGTCATGCGGCAGCATGCGGGCGGCGGACAAATCGGCAGCCCCGACAAGTGGTAGGGTGGTAGTGGCATACGTCACCTCGTGGAGCCACATTATCCCCGATCCTAAGTACATGACACACATCAACTACGCCTTCGGACATGTCACCGAAACCTTTGACGGCGTAGGAATCGCCAATGAAGAACGATTGAAACAAATTGTAGCCTTAAAGAAGCAGAAACACGAATTGAAAGTGCTGCTCTCTATTGGAGGCTGGGGTAGCGGTCGCTTTAGCGAGATGGCCGCAGATGACAAGTACCGCAAGGCTTTTGCCAGAGACTGCAGGCGGGTGGTAAAGGAATATGGCTTGGATGGCATCGACATCGACTGGGAATATCCCACCAGCAAGGCTGCCAATATCTCCGCCTCGCCCGAAGACACGCAGAACTATACGCTGCTGATGCGCGACATCCGCAAAGCCATCGGACGGCAGAAGTTGCTGACGCTGGCCACCGTGGCCTCTGCAGAGTATATCGACTTCAAGGCGATTCTTCCTTACATTGATTTTGTCAATATCATGTCCTACGATATGGGGAATGCGCCGAAGCACCATTCGGCGCTTTATTCCTCGGACAACAGTGGATGGATGACGGCTTCCAAGGCTGTGGAGGCTCACCTCAAAGCAGGAGTCCCGGCCTCCAGGTTGGTGATGGGCATGCCTTTCTATGGCCGTGGCGGCAAGGATTATCCCGACTTTCAGGACTTCAACAAGGTGGGGCATGCCAAAGGCTTCCGTGAATGCTGGGACGAGACGGCGCAAGTGCCCTACTTGGCGAACAAAGAGGGCACATTGGTTTTTGGTTACGAGAATCCCCGTTCGCTGGCCATCAAGTGTCAGTACATCCTGAAGCAGAACCTGCTGGGTGGCATGTATTGGGATTACGACGGTGACAACGAGCAAGGCGACCTGCGCCGCACCGTCTATGAGGGATTGATGGAGCAGAAACCTTTCCACGACCGTACATACCGTGTGTTGGTGCTTACGGAGAGTGCCGGGCAGCACAAACCTTTCTCCGATGCTGCACTGAAGTGGCTGATAGACGAGAGCAAGGTGCAGAACTTGCAGATACAAGTGCTGAACAGTGCCCGCCTGCTGGCTCAGAAAGAAGTGCTGGAGAATACGGATCTCGTCATCCAGCTTGACTTTCCGCCTTACACTTGGCCAAAGGAGGCGGAGCAGAACTTCATGGATTACATTGACAAAGGTCGTGGCGGCTGGATTGGTTTCCATCATGCCACGCTGTTAGGCGAGTTCGACGGCTATCCCTTGTGGCAGTGGTTCTCCGACTTCATGGGCGGCATCCGCTTCAAGAACTACATTGCCCCGCTGGCCGACGGCACGGTGAGGGTGGAAGATTCGCTGCATCCGGTGATGAAGAATGTGGATGCCCCGTTCGTCCTCCCCGATGACGAGTGGTACACATACGACAAGTCTCCCCGCCCCAATGTCCGCGTCCTGGCACATGTCGATGAATCCACCTATACTCCGGCTTCGGATGTCAGAATGGGCGACCATCCGGTGGTGTGGATCAACGAGAACAAAGCTGCCCGGAACGTCTATTTCCAGATGGGGCATAGCCCGAAGCTCTTCCTCTCGGACGACTTCACAACAATGTTGCGCAACGCCATCTGCTGGACATTGAAGAAATAGAGGTTAGGTGTTTTTTTTAGGATAATTAGGTATTATGTTTTTGCTCCCGTATCGGCTTTGTCAATCATTGCTGGTACGGGATTTTAACTTTATCGCTTTAAATCTTCTTCATTTCCACCCATTCTATATCCGGGTCGATGAGTGTCCGTTCCGTCACTTGTCCGCGTCGTCCGCGGCTGTATTCCGGGATGAAGCGCACTTTAATGTCGGTGATTAATAGCGGAGACACCTCTTCGGGGGTGTCTACGCCTTTTTTTTTCGACTGGCAGGAGTAGAAGAAAGTTCCTACGCCTTTCAGATGTACCGATTTTCCCTCCGCCATCATTTGGGCAAGTATCGGCCCCAGCCCCATGAGTACCGCGTAAGTGTCTCCCGGACTGACTGTAGATATCAGTGACAATCGTTTGGCTACATCGTCCGTTGTAGCCGGATGTTTTGAGGTTACTGCCCTCAAATACCATTTTCCATTTAGCTTCACTTTCCTGAAAAAAGCCATACTGTATTCTCCTTTCTTTATTAGTCGGCATGGTTGAGTGGCTGAGGCGGGATAGCCGAATCTGCCACTTTGTTCAGAATCAATGCCGATGATTGCTACAATCAATGCCGATGATTGCTACAATCAATGCCGATGATTGCCACAATCAATGCCAATGATTGCAACAATCAATGCCGATGATTCTATGCTTAGTTGCAAAGATAACAAGATTAAGTCACACTGTCATCATGCTTGAGTCACAATCTTGGCAGGGCAATGCAAATAGATTCATTCACCCTCATAGGCCATGGCGGAGCAGCTACCCACATAAGGCTTTTCCGCATTTTCAGGATGTGTGCTTTTGGGGGAAAATAATGTATTTAGACTTTCTTTGATAGCTTTTAAACCTATGCGACATTAAAATGTAACATTAGTGTTTTTTCAAACCTCAAATGTCATTTTTTCACCTGCCGTTGAGAATGAATCTGCATACATTTGTGAAAATTTTAACGCTAATTGTTTTAACACTTAATGATTTTATTTAATTTTTAATGCTATGGGAAAGTTATGCAGATTACATCTCCTGCTGTTGGCTTTGTTGCTACCGGGAGTGTCCTTCGCACAAAATCTTTTTAAAGTGCAAGGTTGTGTTACTGACGAGCAGAAGGAGCCACTTATCGGGGCTACCGTGCAGACTAAAGACAAGTCGAAAGGCACGATAACAGATAGCAGTGGCAACTATGTCTTGTCGGGAGTTCCCAAGGGTTCCACCTTGGTGTTTTCGTATATCGGCTACAAGTCGAAAGAAGTAAAGGCAACGTCTACTTCTCTTAATGTTGTTTTGGAATCGGATGATGAGATGCTCGATGAAGTGGTTGTCATCGGCTATGGCCAGCAGCGTAAGGTGACGCTGACGGGGTCTGTCTCCAACGTGGGTGGCAAGGAACTTCTCAAATCGCCGGCCGCATCGCTTGGCAACACCCTTTCGGGTAAGCTTCCGGGTCTCCAGTCGGTGCAGTATACCGGTGTTCCCGGTGCCGACGACCCTGTCATCCGCATCCGTGGTGTCGGTTCGTTCAATAGCGCCGAACCTCTCGTGCTTGTCGATGGTGTCGAGCGTGAGTTCAGCCAAATAGACCCGAACGAGGTGCAGGACATTTCTATTCTTAAGGATGCTTCCGCTACGGCTGTCTTCGGTGTACGTGGCGCCAACGGCGTTATTCTCGTCACTACCCGTCGCGGTGAGATGGGCAAGCCTACCATCACACT
This sequence comes from Bacteroides helcogenes P 36-108, assembly GCF_000186225.1. Lineage (NCBI taxonomy): Bacteria > Pseudomonadati > Bacteroidota > Bacteroidia > Bacteroidales > Bacteroidaceae > Bacteroides > Bacteroides helcogenes. Next base: position 3,863,769 of record NC_014933.1, on the reverse strand, counting down.
GACAACTTCGGTAGGTCTTCAGCAGATTTCCAAATTCCTTGAACCGGCAAACTCCTACGAGTATGCAACGGCTTACAATCATGCTCAGGAAGTGGAAGGAGTAGCCGAAGACGGATGGAAGTTCTCAAAAGAAGCTATACAGCACTGGAAGGACATGGATATGCCCACCGTTTATCCAAGCACCGACTGGTTTAAGTACCTGATGAACGACCACGCATGGCAGCAGCAATATAATATTAATGTGTCGGGTGGTACTGAACGTGCCCGCTATTTCATTTCTGTCGGTATGCTCAATCAGGATGGCCTTTTCAAGACCTTCGACCAAGGTGATGACGCAAACTTCAAATACCGCCGTTATAACTTCCGTGCCAACCTCGATATAGATTTATCTAAGCTGAGTACGCTTTCTGTCGGCATCGGTGGACGCATTGGCAGACGTAACTCTATCGGTAATGGTGAGTATAACGGTCAGTCGGGTGTCTTTGGTGTTGAGGGTCTTCTCAACCATGGTACGCCAATGTCGGGCTACGGTCTTGATAGTGAGGGACGTCGCATTGTTTCCGACCCTGACCTCGTTGGCGCAGTTGGCTCCGATGGTCTCGGTCTTATCTACCAGCACGGTTATACTACTCAGCGTCAGAGTGTCGTAAACCTCGACCTCCAGTACAAGCTCAAACTCGACTTTATCACCAAAGGTCTTGATTTCCGTATCAAGGGTTCCTACAACTCTGACTATACACAGCAGAAAGCACGTACTACCGACGGTGGTATCAGCTACAAGGCCACCATCGCTAAGGGTGAATACAAGGAAGACGGTTCTCCTAAGATTGTTTATGTCCGTCAGGGTGACTCATGGCCTCTTGGCTATGAAGAGAAGAAATGGGGGGGGAGAAACTGGTATGCAGAGGCGAGTCTCAACTATACCCGCAATTTCGGTGACCACAATTTCGGTGCGCTCGTTCTTTATAATGAATCTAAAAACTATTATCCCGGCGGTGTCTATAATTCTATCCCCCGTGGTTATGTGGGTATGGTAGGCCGTGTTACCTACGACTACCAGACTAAGTATATGGTAGACTTTAACATGGGCTATAACGGCTCGGAGAACTTCGCCAAGGGTAAGCGCTTTGGCTTTTTCCCTTCTGCTTCTCTCGGCTGGATAATCTCTTCCGAAAAATTCTGGGAGCCTATCCGTAACGTTGTTTCCTATTTCAAACTTCGCGGTTCTATCGGTAAGGTAGGTAATGACCAGGGTGTTGGTCGTTTCCTCTATCTGCCCGGCACATGGCAGTTCTACACCAATAACGGTGGTGCATGGTGGACCAACGACCGTACAGGTAACTTCGGTATCAACAACGGTGTGTTCATGCCTGGCGCGCGCGAATCCAGCAACGGCAATCCCGATGTTACTTGGGAAACAGCCACCAAGCAGAACTATGGTGTCGATATTCATTTCTTTGGAGACCGCTTGAGTCTCGGTGTCGACCTCTTCTGGGAAGACCGCAAGAACATCCTCATTTCCAATGAAACAACCATCGCAGGTATTTCCGCTCTCAAGCCCAACTCTATCAACTTCGGCCGTGTCAAGAACCATGGTTATGAAATGACTCTACGCTGGACCGACCACATAGGTAAAGTGAACTACTCGATAGCTCCTACATTCGCTTTCGCACGCAACGAGGTTGTGGAAATGGCGGAAGTGAAGAAGGAATTCCCGCACATGTACCATACAGGCCATCCTGTAGGTCAGCCTTTCGGCTACGACTTCTTTGAGTTCTATGTTCCCGGTGAAACCGAACAGCGCTACAAGGAAGTTTACGGTGTTGACATGCCGGACCAGCAGATAACATTGCGTCCCGGTGACAGCGTATTCGCAGACCTCACGGGTGATGGTAAGGTGGATGCCAACGATGTACATGCTATCGGCTATAGCGATATTCCTGAGTATACCGGTAGCGTAAACGCAACGTTCAACTGGAAGGGTCTTGACTTCTCCATGACTTGGGTAGGCGCCACCCACGTCAACCGTCAGCTCAGTTCTTTCTATACTCCGGCCTTCGGTACAGGTAACCAGTCAATGCTCAACAAATGGGTTTACGACAATTCTTGGACCGAAAGTAATCCCGGTGCCAGCCTGCCACGTATCTCTCTTGAGAAATCGGCGCGCGAGCATAACGGTTCACTTTCAGATCCTTGGATGGTGGATGCGTCGTATATCCGTCTGAAGAACCTTGAGATTGGTTATTCGTTCCACATACCCGGTGTGCCCATCAAAAACATCCGTGTTTATGCCAATGGTTATAACCTCCTTACTTTCACAAGCTTCAAGGCCAATGACCCGGAGGCACAAGCCGGCTATGGTAGCACGCGTTATCCTATGACCCGTGTTTACAACTTCGGTATCAACTTTAACTTCTAACATTCAAGACAATGAATCTTATAAAAAAACTCAGAATAAAAGCTGCTACTATTATATGTGTAGCTGCCATGATGGGGATGGGCTCGCTGAACTCCTGTGTCGATGATATCAATGTCGGAAATGCCTTCCTCGACAAGCAGCCGGGTGTCGACGTGACCGTAGACACTATCTTTGTCAAAGGAGAGAATACAAAGCGTTTCCTCTGGCACATGTACGGCGCCATGCACAACCCTTTCACCTATACAGGTGCAATATGGTATTCTCACCCCGATGCTCTTACCGATATTTGTCAGTCGTACTGCGGATGGCACAATCTCGGAAAGTACTACGGTGGTGACCTCACCGAGACGGACCAGGATAACGGCGGCTTCGCCAAGTTCCCCTTCATCGCCAACGGTGACGGCAATGCCCGTGCAGGCATCTGGCGTACCATCCGTGAGGGTTGGCTTTTCATCGAGAATATCGATCGCGTTCCCGACTTGAGCGAATCAGAGAAGAGCCAGCTTCGTGGTGAGGTGTATGTCATCATGGCATCGCGCTATCTCGATGCTTTCCGCAACTTCGGAGGTCTTCCAAAAGTTGAGCACTCATTCTTGGCTGTTGATGTTGTAGATGGCAAGCGCATGGGCGTACTCGAGACAGCAGAGTTCATCGACGGGCTTATCCAGAACGCCATCAACGAGCCGGGGCTTCCTTTCTTTGTGCAGGATCAGGCCACCAACTCCGGACGTCTGACCAAAGGCTCAGCCTATGGTCTGCGTGTAAGGCTGTGGAACTTCGTGGCTTCGCCTCTGTTTAATAGTGACAAACCTTATCTTGAATTCACTCGCAACGAGGAGAACCAGGACATCAACCAAGTATGGACGGGCGGTTACCAGTCCGAACTTTGGCAGAAAGCACTGAAGGCTTGTGAGGATTTCTTCCAAGCCAATAGCGCCAACGGTAACTATTTCGCTCTTGTACAGCCCACCGGTAACAGTGAGCAAGACTATTGCAATGCTTTCCGTGCCGCCTATTGGTTCCGTGGCAACAGCGAGAAGGTGATTGAAGTTCATGCCGGTCTGGGTACAAACGCTTGGAATGGTGACTGGAACGTAGAAGGTATGGATGAGTTCGGTATGGCTCTCTTCACCCTCGAGTATATGGAGATGTTTGGCATGGCAGACGGTCGTAACTTCCCTTACGACAACGTGTTCAATACCGATAACCCCAACAATGTAGACATCTTTGCCGGTCGTGACCCGCGCCTCTACGAGACAATGGTGGTGAACCGCAACAATCTTGTCGAGCAATATGGTGGGCGTTCGAGTACGGAGATGTGGCAAGGCGGCAATATTGACCAAGCCGGCATTACTGCTGTTACCGACAATCCATGGTCTACCCGTATGAAGCTGTTCAAGTATCTCCGCGATAACGGTTATGCAGCATACTACCCGACCAACTTTGCTTATCTGCGTATGGCCGACATCCACCTTTGCTACGCCGAGGCACTCGCACAGACAGGCAATCTGCCGAAAGCCTGCGAAGAAATAAATAAGGTGCGCGCACGCGTAGGTCTTGGCAAGGTAGAGGTTATGAATCCAGGGCTCAACCTAACTACCAACAAGGACAACTTCATCGAGCAACTCCTTAAGGAACGTGCCTGTGAGTTCGGTTATGAAGACTCCCGCTGGTATGACCTCATCCGCTACAAGAGATCCGACATATTCAAGAAACAGGTACACCAGTTGCGTGTATGGCGCAAGGATGCCAACGGCAACAAGATGGATCCTGCCGACCACGATGGCGACACGAGTCTCGAACCCGGTGAACCTTGGCCGAACTGTATCTATGAGAAGATACTTTGTACCAACAATATCCGCGTATGGTGGGATACTGACAACCAGACGAGCAAGTGGACCGACAAATGGTATCTCTCGCCCATTTCACGTGATGAAATCAATAAGGGCTATGGCCTGAACCAGAACCCGGGTTGGTAATCCAGATTTTAAATATCAATAAGACTTATAAATATGAATATAAATAGAATGTTGATGCTTGCGACCGCTGTTGCCTCTCTCACGGCAAATGCGCAGGTAAAACTCAACGATAAGAATGCAAATGCCTATGATTTGGGGTACGGCGTGGAAATAAGCAATTTCCTCAGCACCGCTTCTGCAACCACAATCACAGGCGAAGAATTGCAGCAAACTTCGGCAACTAATCTTGCCCAGGCTCTCTATGGACGTCTGCCAGGCCTCACGGCTTTATCGCAAGGCGGCTTCTCGGGTGACGAAAATAAGGGCGCCTCGTTTAATATTCGTGGCTATCACACGCTTAACGGTAAAAGTATTCTCATCCTCGTCGATGGCTACGAGCGTCCCATCGACCGCCTCAGTGTAGAGGAAGTGGAGAGCGTTACCGTCCTCAAGGATGCTGCCGCTACGGCACTTCTTGGTCATGATGGTATCAATGGCGCTATACTTGTGAAGACGAAGCGTGGCGTTGAAGGCAAGACACACGTCAAGGTGGACTACAGCCATAAGTTCCAGTTCGACCCTGAATTTGCAGACATGGTAGATGGTTACGGATATGCCAATGCTTTCAACCATGCCCGTCACAACGACGGACTCTCTGCCGCATACACCGAGCAGGAGCTTAACCTCTTCAAAGACGGTTCTGACCCGTACTTCTATCCTAACGTGAACTGGCGCGACCTTACTTTCAAGAACAGTGCCGAGGAAGACCATGCATACGTTTCGGTGTACGGAGGTACGAACAAGGTGAAATACTACACCAATATTGATTATACCGATGTGCGCGGTGCTTTCAAGGACACCAAGCAGGCAGACTACAATACGCAATTGCGCCAGTCGAAGGCCAATATCCGTACCAACCTCGACTTCAACATCACCAACACAACTCTCATGTCGGTGAACCTCTTCGGTATGTTCCAGGAGACCAAGCGGCCCTCCGACATCGGTGCTGATGATGCTACATCTGCTATCTACAACCTGCCGGCAAGTGCTTTTCCCTACAAGACCTCGACAGGTATCTGGGGTGGTAACGAGGCATACACTGATGCCAATCCCGTTGCCAAGATTCAGGAGTCCGGCTTCTACAAAACCCATCAGCGTCAACTGTGGGTAGATGCCAAGCTGTCTCAAAAGCTCGACTTCCTGCTCAATGGCCTAAGTATATTCGTCAGTGCCGGCTATGCCAATTCGTCGATTTACGCGGAAAATTCGCACAAGGCACATCAGTATGGCTACGAGCGTTACACCGGTATCATTGGCGACAAGAACAACGTATCTCTGAATACATTCGGTAACAAGGAGACCGACCTTACCTTCAGCAACTGGAATGCGGGCCAGTGGTGGAAAGCAAAGTCCAGCATAGGCATCAACTACAAACATTCGTTCTTCGACAACGACCACTTCATTGCTACCGTTGTTTATGACAACAGTGGTTCGAGCACTGATGGACGTGGAAATACCTACTATCGTCAGAACATCATGGGAGTCTTCCACTACGATTTTCAGAATCGCTACGTTGCCGACCTTGTGCTTGCAGGTAACGGCTCCAGCCGTACCTATCCTTCCAAGTGGGCATTTTCACCCACACTGTCGCTCGGCTGGATTTACGCTGACAACAACGAAGGTCTGCTCAACTACGGCAAGCTGCGTGCATCGGCCGGCATCCAGCATACCGACTATATGCCTACCTATGGCATGTGGCTTCCCACATGGGATGTTACGCACGGTTATGTGGTTATTGGTAACAACTACGGTGCTACATGGGGCGCATCGCTTGGCGCCTTCCCAACTACCGATTTCTCGCAGGAGACCTCTACGAGCTTCAACCTTGGTACTGACCTTCGTCTGGCCAATGCTCTTGATATCTCAGTTGATGCTTTCTACCAGCTTCGCAGCCACATCATGCTCTCTGCAAGCAATGAGAATTCATCGGTGGTTGGTATACAGTCATCCTACAACGATGTTGGTGAAGTGAAGAGTTATGGCTTTGAGGTAAGTGCCAAGTATGCGAAGAAAATCACTTCCGACCTCAATCTCAACTTGGGTGTCAACTTGTCGTGGGCACGCAATGAGGTGAGCAAGTATATCGGCACACCGACCTATCCGCTGAAAGACCCCGTAGGCCACCGTGTAAACGAGGCATGGGGACTCAAGTCGGATGGCTTTTTCAAGGATGAGGCCGACATCAACGCCAGCTACCGTCAGGAATACTCTACCGTAAGCCCCGGTGACATCAAATATCAAGACCTCAACGGTGACAAGGTAATCAATGAGTTCGATGAGACCAGTCTCGGTGGCGCTACCGGCATCCCTGAACTTAACTACGCCTTCAATGTCGGTGTAGAATATAAAGGCTTCGGTCTGAACGCATGGTTCCAGGGCACTGGCAACTACATGAAGTATCTTCCGTCAGCAATATGGGGTGGCATGGCCGACAACGGCAACCTTTCGGTGGACTACTACAACAACTGCTGGGATGTGGCTGGCAACAACGCTCTCTATCCGCGTCTGACAACTCAGAACAACAGCAACAACAGTCAGGCAAGCAACGTATGGTACAAGCCTGTTCACTTCTTGAAGATGCGCAACATCGAGGTTTACTATAAAGTGCCTGCAACGGTGCTCTCGAAGCTCTCTCTTACCGCAGCCAAGGTGTTTGTTCAGGGCGAGAACCTTCTTTCCTTCGACAACGTCGACGCTATGGATGCTGAGGTACTTTCGACGGCATATCCCATGTTCAAGGGTGTCAACATAGGTGTCACATTAACTTTCTAATTAAAGATACATTTATGAACAAGATAAAATATACTCTTTTAGCTATGGCGGCAGCGGTCTTTGTAGGCTGTGCCGACCTGGACTACAACGAAGCTTCGAATCGTGACGAGGACTGGACCTACAATAGTCCCCTCAATGGTGTCAAGGCTCTTGTCTACGATGTCTACGCACAAATGCCGAGCGAATTCAAGGACAATTTCTACGGTAATGGCGCCATGATAGCCAGTGCCACAGACGAGTCCGAGTTTGCACTTTCCTTCTCATCCATTCACAAGTATTTCAACGGTGGTTGGACTCCTTCGAATCCTTTCTCGACCACATGGGACAGGTCATACCGTGCCATCACTCAGGTGCACATGTACCTTGAGCGCATCCACAAGATAGACCTGTCGGATTATGAATATGATCCGGACTACCAGACCATGGTGCAGCAGTTTGAGATATTTCCTTACGAGTTGCGTTTCCTTCGTGCCTATTTCTACTTCGAGTTGGTACGTGCCTACGGCGATGTGCCTTTGGTGACCACAACCCTCACCAATGAGCAGGCCAACAGTGTGAAACGCACTCCAGCCGAGGATGTGTTCAAGTTCATCATCAACGAATTGGATGCCGCGGCTGAATATCTGCCCGTGTCGTATAATGACATTCCCGGTCAGGAAATTGGTCGTGCCACCCGTGGTGCTGCCCTTGCACTGAAGGCACGCGTACTTCTTTATGAGGCTTCACCCTTGTTTAATACAGACAATAACAAGGAACTTTGGAAAGAGGCCGCTGCTGCCAGCAAGGTCATCATCGATAATGCACAGCGCTGGGGCTACAAGCTCAGCGAGTATGCCAACCTGTGGGGACACGATACATTCACCAATTCTGAATTTATCTTCGTGCTTGGCACCCAGGCAAGCAACGACTTTGAGAAGTACAATTATCCTGTGGGTGTGGAGAACGGTAACTCTGGCAACTGCCCTACGCAGGCACTGGTGGACGCATACGAATATCAGGCCGACGGCAAGACATTCAAGGAGAAGCATCCCGGAGATGTTGATGTGACTACCGAAAATCCATACGATGGCCTTGACCCGCGTTTCGAACTCACTGTAGTGAAGAACGGAGATCTCTGGCCATCTAACACAACTCAGCAGATTGTCATTGAGACGTATCAGAGTGGTTTCAACGGTGCTCCTAAGTACGGCGCAACTCCCACGGGCTACTACTTGAAGAAGTTTGTGGATGGCAACTGTGTCACCACAGCCAACAACCAGACTACAACACGCCACAACTGGATTGTGATGCGTCTGGCCGAGGTTTACCTCAACTATGCAGAGGCCATGTACAACTACTACGGTAATGCTGACGAACAGGGTGATTTTGGCATGTCAGCCAATGAGGCTATCAATGTGCTTCGTAACCGTCCTGACATCATGATGCCTGAATTCCAAGGAAACAATGGCTTTGAAGAACACTACATACGTGAGCGTATGGTAGAGCTTGCTTTCGAAGGCCAACGCTTCTGGGATGTACGTCGCTGGAAGAAGGGGGCCGAGTTCTTCAAGAATGTGGATGTGGCAGACTTCAAACTGAATGGAAATGGCAGCTTGATTCTCAATCGAGTTACCAAGACTCGCCAGTGGGACGAGAAGTACAACCTGTACCCGATTCCGCAGTCCGAAATTCAGAAGAATGGCAATCTGAAGCAGAACCCCAATTGGTAAAACAGATTCAATGAAATTTCAAACGAATAAAATTTATGAAGAAACATATTATATATCTTTTGATCTCAGGGTTCGCATTATTGTCGAACATGATGCTGATTTCGTGTGGAGATGATGATGTGGCGGATGCCAATGATGTGCTTGTGGTGAAGTCTGTCCTGCCTACAAAAGTTATGGAAGGACAGGTTGTCACCATCACCGGTACGGGGCTTGAGAAGGCCACTTCTGTTGTGTTCCCCGGCAATGTCTCTGTGAACAACATTACCAAAGTAGGCAACGGCTATATCTCTGTAATAACTCCTGCCGGCGTTTCCGTCGAGGGAGGAACAGTAAGAATAGAAGCCGACGGCGAATCGGCAGAGTCGGTCATGACGCTGACTGTCGGTAAGCCCGAACCTTTGCGCGTGGCTCCTCTTGACAAGGAAATAAAAATCAACGAATGTGTGGAGGTGTATGGTAAAGACCTCGAATTTATCGCCAAGGCTTATTTCCCCGGTGAAGACGGCAAGGACATTGCTGTAGATGCAAGCGACTTTAAACGCAAAGCTACCGGTTCTCTCTATATCTATTCGCCAATGGGTATAAAGGCCGGACCTGCCCAAGTTACCCTCGAAGACTGCAGCGGCAAGAAGTATCCTTTGCCGGAGGTAACGCTGTCTGACAAGGTCTTAGGTGGCAGCGAAGGAGGTGAAGGATATGCTCCAATCTGGGAAGGCGAACAGACAACCGGCTGGTGGTGGCATCTCCCGGCATCTGAACTTGACCTTTCGGCAATAGCGCCGGAAGCCGGCCAAACCATCAAGTTCACGTTCACTCACCATGATGCTCCTCAGACTTTCTGTCTGTGCGATGGTGCGTGGGGTGCTCCTTTCATCCGCGATGGTGGTGAAAGCGGCAACAACATCGTTCTTGCCGCCGGTGAGGACTTTCTGGAATTTGAAATCTCGGAAGGTATGGCAACTACAATGAATAGCGAATCAGGAACCGCTCTCATTATTGGCGGTGACATAACAGTCACCAAGATTCAGATTAAGACAGAATAAACTCTATACAAAGAGGGCATAGCCTGATACCTGCAAACACTTCAAGTCCGCCGAAGAACTTTAGCTCTTCGGCGGACTTTTTGGTAACTTACGCTTGCCGCAAACCTTTCCAAACTACCGTTTAATGATGCTTGATATGATTTAATTATCCTCTGTGATAATACATATATCACTTCTTTGTTGCCTTTAATTCCGCTTCAAGCAATTGTATGCGTTTTCCAACTGTTCTTCATCATACTTCGGAGGCAGACTGATAAAGCCAAAATCGTAATTCTCTTTTGTTATTTCTTGTGCAAGATTGGCTTGCAAAGCAGGTAAGTTTTCCGAAAAATTAGTGACAGCCCCCGATTGGTTATGAAACAAATCCGCTTTCAGGCAATTCATCAGATTGTTTCTGCTCCATCCCTCATCAACAGTACGGTGAATGTAATAAAGTGCTTCCTCTATGGTCTTACACTTGGTAAAGATTTCCACATGATGTCTCCATGGGACATAAGCAAATATTTCAGGGAATGGGAAGCCTGTATTTGTATCTTCATGAATTTCTCCACCAACTTGGTGAAGTCTTATTTTAGCCTGATTATCATCTCTTCGGCTTTTATTTGAGCCTTTTGGTAACGAGCTTTTAAATCGCTTAGCCAATTGGCATATTCCGTGTATAATTGCACATCATGAATTTTTGCCATGAATGGCTCTTGCTCTCTTCTTTATACCTTGCACGTAAAACAGATGGAGAATCACCAAGATTGTCCTTGCAAAAGCGGTTGGTGCGTTCCGCACCTTTCTCGTAGAAAAAAGGTTTGAAAAGAGCAGCCCTGCGGATTTTCTCTGCAAACGGGGCTGCTCTCTTTGGTCAATGGGTTGTTATACATCGCCTCTCATCGGCAGGAGTGATTTCTTGTATCTCACCGACTACATTCCTGTAGCCGGGCAACTTGTTTCCTGTAGCCGGGCGGCTACAAACTTGCAGTTGGGCAGGTACAGACTTGTAGCTGGGCGGATACAAGGTTGCAGTTGGGCGGATGCAAGCGGACAGTCGGGTAAGTACAGACTTGCAGCCGGATAACTACGACCATACAGCCGCACGGATACAAGGTGCATCAACCCAACGGATGTTCTTCTAAATAATCATCACCGCTGCCCGAAGTACCTCCGCCGTTGTTGTCCGAAGAATCATCGGCTGCGGTGCGACCGTCTGCCAACTTATCCACCCATGCAAAGGTAGCTTTCTGTAGGTCGGTTTTGAAAGCATCATCGGGCTGGAAGTTGAGGTTCACGCCTTTGATGTTGCGAGCGGTTACGGCGGCTTTAGTTTCCACTCCCGTGCTGGAGAGGGTGACGCTGAAACTGCCCCAGTTGCCCAACTTCACGCTCTCGCCGCTAAGCAGACGGCGCAGCAGTATCTTGCGGAGCTGGCGGATAGCCATCATAGCCTCCGAGGGGTTGAGGGTGGTTTCATCGGCAAGGTCCATTGCCACTTGGGTCTCGTCCACTTGTGCGGTGGTTACTTGGGTGACGTACCATTTCTTGGCGGCATCCGTGTCCTGAGGATTGACGCGCTGTACGGGTTTTACTAAGATTGCCATAGTTCTTTTATTTCTTAATGGTTAATAATCTGTTGTTCCTTTCTCTGATGTTATTGTGCCACCGCCCCCTGCGAAAGGGGCAGTTACACCTTTGTTTTATAGGTGCATCTCCGAACGTTTACGCTTGGTGTTCGGGATGGCTGTTTTGTTATTTCTTCACGATAACCAAAGGAACATTTGAGTCAGTAGTTGATACTTCAAAAGTATAAGGCAAGCTGTAAGTTACACAAGCATTGTTCATTGCCGTGACTCCTGTGTTCTGCAAGAATGTTGCTGTTACTGACGTGCAATCACCATTGACTGTTCCCGATGCTTTTGCTTCAGTCACTGTGCTATTGATGAAATATACATTAGTGCATGTAACTCCGTAACCGCCCAAGTTACCAAAGGCTGCACCTGCATTTGTACCCTTTACGGCAGCCGTAGTATAACAAACTTTTGCAGAAAGTGTTCCGTCTCCTAAGGTTCCTACCAAGCCTCCAACATATGTGCCTTCAATACTTCCTGCACTATAACATGCATTAATACCCACATATTTTGGAGATGCTCCATAACAATTCCCTACCAAACCACCGGCAGAGCCGTAAGAACCAGTTGCTTTTACTGTTGCGTTACTATAACATCCCTGTATTGTGACGAAAAGGTCGGCTGCATTGGCGTATCCGACAATGCCACCTGTGCAAGATGCTCCGGTAACAGTTCCGTTAAAAGAGCAGTTCAAGATTGTCCCACCAGATGCATCACCTACTATTCCACCTATGCTACCTTGGTTACCTGTTACCTTTACACTACCTGACACTGATAGATTCCGAATGATGGCATTATTTGTACGACCGAAAAAGCCACAATACACATACGCTGTGTTGGTGATGTCAATATTCAATCCGCTAACCATATTTCCGTTTCCTTCAAAAATACCTTTGAATGGATGGTCTTTATCTCCTATCGGGCTGAAAGCCACGCCAGTCAAGTCAATATTATTTTCCAGCGTGATAGTTTTTCCCGCAAAGCTCTGTGCGGAAGTCGCTCCGATAGCTGCCAATGCAGCAGCATCGCCGGATACTATTTTAGAGAGTTCGGCAAGCGCATCAGGAGTAGATAAATTCAGTGTTGTAGCAGTATTGTCATACCATGAATATGCAGATTTGGCAACCGCTTCACCTCCTTCAATCACTCCGGTAAGCCATTCGGATACAATGACCTCACCCACAACCAAACCGTCTTTACCGATAGTCATGTTGTAAGTGTAGCTCTTACCAGCTTCCATAGCCGGGATACCTTTCACTACCGATGCTGTGCTATTCACATTCATGGTGATGAACGACTCGTTTGTATTGGCATCGGTAGGAATCACAAGGGCTGTATAAGTAGTGCCTACTTGCGCAGCATCTGCATTCAGATTCTGAACAAAAGGAGTGATTTCTGCAACGGCTCCTGATGCAGCACTTGCTGTATAGTTAGCTGCGCCCGACTTGATTTTTACATCGGCAACGGTTGGAACAGAGGTAAACTCATCATTAAACTTTTCTATTTTCACAATCACACGAGCCGTCTTACGCTCCATTTCCATAGTCAACTGACCGTTGCCGGAAGGTTTGCCCAGACTTCCGCTGAAAGTCATATAGTCGGCTGTTGTAATCTTATCGCTACTTGTCTGGTCTGTTGGCAGAGTGAAGGCTGTAGCCGATACACCTGTGGCAGTAGGATAATAGGCAGTAAAATCCATGGCGTTGTCTTCCCATTTCAGGTATTTATTCGTTTCAGGAGTCCATGATGTTCCGTCAAAGGTGTAAGTCACCGCAGCCTGCTCATTGGCAGAAATCGTAATTGCATCTCCGTTATTGAACGCTTTCTGCGCCGCTTCATCAGCACCCAACGGATTGCTGCGTGTGAAAATGCCGTTGCCTACGGTAGCGTTCACCTTCACTGCTGTAGGGTCATTCTGCCATGCGGAATTTAGTTCATCTTCATTGCTACAGGCGGCAAGGGTTGCTATCGCAAACGCCATGCCCAGATATTTTGTCATCTTCATTGTTATAAATCTTTTAGTCATTTGTTATTCTGTTGCTACACTACCTGTGTTCTCAGCACCCCAAGCGGCGGCTGAAAGACTCTTAACGGTAAGAATTTCCTTGCCTGCGGTCAGTTCCAACGTATAGGCATAGCCTTGTGCCATGGAAACCGCTTTCTCGGAAGTCCAAGTGTAGGAACTCCCGTTGATGGTCATACTTACGGAGAATCCTTTGGCTGCAATATCCTGTGGCACAAGGATACATTCGTAGTTGGCGACGGCATTCTCCGTTTCGCCCGAACCAGCCTTGTATGTCCCGGCAAATGGAGTTACGGCTGTGGCATTATTGCCTGTTGCGGTCAGTGCGACACCTGCGGTTGTTCCGGTATAGGTGTAATTCAGTTTTGTTCCGTTGATGGCAAGTTCTGTGATGGGGTTAGTTGTCGTTCCACCTTCCAGTGCGTTAAATTCTGTTCCCAATGTCACTTTCAGGTTCAGTTTGGCAAGGGCATGTCCTAATGTCACCTTTATCTTCCCGTTCACCAGATTGGCATCTGCTGTAGATGGGTCGATAGTGGTCTGTGCCATACCTACCAAGTCATTGGCTGCAATGGCTGCGGCATCTGCCGCCGATTGGTCTGCCGCTACACTAAAATCAACTGTGCCCTGTAATTCTGCCTGTGTGAAGGCATGGTCTTTCAAGAAAGCAGCAGTCACCTTAATAGGAGTTGTGTTGTTCTGCCACAACATTTGCTTTGTGTCTGCTCCATCGTAACTGTTCCATGTACCGCTTTCTTTTTTCATCTGGACGAAATAGGAATAGGCTGTGCTGTTCTCGTTCTGTACATCCATGTAGAATGATGTAAGGTTGTCGTTGTCCATACCTGAACGGGTAGCGGGAGCATCCACATTAGTAGCCACACGGATTACTCCGTCTTCCGGGAAATTACTGTTCACAAAAGCATCCTCATTGTTGCTGCAAGCTGTCAGTGCCATGGCTACTGAAGCAAAAGCAAATAAACTCTTCATTTTCATGTTTTTGATATTTTAAATTTGTTGTTAGATTCAATTCTGTGCTTCTCCACCTTCAATTACATCACCTTTGCCCCAGTCGTTGATGCTGACGCTGCCGAGTGTGATTTCATCACGACCGACAATCAGGTTGACGGTGGTGTACTTGCCGGGCATGAGGCTGAAACCTGAAGCTGATGTATAGGTATAGTCTTTCCCGTCAATGGTAAGTGTAATCTCCTTCACGCCACTTTGCGGAACCATGATAGACTGATAGGCTGTGTTTGCTGTTGTGGCAGGCAATTCAATGTAACCGGCAGTTTCTGTGGCGGTAACGGTCTTTGTCAGATAATCAACTGTAGCCTTCTGTTGTGCTTTAGCTTTCAGGTTGGTGACTGTGGGTGTTCCTCCGAACTGGTTGCGAAAAGAGAGGTTGACCACCAGTTTTGACATCAGATGGTCGAACTGCAAAGATACAGCGGTATTGCTTGCCGTGAGTCCCGTCACATTGGTGGCAGCCAGCAGGTCGCTTGCCGTCTGGTCGCTTGTATCCAGTGTGTAGGAGTCCGCTGCAAAGTCGGTAATGGCACGCTGCGGATAGACCGCCATGAAGTAGTGAGTGGAAGTCATGTCTTTCCAAAGCATCTGTGGTGATGCTGTCCATGTCTCGTTTCCGTCAAAGGTGTTGACGGCATTGTTCACTACAAGGTCGGTTGCGGTTATTGCGGTAGCCGAGCCTGTCCAAGCATAGACACTGATTTTGTCACCGTCGGTAAATTTTTGTCTGCCTTCAGCATCGGGGGACGTGACTCTCGTGAGCGAACCGATGCTTGTGTTGACCGTAATGTACTTGGCGGTCTGCACACCCTCGTTGTCATTACTGCAACTGCCCAATGCCAACGCTGTGGCGGCAAGGGCAAGAATGATTGGATTTTGTTTCATCTGAAAAATATTTTAATGTTGTATTCAATTGCTTGGATTAAGGATTTCTCCCCCTGTTGTTTCTCCCACGCCCCAACCGTTGATGTCGGTAATCCTGATGGTTACACCGGGTTGGAATACCTCAAACACTACTTCTGGGGTATAAGTTCCTCCGTTCTGCATTTCGGGAGCTTCTGCTTCAAAGTGGATGCTTGTGTTGTCACTGTATTTGAAGTTGAACTCCAGTAAGGTAGGGATGTCACTCACCGCCCTTGATTCTGTAGGTGTTACCACAGGCATCACACGGATGAGCGGAAAACTTATAACACCGTCCTGCGGTCTTACTTTTCCCAAATAAGCCGGAGCTGTTTCTGGGGTTAGCCTGTTCATGGCAGGATAAAAGCCCTGTGCGGCATTCTTCACATAGGCTTCCACTTCCGTCACGTCGGCAGGCACACCTTTGATGGTAAACTGCAACTCGGCAAGCACTCGGCTCATGTCAACCTGTACGAGTGAAGTTTCTCCCTCATGTACCGTTACTGTTTTCGTCCCATAATGCGCATGTATGGGTGATGCCGAAGCATCGTCAAGGGTAAAGAGCAGGTCCTCGTAGGCTTTAGCATCGCCTGCCGCATCTTTCACTGAGAAAGGTGTCACTAAATTGTTAGCAGCCACCAGTACATAGTTTCCGGCAGGAAGCTGGAAACGGTCGGAAGCCAGTTCGTTCACACTTTTGTAGCTGTATTCCTTGACCAAAGCACCGCTTTCCTGATAAATCCACAGACGCACGCTGCTTACGGCATCATCGGTGGTCATTTTCAGTGTGACGGTAAGTCCGCTCTCGTCTTGGTGAACATCCTTGTCGCAGGAGGACAAGTATATCAAGCCCAGCAACAGGCTCATAAGTCCAAAGATTTTTCTTATCATATCAATTTCTCCTTTCCTTTATTTCCGCACGTCGGACTTTGTCCACATCCGTCTGTTGTCTGTCTATGCCACAACCTTCGGTTATGATTCTTTCTGTAGATATTCCACGTCTTACAAGCCACAGCTTTACAGCATCGGCTCTTTTGGCAGAAATTCGTTTGTTTACATCCTCACTGCCTTTATTGTCACACCAGCCTGATATGGTGATAGTTGTCTGAGGGTTCTTTTCAAGCAATAATTTTATCTCATGCAGCTTTGTACGTTGCGAGGGCTCTATCCACACACTATTGAACGAGAATGAGATAATCGGAAATTTAATTGAACTTGTTCTTTCTGTGGGGTCTGTTACGGTAACTTTTATTTCGTCTTTCATTGGATGTTCACTGATGACGGAATCTTTCACTATGTTCTGCTCTGTTGAAGGCTTTTCATATTCAACAATACTTTCTGTCTGCTGCATCGGGGCAATGGTTGCTTTCTTGTGCTTGACTGTCTTTCCGAAAGCCCAGCCTATACGGATACCGCTTTCCCAAATGTAATTGTTCTTATGTAAATGTTCCGGAACGCCGTCCATACGTTTTCCTGCTAAGTAGGTAATCCCGGAATATGCACCTGCCGAAAGGTTGTCTGTGATTCTGTAGGATACATTCAAGTCACCACCGACACCCAGATGCCATTCGTTGCCGCCTTTTAGTAGCTGCTTTCCTGATGAGATTGTTTTTATAGTTGCTTTTGTCCCTACGGCATATACCGCAGGGGAAATGCCGACTGACCACCTGCCATATCGTGCAGGCTTTATCAGTCCCAAAAGGTTTACATTCAGATGCAAACCATATCGCTGCATACTGACACTGTTTTTCAAATCAGAATAGCCGTAGCCTTCCATATCTGTAACAGGTGCGTTGTATCGGTTGCCGTCAATGCCGAGCCAGTAGCCCTTCTCTATGCAGCAGTCTTGTGCGCTCATGTCCAGTTTGCCGAAAGCAGCGGAGGCTTCCAATGACCAAACGTGGCTAAACCGATACCCACCGTAAATACCTCCAGACATTCCAAACCGTGTTTTATCAGCACCGAAACTGCTGAATGTACTCATTCCGAAAGGCAGACCGCCTTTCAATCCGATATAAAAGCCTTCCGAATAATCCTTCTGCATATCCTTACCATCTTGTGCAATGGCTACGAAAGGGACAAAAAGCAGAAGTACGACTGTTATACCTGTAATGGTTCTTTTTCTCATTATATTATTCTTTAAGTTTTTTATTCTCATATACTCTCTTCATCGCTGAATCCACGAGGTAATAATGTAGTTGGCAATTTATTACCGCCACCACAAGACCGATAGCCATGCAAGTGCAAATTATCGCAAGTGCTATTTCTGCTATATGGTTGAAGCATACCATATTTACTCCTGACAGAACAAGGTAAGCCGCAAACCATCTCGCCAACCTTATTAGTTTCATCCCGTCTTCATAATCCCCTGCAGGTACAACTTCCTCCATGGTGTATTTGCTAATCGAGATTGCCCCTTTCAGACAACTGTAACTGTAGTATAGTGCAACAAGAATAGCCATATATAGAAGCAAGCAGATAAGCCGGGCGGCAAACGTGGTAGTGAAATTTTCATATCCAGCCACAGTGCCCAAAACGGTTCCGCTTAGCAAAAAGCAAACCAGATAAGCACCAACCAGCACGATGGCAGGAACAATGGATTTTACCACATTGCAATGTGTCCCCAGCGGAGAATGCAGCAATGCCAGTGCCGAGAATGTGAATAGTACCAATTCCAAATAATACATTTCAGGGATAATGAATGAGCGTGCCACAGTCATATCAGAAGTAAGGTATGCAGTTATAAAAACTGCCGCAGACATCAGCCCTCGGCAAATAAGCCCTAATGCCAACAGGATGGACACACGGGTATAGGGAAGCACGGTCTTATTGTTGTACTTTACGATAAAGAGCAACAAGACAGCCAGTAAAATACTGGTGGAAGCACTTGTTATATATATTAGGTATTCTAAATTCATTGTTACTTGTTCGTTACATGATTGATTTTACATCCTTTACCCAAATGACGGTTCCTTTGGGGTATGTGTTCTCCTTTTCCATAATGGTATTGATTAATCGCCGTCCGGCAGGGGCGGTTACAACGTTTATGTAGAATTGGAAAGTAGAGGAAAGTATAGATACGAAAAAATCCACAAAAGCCCATGGAAGCCTTTGTAGATTACGTATTCCTTTATTATATTTACACGCGTGAGCGAGGTTTGAAAATTGCTTAGTATTGGTCTCGCCTGAGAGAGAGAGAGAGAGAGAGAGAGAGAGAGAGAGAGAGAGAGAGAGTAGCAGAATTTCTCATTCCACCAAACCTTTCTTCAGTTTTCTTTGTTAAAAATAGAACTTTGCTCATCTCTTGCTGTTTTTATATCCACCTCCGAAAGAGGGATAGATGTTAGATGTGGCAAAGTTCTGAAATGTAGCACCAAACGGATTGAAAATTTACCTGATAATTTTGCAAATGACGGCTTTTTACTTGCAAATTTCCTTAGGAAATTTGCAAATCGGGCTTTTATGTGTTGTAGGGCATGAAAACAGGGCAACATGACTGCTGCCCCGTGTATTCAGAATGAGTGAATTATTCTTCCGAATTTACTTTCTTTCTATACCCCGATGGAGACTCCCCCGTAACCTTTTTGAAGACTTTGGAGAAGGTTGCCAGCTCCGGGAAGCCTGCCGAGTAAGCAATCTCCTTGACGGAACGCTCCGGGCAATCTTTCAGCATCCGTTTGCTTTCCTCTATGCGGAGGTTGTTTATCCATGTATTGAAATTCACATTCAGCGAATGATTGAGGATGAACGACAGTTGCATATCCGTAATGCCCAACTCGCTTGCTACATCGGCAAGCAACACGCCGTCTTTCAGGAAAGGCTTGTCCTCACGTTTCTCCCATCGGTGAACGGAACAGACAATGCTTGCCTCCGCCAAATCTGTTTCGGGATGAACGGGAGCTTTCTCCTTTTCGTCCGCCTCTGCCAATGGCTTCTGTTCGATTGGCTCGGCATCCCCTTCGGTGTGCATTCTGAATGTGTCAAGCTGAAGCGTGGAAAGATAGACATTCTGCAAATTGGAGATGAATATCACAAAGAGGATGAACACTGATGTGTTTATAGCCATAAAGAAAGTATCCAACGAATCATTGGAAAGGAGAAAGTCAACTGCTGCCAGCAGGAAATAACCAAGAAAACAATAGGATATATAGCTGATGCGTTTTCCGTTGAGAACTTCCGTGCCCGAATAGAAGTTGTTCAGCTTCTTCAGATACATCCTTGTTTCTGTTACCAGTTTGAACAGGCATACCGAAAACTCGGAGAGTACCAGCGCATAGAGTATGCCGGAACTGACTTTCGCCCAAGTGCCGGAACTATATTCCGCATATCCGTCAAGCGAAAGCCCTGTGTATTCCCCTGCATGGACGGCAAACCCCACGACATGGCACAACGCCACCAACGCCAGCGGTATGAAACACAGCCGCTGATACAGCCTTGCATTGCCTGATGTGTGCAGCAATCCCATGATAGCCTTTGTCATCAGGTACAGTTGGGCACTGTAAGCCATCGGAATAAAGAAGGCATCCAAAAGGAAGATGTCTTTACCTTGCACAAGCAATGAAAGTACCGCTATATCCACAAGTACATCTATCAGGGCACTGTATGCCAGATACTTCTTGATACGTTGGTATGCCGGATTGACAGGCAGGATGCTTGTCTTCACGGCAAGAAGTGAAACAGCCATTGCAAAGCAAATGCCGCCACTCACTGAGTATGATATTATTTCCTCGAAAGGCATATATTGTTCGTTCTATTTACAAATTACTGAAATTTGTGCGCTAAGATACGGCTTTTTAACGAAACGGAGGAATGAATACCACGCTAATCGGGCTTACAGAAGCGATTTAGGTACGATTTGTATAAGAAATGGGGCTTTTCTCATTGCCGAAATCCATTACCTGTTTTGGCTCACGTCCAAGCTCGTCAATGAGAAGCGGACGTTTGGCGTAGCATTCTATTCCTTTTGCAAGCAATATCCTTTGCAGATGGGTGGATTTCTGAAACTCAAAAATCGGTTTCCGTACATTCATCGTCCGTATGACGGTGTTATATACCTGCATGAGCAATTGCAGGATGAGCGTTCTGCCATGATACTTACCGCACAATCAGCCAGCATCGCCTGATGAGACATAGGCACGTTTTGAAAATCCATTTTTACCTCCATTTATATTATTCTTTGTCTTAGTCTTTATCTTTATATTATATGGGTCAAGGTTAGGGTGTTGATTAGGGTGTAGACTTGGGTACTGATTAGGATTATCGTTAGGTGTCATAATCTGATACCTTGTCTTTACCCTAAAACCCTTTCCGCCTATCTCAAACTTGATAAGGTTAGCATCCGCTTTGCCAAAAAATGGATTACGTGATATAACTCCTTTGTTCATGGCTCGTTTTACTAACTTCTTAAGAAAAATAATATGTTGCATCACACTACCCGCTGTCATTTTATGCTCTATTTTCAGATACATATCGTAATTCTCAATAAATGAGTATTCCAAAGCAGAAAACGGTATATCACTTTTGCCGTACTTATCACGTATAAAACGGGATAGGTTCAAATGAGCATTTACATACGCACGATAGGTGGCAATCGTATGGTTTATGCCTATGCTTTTTCGTATTTCTTCGGTTGCTTCGTCCAATTCTTTAATAGCGTGGTAGGTTCTTCTGTCTGTTCTTGGCATTTTACCCTGTCTTACCATCATATAAAACATGCTCGTTTGAGCAATTTGAATACTTTCTTTATTTATCGAACGGATCGCCTGCCTTATCTTGGCTAACTACCCAGCGGAAAGCATTCACGAGCAAGAGATTTTGTGTTCCGTCTATAAACTCTTCATCACCATGTCCCATATTCAGGTAAATCATGCGGTAGTTTTTGTTGGTCCAAACAATGGGGAAATCGCCAAAATTGACCACATCCTTGATTCCTAACGGATAATTCTTGGGAGAAATAGAAAACAGTACTTCTACATCTTTATTCAGGCGCGGACTCGGATTCCATTGATACCATTCGCTGGCAGGTGCTACAAACGATGCAGGCAGATTCTTGGTAACAGGATGTTCAGCCTTATCGACTTCAACCAACACAGGCTGAGGAGGCCAGTTGTTGCAATAGAACACTCCTCCACCCAAAAACTTGACTAGCCAAGGCCAATTGGTATTCTTGTCATTGTAGGCTGCGGCATGGAAACCTACCCAGCCTCCACCATTCTCCATATATTTCTCGAAGGCATCGCGTTCATTTTTGTTGCTCGGGGTGGTGTTGAGCATGACAACGACATTATATTCTTTCAATTTTTCGTATGGAAATTGAGAAAAGTCAGTGGTGATGTCTAAAATGAAACCATCGCCGTAGTTTAGCTTTTTAATGAATTCTACAGCTTGTCGGGCAAATTCTACGTGAGCCCCTTCGGCATGTTGTGTGTAATAAACCAATGCTTTGAAGCGGGGAGCTCGGGCATAGTTTGCAGGATAGCCTTCGGGGGCTTGTGCATGTACCAGCAATGCACATGCAGTAAATAGCAGAACAAAATAAAGTTTAATGTTTCTCATGGCATATATGTTTTTATGAAGTTAAATGTTTCTTACTCAATATTCGGCAATCAATGATAGCCACTTTCCTGCCGAGGTTACCCACACCTCTTTGTAACAAGCATTATTCGTTTGAGGCCAATAGGGTATGTCTTCATTTCCTAATGTACGGATACCTACGGGCATTTCTCCCGTCATCTCTCCGGAAGAGAAAGTGTTCAGTTGCGGATAATTATGTCCTTCTCCGTAGATCAAAGATTGACCGAAAGGATTCTTACCTACCGTCCAGTACAACTGTTCCAGACCGATGTCGAGCAGTTCCTTATCTTTCAGGAAGTTTCCACAGATGGCGGCAGACTTTCCGGTGGAAAGATGGATTGCTGTATTACCGTTGAATATGTTGAACCAGACGGGGAAGCGCTTCACATAGTGCTCTTTGTCCAGCCGGACACCATTTTTTATTTGCTCGGTATACAACTCCTTCGCATTGGTGGGCGGGAAGAGGTGGAGAGCATAAAAGCCGGTGGTGTCTTTGTACTCCTCTGCATGATATACGCCGCTTGGCAACATTCCGTAAGGGTGGGTGTAGCGCATCAGCCCTTTCAGATAGTTGCCATACAGGCGTATGGAACGTGCCCACTGGGGGTAATCGGGGTGTTCCGGTTGTGTCTCGCAAAGCAGGTTTATGGCTTGCATGTAAACCTGTTCGCGTGACTGGTGTATATAATGAACTATTGACTGTTTGTTTTTGTCGCGGTAGAAGAATCCGCATGTTCCGGCTTTGTCTTTCAGAGGCTCGGTACGTTGGCATTCAAGCGTGTAACGAATGTATTCTGCGGCTATATCAGCATAATAAGATTTCTTCGTTAAGCGGTAAAGTTGGCTGGCCGACCACGATATTGTAGCCATATATTGACTTCGTGAAGTGTTGTAACTATGCTCGTAAGGCTGAATAAACTTGTTGAATCCATCCTTCTTGAATTTATCCATAGCAAAAGTGAAATCTTCTTCGGCTGTTTTAAGCAGATATTCCTGTAGCATCGGGTCGCCCGTCAACGTCACCGAAGCATACGCCTCATATCCGGCATAGAGGAAATTGTCGAATGCCATGTTTTGCACGCGTACGGAGGAGATGTCGTCCAACGTGTTGAATACTCCATCTTGCCAAATAAGCAATCCCATACTGCTGGCACGGTAACCATCACCGTAGCGGTTTTTCAGTACGAATTCCAATCCCCATTCGGCTTCTTCACGCAGACGGGCGGCAAGAGCAGGGTTCTTATCTTTCAGCTTGTTGTAAGCTTCGAGCAGGGAGAAGGTTACATCTCCTGTCTGAAGTGTTTGTTGTGAAAGGTCGCCTGCATCATGCCATCCACCGGCGTAGGAGATACTGCGTCCGTCATGCTTGGACATCAGGTCCACATGGCAAGTAGCGTGTTTGCCGGGAACAGGGTATCCGCAACGTTGGCAGAAAAGGAAATTGAGAACCTTCCATCCCGAATCTTCCCAGATTCTTTCACCGATTCGGAAGGTGGGGGTTAGAGACTCATTTACTTTCAGCTGATATACACCGGGACGGTTGAAACTGGTGAAATCAAGAAGACCGAATTTACCGAGGGTTGTAGTTTCCTCTTTTATTTCTCCTTCATAAACGGTTTGTCCGCTGGCGGGATTTAATAGCTGAAAACGCTTATCATTATATGTTGAGGTGTTTGTGTTTACAATAGCTGTCTTAGGACTGTTCACGGTATATCCCGTAGTCGAATAGATAATTTTTCCGTCGGCAGGACTCCAGCCACTTACATTTTCAGGGTTCTTCACGGTCTGTAGTTCCAGGTTATCTAGGTAGTAGACGGCAGAATCGCCCGTAGTTCGGTCTTTACCTTTCAGGGCTGTACTGAAACTGATACTCATTACTTTATCCCGTTGGTATTCATCGATTTCGAGAAAGCATTGATTCCACTCTTTATTAATCAGATTGATAAGGTGAGAACCCGAAGGCTGATTATAGCCTTTCTTGACAGGCGTATCGGCGTTTATAAACGTAAGGTTCATATTGACAATGCGTGCACCGTCACAATCGGGATAGATAGAAAACGTAATTCGGTTGTACTTTTCCAGATTAGCACCATTTAAGTTATAGGCAACGCCACTGTTTCCGTATGTGGCATAATCCGGATCGGAAGGCGATCCGGTGGCTCTTTTTCCGGTAAATGTAGGGAATTGTAGTTTGATGCTTCCTTTTCCCGAAATCGTCTTCTCAGTGCTGAAAGACATTGTACCTGTACCGGAATGTTTCCAGCCTTCGATACTTGCCGATTGGGTAAGAGGAATGCTTTCTAAAACCTCTTTCTTCCATCCGTTGGTTTCAAAAGAATTAGCCGTATTCAGGGGGAGGGGTTGATGTATCAATCCGCTTTCGTAGAGTTGCTTTTCCAACTGTCCGTCCGGTGTCAGGCAAACCTGTCCGTAGCCGGAAATGCCGATGATAGATAGAAAGGAAATTATAAACAGTCTCTTTCTCATTGTAATGTTAACCTTTAATTCAGATTGCAAGATTAGGCATTATCATTCAAAGAAAGGTTTGCTAATTGCCATAAAAGCTTTAAAAAACGTCAGAAAAGGAGGAATGAGTGATGAATGGAAAGAAAAACATATCTTTCTGAAAGAATGAGAACTTTGACATTTTATTATTATTTAATCAAAATGTTATTGTGAAATATAGCAGGTTTGAAAAGTTTTCCTATATTTGCAGTGTTATTCGTTGACATTTTGATCGAATAACCTTAAATCAATAAGGCTAATAACCATTAAAACGTAATATTATGAATATTGAACGTATCATGTCCTCTTTAGAGGCAAAGCATCCCGGTGAGTCTGAGTATCTTCAAGCCGTAAAGGAAGTTCTTCTTTCTATCGAAGATATCTATAATCAACATCCAGAGTTCGAAAAAGCAAAAATTATAGAACGGTTAGTGGAACCAGACCGTATTTTTACTTTCCGTGTAACTTGGGTGGACGATAAGGGTGATGTACAGACTAATCTTGGTTATCGTGTACAGTTCAACAATGCCATTGGCCCGTATAAAGGCGGTATTCGTTTCCATGCTTCCGTAAATCTTTCTATCTTGAAGTTTTTGGGATTTGAACAAACTTTCAAGAATGCTTTAACAACATTACCTATGGGTGGTGGTAAAGGCGGATCGGATTTCTCGCCCCGTGGTAAGAGCGATGCGGAAGTAATGCGTTTCTGTCAGGCCTTTATGCTGGAATTGTGGCGTCATCTTGGCCCGGATATGGACGTGCCGGCCGGAGATATCGGTGTAGGTGGCCGCGAAGTAGGCTATATGTTCGGCATGTACAAGAAGCTGACTCGTGAATTTACAGGTACTTTCACCGGTAAGGGTTTGGAATTCGGCGGTTCGCTGATTCGTCCTGAAGCTACCGGTTTCGGCGGATTGTATTTTGTTAATCAAATGTTGCAGACAAAAGGTATTGATATAAAAGATAAGACGGTAGCTGTTTCCGGTTTTGGAAATGTGGCATGGGGAGCTGTGACGAAGGCTACTCAATTGGGAGCAAAGGTGGTTACCATCTCCGGTCCTGACGGCTATATTTATGATCCGAACGGCATCAGTGGCAAAAAAATTGATTATATGTTGGAACTTCGTGCTTCGGGCAACGATATTGTGGCGCCGTATGCCGACGAGTTCCCTGGCTCTACTTTTGTGGCAGGCAAGCGTCCTTGGGAAGTGAAGACGGATATTGCGTTGCCTTGTGCGACACAGAACGAGTTGAATGGTGAAGATGCGCGTCATTTGATTGACAATAAAGTGACTTGTGTAGGTGAGATTTCCAACATGGGATGTACACCTGAAGCCATTGACTTGTTCATTGAAAATAAGATTATGTATGCACCTGGCAAAGCAGTGAACGCCGGTGGTGTGGCCACCAGCGGACTGGAAATGTCACAGAACGCCATGCATCTCAGTTGGAGTGCCGCCGAAGTGGACGAGAAACTTCACACCATCATGCACGGAATTCATTCTCAATGCGTAAAATATGGAACAGAACCTGATGGCTACATCAACTATGTGAAAGGGGCAAACATTGCTGGCTTTATGAAGGTTGCCCATGCCATGATGGGTCAGGGAATTATTTAAGAGAGAAACTTTGTTTAGTTGTATTTGTATTTGTGGTTTGTGCTGCCCGCGCCTGAGAAGGTATCGGGCAGTACTTTTTTTGTGAGGAGATAATATTACCCCCTTTCAGGTATTTTATCTCTTTTTCTTTTCTGATTTTGATTATTTTTAGGTATTGCTTCCTCTTTTGCCATGCCGTAGCTTTGCAATCGGAAAAATACTATTTAATAATATAAAAATCAGAGGATGAAAATCAAGAATTATTTAGCGATGGTGATTGTCGCTTTGTGTGCCGGGGCGTGCAGCAATGACAATGAAAAGAGTATGGATCTTTCAGAAGCTGTGGCGGGAACTTACACTGTTTATACTTCTGCCAAAGTGATGGGAACTTCTATGGTGAACAATAACGAAACCGTGAAGTTGACAGCTTCTGCCGGAGATGCCAAGGCAGCCCTTTTTTATAAAGGTGTGTGGGGAGAAGGCCGAACTTCCGACTTGACAGTGACCGCTGCTGTTAATGGTGGCTATACCTTGAACGGTAGCGGAAGCATTGTGGCAAGTATGGGTGACAGTAGTCATTCCGGTACTTATGAATTTACCGTAAAAGGAACGATCAGTGCGGATAAGAAAGAGGCCTCTTTTACTTTCGTCATCGAGTTGGGGGCAATGGGGACAGTTACTGTAACCTCAGGCTTGGGGTATGCTCCGGCAGGCGAGTTCCTTACGGGTACTTATAAAGGATATACATCGACGACATTCGTTCATTCTCCTAATCCTATAGTGGCAGATGGTGAGGTGATGACTGTCACGGCCGATGAGGACGGTACTGTTAAGGTAGTGCTTACTTCTACAAAATGGGGCACGACTACCGTTGACAAAGCTAAGGCTACAAGAGCCGAAGATGGCTCTTATACTTTTACCGGTAGTGGAACTTCTACCGTGCCTGCTATGCATGGTGGTACTGCCAATAATTATGACTGTACACTGACCGGTACTGTCAGTGCAGATAAGGGTGCTGTTTCGTCTGTATTTTCCATCGAAATGGGTGGAATGGGTACAGTAGTTGTTACTTTCCATAAAGGTACTGCTCCGGTAGCCGGATAACTTTGAATCTTTTTTTTTGGTTAATTTTCCAATGAAAATCTATCATTATATAGCAATGCTTGCAGTCACGCTCAGCGTGACTGCTTGTGCATATACCAATCATTTCCTTGATGAAGACGAAAGGGAGGAGGTACTTCCTTACAGCACTTTGCAGAATGTGAAAGTGTCTGCTTACGATACTTGGACTTACATTGACCTGAAAACAGGAAAGATGGAAACGCATCCTGATGCCGGTGAATGGATTTATGGTGGAACAGGTGGAGTTCGTGAGGCACAACAGGCAGAGCCGATAGGTATAGAGTGGCACATTGCCGTACACCGTTACGAGTTCAAGACCAACGGAGCATCGGTACTTAACACTGGGAAGACGGATATGGCAAACGTCACCACCTTACCCGAAGGCTCTTATACACCTGATGCTGTCCTTCCCTATGAGACGGAAAAGGATAAAATGGAAGGCGCCTATCTTCTCAGTATGGATATGGCGGGTATGATGGCAGGAAACATCGGTTATGCACATAATCCTTCCATCAACCTACCCCTGTGTGAAGGTATTACAAGAACTCCTACGGGAACGATGCCTCCCGTTATTTATGGCAACACCGATAAGGTATTCGTGTTGAAATGGGATGACGGAAGTTGGGCGACACTTCAGATAACGGGAGTGGTTCATACTGTGTCTGGGGTCAGCAATTATCTGTCATTCAATTATAAATACAATCCGGCGAAGTGAGTGATAAGTGAATGAGAAGCCTGATTCATCTGTTTTCAATGAGAATATGTCGTAAGTTCATTGCTCTATGCTTTGTGCTGAAATCCGAATTACCTTGGTTATACAGGAAAATAAATTTAAGAATGAAGAAATCAATTAAGCTTTTATGCCTCCTATGGATGCTCTGTGTTGCTACTGCCTCTTTTGCGAATGGCATAAATGATAACGATAATAACAGCAAACGCTATCTCTATGCCCTTAGGGGAGTGGTGGTGGATGAAAATAACGAACCGTTGGCGGGGGCAGCCATTCATGTGGCTGGTACTACGTTCGGTGCAGGCACTAATTCCAGCGGAGAGTTTGTCATACGTCTGAATGATGCAAAGAGATATGTTTTGCAAGTGTCTTTTATGGGATATGAACCGCAAAACATAGAAGCTGTCGCGTCACAGAATCCGGTGATTTTGCGGATAAAGTTACAGCCTTCCGATAATCAGTTGAATGAAGTGGTGGTGACCGGCTCGTTTATAGAAAAGCCACTGATGGATGTACCTGTGCTGACTCGCATTATTTCGCGGAACGACATACAGGCCCTCAATCCCATGAATGTGGAGACACTGCTGCAATACGAGCTTCCGGGCTTGCAGATAGGATACAATTCGATGAGCCAGCAGCCTGAAATAACCTATCAGGGCATGGGTGGAGAGTATATGCTGTTCCTCATAGACGGAGAACGTGTAAGTGGTGAAGGTTCTGACCATAATGTGGACTTCAGCCGCTTCAATGTGGATGACATAGAGCGTATTGAAGTTGTCAAGGGGGCGCAGTCCACCATTTATGGCTCCAATGCCCTTGGAGGAGTTGTCAATATTATCACCAGAACTGCCAATCGCCCTTTCGCGGCAAACTTGAATGCGCGGTATGCCGGTTCTAACGGACAGAAGTACAATGGTTCGATAGGGTTGAAGAAGGATCGCCTGACTTCCTTTTCAAGTTTGACTTACCGTACCAAGGATACCTATACCATTGACGATGGGGAGAGTGGAACTTCTTCTACCCTTTGGGGATACAATATCTGGGACTTCACGCAGAAGCTGGGATATACCTGTAATGAAAAGCTGAGTGCCGATATCAAGGGTACTTATTATCGTAACCAGCGTGACATCCGTCCGGGGAGGCTCTATCAGGAATACTATGTGGACCATTCTCTGAGTGGAAAGGTGAAATATCTGCCGGCCGAAAACCAGCAACTTGTATTCGGCTATATCTATGACAATTACAAGAAGGACAATCATTATTTCCGTATAGACTCCACCTATACCAATTACCGGAACATCAAGCAGACACCGCGTGTGGACTATACGGGAAAATTCGGAAGGCATACTGTAAGCGCGGGATTTGAGGGTGACATTGAGTACCTGAAGCACTACATGCTGAAGGACAGTTCACATGTCAGCAATCAGGCGTATGCATTTTATGCGCAAGAAGACTGGAACATTACAGATCAACTGAACATTGTGGCCGGTGTACGTGCTGATTATCATGAGAAATATCACTGGCATGTCACTCCCAAGATTTCTGTCATGTGGCGTTTTCGCAAGCATGTCGTTTTTCGTGCCGGCTATGCACAAGGTTTCCGTTCTCCGTCTTTAAAGGAGCTTTATATGTCATACGACATGGGCGGATTGGGCATGTTCATGATTTACGGTAATCCGAATTTGAAGCCTGAAACCAGCAATCAATATTCTCTGTCTGCCGAATTCAACAAAGGTGGGCTGAATATGGCGGTTGCTTTCTCACACAACCGCTTCAAGAATAAGATAGACTATATGGCCATAACTGACGAAGCTTACGGTGACATGCAGTATGTTAATGCCGAAAATGCTAAAACTTCTTCTGTGGAAGGCATTTTGCGCTACCGTTTCGGCTCCGGGCTGATTGTGACCTGCTCTTATGCTTATACAAAAGATTATGCGGAAGTGGACGGGAGGAATGCTTCACTGGTACGTCCCCATTCGGCCACTTTCAATGCCATGTATTCGCATAAGTTCGGAAAGGTAGGCTTTAACTGCTCACTAAATGGGCAGTGGGGGGCTGGCTTCGACACATACAGCCGTTCGAAGAACGATGACGGAAGCGTTTCGTACAAAAAGCGCACCTATGATGCGCGTACATTGTGTTCGCTGAATGCCGGGGTAACTTTTCCGAGGGGGATTTCTTTGAATGTAGGAATGGACAACTTGCTCAATTATAAGGATAAGGCCGCTGACAGTACCCTGCAGGTTCCGCAAAAAGGAATCAGCGTGATCGGAACGGTAAATATCAATATTGCAGATATGTTTGGATTATAAATTATAAGGATTATAGTAAAGATGAAAAAGAAGAAAATCATCATAGGGGGAGTAGTAATAGTGCTCCTGTCGGTGCTTTGGGGAGTGTGGTGCGCATGGTTCGGCCCTACCAGGGTGGCGTTTGTTAACTATCAGGTCATCAGTCTCGGTGAGATATCCAAGGCCAACGACAATTCGTTCATCAAGATAGCCGAACTGAGCACTAACGACTTGGACAGACTCAATGACTATGACATGGTGTTTATCAATGCCATGGGTATGAGGATTACTGAAGAACAGCGTGCTCTGATTCGAAAAGCCGCCGACAAGGGACTCCCTGTTCTGACTACCGCTGCGACGAATCCCGA
The DNA here is from genome assembly GCF_000186225.1 of Bacteroides helcogenes P 36-108. Classification (NCBI taxonomy): domain Bacteria; kingdom Pseudomonadati; phylum Bacteroidota; class Bacteroidia; order Bacteroidales; family Bacteroidaceae; genus Bacteroides; species Bacteroides helcogenes. The sequence continues at coordinate 3,833,053 of NC_014933.1, read as the reverse complement.
CAATAAGATTGTTTCACTGGACTCTATACAAGCGGATACTTTGCGTGCTTATTTGGGTAACGGTGGCCGTCGCAATTATCGCAGCATGCTGAACTATGTGCGCAGGTACATTGACGGTAAACTGTTTTCGGTACGTGAGCCTGAAGTTGCCGTACTGCGTGCCAATGACCTTATTTATCACATAGATCCCAAGAAACCGGAAGACGAGGAACTCGGATTCAACACCATAGCCGATTATGACGCATTTTTGCAAAAGAATGGTTTGTGGAAAGGAGAGGGAGCTCCCCGCATCATTGTTACCGGCATGATGGGAGAACCGACGGAACTCATCAGAAAGTTGGAGGAAACCGGTAATGTCGTTTATCCGGTACGGAGCATGAAGGCACTCATCGACAGACATCAAATCGATTCCATCCGTCCGTCGGCGGTCATCAATATGGCTCATGGACGTATGGGAGATTATATGGTGGATTATCTTAATATACAAAATATACCTCTTTTTGCCCCTCTCAACGTAAACCGTCTGGTGGATGAATGGGAGAATGACAAGATGGGAATGAGTGGCGGTTTTCTGTCGCAGAGTATCGTCACTCCCGAAATAGACGGCGCTATCCGTCCTTTTTCCCTTTTCGGACATTATAAAGATGAGGAAGGGCTGCAACACGTTCTTGCTATTCCCGAACGTTTGGAGATGTTTGTACAGACGGTAAACAACTATATCAATTTGCAGCGGAAGCCCAATTCCGAGAAGCGTGTGGCTATCTACTATTATAAAGGTCCCGGACAAAATGCTATGACTGCCGCGGGTATGGAAGTTGCTCCGTCGCTTTATAACCTGCTGGCCCGTATGAAGAAAGAGGGGTACAAGGTGGAAGGATTGCCTGCTTCTTCCAAGGAGTTGGAACGGATGATACAGTCTCAGGGGGCTGTGTTCAACGCTTATGCCGAGGGCGCTTTTGACGATTTCATGAAGACCGGACATCCGGAGTTGATTACCAAAGCCCAATATGAAGGTTGGGTGAAGAAAGTTCTCCGTCTCGATAAATATGCCGAAGTAGTGGCGGCTAACGGGGAATTTCCCGGTGAGTACATGGTTTCTGCCGACGGACGTTTGGGGGTGGCTCGCTTGCAGTTCGGCAATGTGGCGCTGCTGCCTCAGAACGCTGCTGGAAAAGGTGACAATGCTTTTAAAATAGTGCATGGTACGGATGCGGCTCCGCCTCATACTTATATTGCTTCTTATCTTTGGACGCAGTTCGGCTTCAAGGCTGACGCATTGATTCATTTCGGAACACATGGAAGCCTGGAGTTTACTCCTCGGAAACAGGTAGCTTTGAGCAATAGCGACTGGCCGGACCGCTTGGTGGGAGCTTTACCGCATTTTTACATCTATTCTATTGGCAATGTCGGTGAAGGCATGATTGCTAAACGTCGTTCATACGCCGGTTTGCAATCTTATCTCACACCGCCTTTCTTAGAAAGTAGCGTGCGGGGCATTTATCGTGATCTGATGGAGAAAATCAAGATTTATAATAATCTCGTTTCTTCCGGAGAGCAGCAGAGGGAAGGACTGAAAGCAGGCAAGTCGAATGAAGCAGGGCTTCGCAAGGCCTCATTGGCAGTGAAGGCGGTAACCGTCAGGTTGGGTATTCAGCGTGAATTGGACTTGGACAGTATTCTGAGCAAACCTTATACTGAAGACGAGATACTCCGTATAGAAAACTTTGCCGAAGAACTGGCTACAGAGAAGATTACAGGACAGCTTTATACGATGGGAATACCTTATGAAGATATACGCATAACGAGCAGTGTGTATGCCATGGCTACTGAGCCGATAGCTTACAGTTTGCTGGCTTTGGACAAGTTGCGCAAGCATGCTGATGAAAATATACTGAAGCATCGCGCCCTGTTTACGCAGCGCTATCTGAATCCTGCGCGTGACTTGGTGACCCGCTTGCTGGGTAATGCTGCTTTGGGTACTGACGAATTGATTTGCCATACTGCAGGTATCACTTCTGCCGAACTTGACAAAGCGCGTGAAATTGAGAAATCGCGTAATACACCGCAGGATATGATGACGATGATGATGGCTATGGGAAATGAAGCTCCCGCAGAAGGAAAGAAGCATGCCGATATACCCGGAAAAAACGCCGTTACAGGTGGAATATCGGGTATGATGAAGAAAAAAATGAGGGAAATGGCGAAAGGCATGGATCCTAAAAAAGCAATGGCTCTTGCTAAAGAGATGGGGGCAAGCCCCGAAGCTTTGAAAAAGATGGAAGCTTCTATGATAAAAGAGCATCGCGGAGAAGCAAAACATCAGACGTCGGATTCCATGAAAAAAGAAGGAATGGGTATGATGATGAAAGGAATGTTCCCGAAGAAGGAATATACCAAAGAAGAAATGGATTTTGCGTTGGCTGTGATGGAAGTGGAACGCACTATAAAGAATGTAGGAAACTATAAAAAAGCACTTCTGGGAAGTCCTGAAAATGAATTGGCTTCTATGATAAATGCTCTGAATGGAGGATATACCAAGCCCTCTCCCGGGGGGGATCCGATTGTGAATCCGAATACGTTGCCCACTGGCCGCAATCTTTATGGTATCAATGCTGAGGCTACTCCCAGCGAGGCGGCTTGGGAAAAGGGAATACGGCTGGCGAACAATACCATAGATATGTATAAGAGTCGCCATAATGACAGTATTCCCCGCAAGGTGAGTTATACGCTTTGGAGTGGTGAGTTTATTGAGACGGAAGGTGCTACGATAGCACAAATTCTTTATATGTTGGGTGTGGAACCGATACGTGATGCTTTTGGCCGTGTGACGGATTTGAAACTTATTCCTTCTGAAGAATTGGGACGTCCGCGGATTGATGTGGTTGTGCAGACCAGCGGCCAGTTACGAGATTTAGCGGCCTCCCGCCTGTTTCTTATAAACCGTGCGGTCGAAATGGCTGCCAATGCTAAGGATGACCGTTTTGATAATCAGGTTGCAGCAGGTGTTGTAGAGGCTGAGCGCGTATTGATAGAAAAGGGATTGACACCTAAAGATGCACGTGAAATTTCTACCTATCGTGTGTTTGGTGGAGCAAACGGTGGTTATGGTACTGGCATCCAAGGCATGGTGATGAGTGGTGACCGCTGGGATAATGAAAAGGAATTAGCCGATACATATCTGAATAATATGGGCGCTTATTACGGCAGTGAAAAGAATTGGGAAGTATTTCGCCAATATGCTTTTGAGGCAGCATTGACCCGTACGGATGCGGTTATACAACCCCGGCAGAGTAATACATGGGGAGCTTTGAGCCTTGATCATGTATATGAGTTTATGGGTGGAATGAATCTTGCAGTCCGTAATGTGACAGGAAAAGACCCGGATGCCTATTTGAGCGATTATCGTAACCGCAACAATTTCCGCATGCAAGAGGTGAAGGAGGCGATAGGAGTGGAGAGCCGGACTACGATTTTCAATCCTGCCTATATAAAGGAGAAGATGAAAGGAGAAGCGAGTTCTGCAAATACCTTTGCCGAAATTGTACAGAATACTTATGGCTGGAACGTGATGAAACCAAAGGCTGTTGACAAGGAACTATGGGATGAAATATATAATGTATATGTGAAGGATAAGTTTGACTTAGGTTTGCAGGATTATTTTGAGAAACAGAATCCGGCTGCTTTGGAAGAGATGACTGCCGTGATGCTGGAAACAGTTCGCAAGGGGATGTGGAAAGCAAGCGGGCAGCAGGTGGCGGATATTGCAAAGCTGCACACGGATTTGGTAAACAAATACAGACCTTCTTGTTCCGGTTTTGTGTGCGACAATGCCAAACTTCGTCAATTCATAGCTTCAAAGGTCAATTCTCAGGCTGCCGCACAGTATAAGGAAAGTATTGACAATATACGTGAGTCTGTCGTTACCAATGATAAAAAAGGAACGGTGATGAAGAAGGAGGAAATGACATCGGCGTCTGCAGAAGAACATACGAATGTGTTGAACAATGCAATTGTAGGTATTGTTGTGTTCGTTGCTGTCTTTGCTTTGGTATTGCTGGTCCGCTACCGCCGTAATAAAATGAAAGAATAAATATGGAAACTGTCGTTTTGGTGCTTATGATACTGGTTTGCTTCAACTTCATGTTGAAGCAGACTTATCGTAAGTTGTGGTCTGTGATTGCGATAGCCTTTGTCAGCGCATTGTTTGTGGGACTGATGTGGCCTTATGCCATCGAGCAATCCAAAACACAGATTGCCGATTGGCTGTCAAATCCTTCACTGATGCTTGATACCTCTGTGGTGCTTAGTGTAGAGGTGGTTGTCCAAATGGCGTTTTGCATGCTTGCGGCACATGTGCAGACTGCAGGGGTGATAAAGAAGCGTGTCTTATGGGCCTACCGTATGTTGCGCTGGTTTCCCGGCATACTGATATTCCCTGTTTTGTTTTCAGGCCTGGTAGCATTGATATTCACTTTTCCCGGAGTGTCTTTTTCATTGATAGCTTGGTGCATGGCGGGCTGTGTTTTTGTGTTGATACCTGTCGGAAGTTTTTTGCTGCGTTGGTTGCTGCCTGAGAAAGAACTTCGGCTGGAACTGCTTTTCCTTGCCAACGCTTTGGTGGCCATTCTGGGAGTTATAGCCACAGTTAACGGTCGTACGGCCGTATCGGGCATCAGTGAAGTGAATTGGGATGCCCTTGTAGGTTTGTTGGCCTTGATAGCAGTAGGTGCATTGATGGGCATGGTTGTGAGAAGCATGAAATTAAAAAAGTAAACTAACTAATTTGTAACATCATGAATTATATTTCAGACATTCTTTATTGGATATCTACGGGATTGTTGGTCCCTGTCATTGTATTGCTGATCATTCTGTTTGGGCGTTCCATACTGCTTATCGGCAACTTTTTCGGACAGTATCTTTCTATTCGTAAGACAGAGGCACTGCTTCGTTTGGAAATGAATTCGTTGACGGCCGATACCTTGCCGCAGTTGGCGGAGCGTCTTCCTGGAAAAAGTTCTTCTTTGGTGATTTTATATATCCGTCGTATATTGGAGCAGAAAGATAGTCCCGCCCATGTACAACGTCTGTTGGCTGAATTTGAGATTGCAGCGGACAAAGATCTTGCTATTTCCAAGACATTGACAAAGATGGGGCCTATGCTCGGTCTGATGGGAACACTGATTCCAATGGGGCCGGCTTTGGTAGGACTTTCTACCGGAGATATTGCTTCAATGGCGTACAATATGCAGGTCGCATTTGCAACGACAGTGGTAGGCTTGTTTGCCAGTGCCATTGGTTTCATTACCCAGCAGGTGAAGCAGCGCTGGTATTTACAAGATATGACTCAACTGGAATTTTTGGCTGAATTATTAAATGAAAATCATAAAGTGAAATGAAGAGACGTCTGCTGAGAAAAGAAGAAGACAGTGATCCGATGAGTGTGGTAAGCAACCTTTTTGATGTTGCGATGGTATTTGCCGTGGCTCTGATGGTAGCTTTGGTGAGCCGCTATAACATGACGGAAATGTTCAGTAAGGAAGATTTTACCATGGTGAAAAATCCCGGTAAGGAGAATATGGAAATTATTACCAAGGAGGGGCAGAAGATAAATCGCTATACTCCGTCCGAGAATCAGGATGCAAAAAGAGGAACGAAGGGGAAAAAAGTAGGTATTGCCTATGAACTGGATAACGGGGAAATCATTTATGTCCCCGAATAATACGCTGCATATATAAAATCGTTACTTTTGCACTGTCTTAAACAATAAATAGCAAAGAAATGTTACTACCGGAACTGAAAGTGAGGCGCGATAAAATACGCGTACTTATGGCTCAACAAGGAATTGATGCAGCTCTTATCACTTGTAATGTAAATTTAATCTATACGTACGGACGTGTTGTCAGCGGTTACCTGTATCTGCCGTTGAATGCACCTGCCCGTCTGTTCATAAAGCGCCCCAACAATGTTACAGGGGAGCATGTCCATTCCATCCGAAAACCAGAACGGCTTCCTGAACTGATAAAAGAGTGCGGTCTGCCGATACCGGTCAAACTAATGTTGGAAGGCGATGAACTGTCCTTTACGGAGTATAATCGTTTGGCTGCTTGTTTCCCCGGAACGGAGGTTGTGCCCTGTGGCACATCTTTGATACGTCAGGCAAGGAGTATTAAGACAAATATTGAGATTGAAATGTTTCGCCGTTCAGGAGCTGCCCATACCAAGGCTTATGAACAGATTCCTTCTGTTTATAAGCCCGGGATGACAGACCGGCAGTTGTCTATTGAAATAGAACGCCTGATGCGTCTTGAAGGTTGTTTGGGCATCTTTCGTGTTTTCGGACAGAGTATGGAAATCTTTATGGGGAGTCTTTTGGCGGGAGAAAATGCTGCTGTTCCCTCTCCTTACGATTTTGCATTGGGAGGTGAAGGGCTTGATCCATCTTTACCCGGAGGGGTGAATGGTACTTTGATACAGGCCGGACAAAGTGTTATGGTGGACATGGGAGGCAATTTTTACGGTTATATGGGAGATATGAGTCGTGTATTCTCTATCGGTAAATTGCCTGAAAAAGCTTATGCCGCCCATCAGACTTGTCTGGAGGTTCAGGAGGCCGTCGTTCGGCAGGCTAAGCCGGGAACTGTTTGTGAGGATCTTTATAATACAGCTATCGATATGGTGACTAAAGCTGGTTTTGCCGATTATTTTATGGGTATGGGGCAGAAGGCCAAATTCATCGGTCATGGTATCGGTTTGGAAATAAATGAAATGCCGGTGTTGGCTCCGCGTATGAAACAGGAACTTACTCCGGGCATGGTTTTTGCCTTGGAACCGAAAATTGTATTACCTGGAGTGGGGCCTGTGGGTATTGAGAATTCTTGGGTTGTAACGACAGAAGGCTTGGAGAAGCTGACACTTTGCAAGGAAGAGATTGTGGAGCTTTAGGTTGTGTTCAACGATTAGCAGTTAATGCCATGATGTGATGTCATTGCATCAATTACTAATCGTTGAATGTTGCTATTTTACCCTTCTGTTCAGTTGGTTATTAGCCTTTGAAGGCTTTGACTTTCCAATCCGTTTTCCAGTTGGCTTGTTTTTCCCTTTTTGTTTGGGGCAGGTATTTGTCTTTTTACTTTCCTTCATAATATTCACATAGATAATAACGGGCTATGAAATCCCAATATTTATGTAATAATTCTTTCCCTTTGGAGAAAGGCAGTTGCATATCGGGTAGAATTTCTTTGGTCATTCCATATTTCAACAGATCAAAAGGACATTTTCCGGGACGGCAGAACATTTCATATCCCTCGGTGGCGGCTCGCCGGGCATCATATACCGGGTTGTGTCTTTCACAGAAGTAAGCAGCTACATCTTGTGCAATGAGCATTCCTTTGGCGTTGGCATAAATCACGAATTCTTTCTTGTGTTCTAAATCCGGCAAGAGAGAGGATGGGTGGTTTTCCCATTTCAGTGCTTCAATAAAGAAAGTTCGGAGCTCCCGGTAATCGGCAAAGTATAGTAAAGGCTTTCCTTTACTATATTCCAGACAATGTTTGACATCTTGCGTCAGTTTGGTTTCTGTACTGATTTCCGGTAGTGGAGTGACAGGCATTTCCAGTAAATCAACTCCCATGACCCAAAAGTCGGAAGAAGGCTCATCACTGATAGGTGCTTCTTCAAAGTACTTGTCCATCATATCATAGGCGGTTTGGCTTAATGCCAAGAGGGCTTCATCATAAGGGTTGAAGAAGGTATATTCAGCTTCTTCCCAAAGGGGAGCGTGTGATTTTAGTGTCCATAATATGAAAGAGATGTCCTCTTTATTGATTTCATCGGGTATGTATTCGTCAACTGGTATATAGAATGGCAAGTATGTTCCGTAGCGTTTGACGAATAAATCAGAAAAGACTTTCCAGCCTCCGCTTTGGGAGATGGTATCCTGAAAATACTGACTGATTGAGATGGCGGCTTCGGTCTGAGTGCGGTAGTTCTCGTTTTTGAATAAAGATGATTTTTGACAAAAAGGAAGTAACTTTATGGCAAAGTCAAGATACCATTTGTCGGTAGGCAATACATGAGTACGTTTATTGGCGCCCAGCCATTCTTTGATAGTAATTGCAGCCATATTACAGCCTTTTTAATGCCAGTTTGATTACTTGTTCTACCGGTGCATTTGGATTTTCTTTCAGGATGGCAAGTACCACTTTCTGCGAAGGAGCCTGTGCAAAGCCCAGCATAGTGAGTGCGGCTACAGCCTCTTCCTGTACCTGTGTGTTGGCGGCCATCAGTAGAGAGGTCATGTCTCCGGCAGATCCGGTTGCCACACTGTCCGTTTTTATCTTATCCTTTAAATCGACGATGACACGCTGCGCTGTCTTTAATCCGATACCTTTTACGCTTTTCAACAGGTTGGCATTCTCAGTACTGATGACATTTATTAGCTCGGATGGTGAGAGAGCCGAAAGAATCATGCGTGCTGTGTTTCCGCCAATACCCGATACGGAAATGAGTAGCAGAAACAATTCGCGTTCTTGCTTATCCGCAAAACCATAGAGAATATAGGCATCCTCGCGGATAGCCTCGTAAATGTACAGTTTGCATTCTTTCTTGCCTTGAACGGCGGCGTATGTATTCAATGAGATATTAACGGCATATCCCAATCCGTTACAGTCAATAACTGCGGTTGCCGGACTTAATTCGGCAATTTCGCCTTTAATATATTCTATCATGGTGCAAATATAATGTTTATGTGCGAAATACAGTGAAAAGAAAGCATATTGAAGCGATAAAAAACAAAAATGTAGATAATCTGTGAAAAACTGTGTATATATTATCAAAAACATGGAGAAATGCTTATTTTTGTGCCGATAAGGTAGAAAACTGATTAATAAAACCTATAAAAGAATGAAAAAAGTAAAAGCAGCCATCGTTGGATATGGCAATATCGGGCACTATGTGCTCGAAGCCCTGCAAGCAGCTCCGGACTTTGAAATTGCAGGTGTGGTACGTCGTACAGGTGCTGATAATTGTCCCGAAGAATTGGGGAAATATCCCGTTGTAAAGAATATCCGTGACCTGAAAGATGTAGATGTCGCCATTCTGTGTACACCTACACGTAAGGTGGAAGGGTATGCCAAGGAGATTTTGGCTTTGGGTATCCATACTGTAGATAGCTTTGATATTCACACGGGTATCACGGATCTGCGCCGCACTTTGGATGCTGAGGCTAAAGCTCATAATACTGTTTCTGTTATCTCTGCCGGTTGGGATCCGGGAAGCGACTCTGTTGTTCGTACTTTGCTTGAAGCTATTGCTCCGAAAGGCATCACTTACACGAATTTCGGTCCGGGTATGAGCATGGGGCATACAGTGGCCGTGAAAGCTGTTGAAGGTGTGAAGGCCGCCTTGTCTATGACTATTCCTACGGGAACGGGCATTCATCGCCGCATGGTTTATATTGAGTTGAAAGAAGGCTATGAGTTCGATAAGGTAGCGACAGCTATCAAAGCCGATCCTTATTTTGTGAATGATGAAACTCATGTGAAACTTGTGCCGAGCGTAGATGCATTGCTTGATATGGGGCATGGCGTAAATCTGACTCGTAAAGGGGTATCGGGCAAAACACAAAACCAGCTCTTTGAATTCAATATGCATATCAACAATCCGGCCCTTACGGCTCAGGTATTGGTGTGTGTGGCTCGCGCCTCCATGCGTCAGCAGCCGGGCTGCTATACGATGGTTGAAATTCCGGTTATCGATTTGTTGCCGGGAGATCGCGAGGAGTGGATCGGGCATCTCGTATAATGACATCATTAAAACGCATGGTCTGTTGGAGGCAAACAGGTCATGTGTTTATATAAAGCAGACCATCTGTTTCGTTGGAAGCAGATGGTCTGTTTTATATATGTGTTTCTTTGTTTAGAAAAGGAACCTCAGTATATCATTGAAGTTGGCCCACAGCAACAATCCGAATAGCAGGAACATGCCTACCATCTGTGCGCGTTCCATAAACTTGTCACTGGGCTTGCGGCGTGCCACTATCTCATAGATAAGGAATAATACATGCCCTCCGTCCAGTGCCGGAATGGGTAGTATGTTCATAAAGGCAAGGATAATGGAGAGAAATGCCGTCATATACCAGAACTGATGCCAGTCCCATGTTGCGGGAAAAATACTGCCGATAGTACCGAAACCGCCGAGCTGCTTCGCTCCTTCTTTTGAGAAAAGGTATTTCATTTGTCCGATGTAGCCTTTCAGTGTCTTCACTCCCAAGGCCACGCCTGCGGGGAAGGAAGACAGGAAACTGTAATTCTTTCGTATGACAGGCAATAGCTTGTCGGTTGCCGTACGCGCTGCAATGCCTATTTCATATAGGGAGTCTGTTGTCAGGGTCAGTGTGTCAGCCACTCCGTTGCGTACGTAGGCCAGCGTGATGTCATGGGAGGCGCTGCCTGTTTTCCGGCGGTTCATCATTTCTTCTTTGAAGTCAAAATAAGAAATGACCTTTCCGTCAAGTGCGGTAATGCTGTCGCCCGCTTGCAGGCCGGCTAAAGCAGCAGGGCGTCCGGCAGAAATGCTGTCGATTACAAATGGAAAACGGAAAGAGGCGAAACGCACGCTGTCTGCCAATAGCTTTTCCATCATATCTTCGGGTATGTAAACGGAAGCTTCTTGTCCGCCACGTAGCACAGTTACCTGACGGGCATCTACCACATTGGTCAGAAGGTCACCGTCATAGCGCTCAAAAGGTGTGCCATCGGCAGATACCAATACATCACCGTCACGAAAACCGATATTTTTGGCCGTTTTGTTGAAGTCCATACCCAACGGAGCTTTTTGTACGGGTACATATTCATCGCCCCAAGTGAAAAGTATCATGGAATAGATGAACAATGCCAGCAGGAAATTGAATAATACACCGCCTACCATAATCAATAGGCGTTGCCATGCCGGTTTTGCACGGAATTCCCAAGGTTGCATGGGTTGTTTCATCTGCTCAGTGTCCATGGACTCGTCTATCATACCGGCTATTTTTACATAGCCTCCCAAAGGCAGCCAGCCAATGCCATATTCCGTATCACTGTGCTTGGGCTTGAATTTAAAGAGGGTGAACCACGGGTCGAAGAACAGACAGAATTTCTCAACACGGGTTTTGAAGAGTCGGGCGAAAAGGAAGTGTCCTCCCTCATGAATGATGACGAGCAACGAAAGGCTCATGATGAGTTGAAGGGCACGAATCAAGAATGTTTCCATTAAATTATTTACTATTTTATGATTTACAATTTACTGTTTAATTATCACCTGTTATTTGTTGCTACCATTTCCATCGCGATTTTGCGCGCTTCCTCATCCGTTGCTACATAGTCCTCATAAGTGGGCTTTTGTACAAAGGATACACGGGACATGGTTTTCTCTATCACTTCGCTCATACCGAGGAATGAAATCTCATCGCGCAAGAAGGCTGCAACTACCACTTCATTTGCTGCATTGACGATACAGGGCATATTTCCAGCACGATGCAGTGCTTCATAAGCCAATGCCAGATTGCGGAAACGGGTAGTGTCGGGTTGTTCGAACGTCAGATTCGTACATAGCTTGAAATCCAGACGCGGAAATGAGGCTTTCAGACGTTCGGGATAGGAAAAAGCATACTGAATGGGCAGACGCATGTCCGGCATTCCCAACTGTGCTTTTATGGCGCCATCCTCAAACTGTACCATGGAATGGATGACTGACTGCGGATGTACCACTACTTCTATCTGGTCAGAACGTACGCCGAACAGCCATTTCGCTTCAATTACCTCAAAACCTTTGTTCATCATAGAGGCGGAATCTATGGTGATTTTTGCTCCCATATCCCAATTAGGGTGTTTCAGGGCCTGTGCTTTGGTTACGGTTGCCAGTTGTTTCATTGTACAGGTACGGAACGGGCCGCCGGATGCAGTCAGTATTATCTTTTCTACCGGATTACCCGTTTCTCCGGCCAAACACTGGAAAACAGCGGAATGTTCGGAATCGACAGGTAAAATGGGAGTGCGGTTGAATCGTGCCAGGTCATTGACAAGTTCACCGGCAACCACTAATGTTTCCTTGTTGGCAAGTGCTATGGGTTTACGGGCGCGTATGGCATTCATCGTCGGTTTCAGTCCGGCATAGCCTACCATGGCGGTCAATACCATGTCTATGGGAGTTTCGGTTACAATCTGACAGAGGGCTTCCTCACCGGCATATACCTTGATGGGTAAGTCTGCAAGCGCTTCTTTCAGTTGTGTGTATTTCGCTTCGTTGGCTATTACCACTGCCTCGGGTTTGAACTTCCGTGCCTGGTAGATGAGGTCATCTACACGGTTGTTGGCCGTCAGTACATAGGCTTCGTATTGGTCAGTATGTTCTTCTATGACCTGCAATGCCTGTGTACCGATGGATCCGGTAGAGCCAAGTATGGCTATTTGTTTTTTCATAATTTAAAATACTATATAAAGTTCCGGATTCACTGCTCTTCCTTTATGCCACAACTCAAAATGAAGGTGTGGCCCGGTAGTCAGTTGTCCGGTGTTTCCTACTAATGCGATGGCTTCGCCTCCCGTCACTATATCTCCTTCCCGCTTCAGTAGAGAGCCGCAATGTTTATAGACGGATACGAAGTCCTGATTATGCTGTATTTCTATGAGGTATCCGGTTTCGGCGGTAAAGGTACTCAATATGACTGTTCCGTCCAAAGTTGCCAATACACTTTCACCCGGATTGGATGCAATGTCAGTACCGAAATGTTTCTTCTCGGCATTGAATGGAGATGATATCATTCCCCTGGTAGGACGGTAGAATATCAAGCCATCCACTTCGGGACGGGCTGTGATGGTTGTCAGGTTATATTTTTCCGCATCTTCATATTGTTTCCGGAACTCGGATTCACGTTGTGTGCGTTCCATGAGTGAGTCCTCGCGGAGATTGGTCAGTGAGTCCATGGATTGAATGGTATCGGCTTTTATCTTGCCCTGAAATATATCCTGAATATTCATGATATAAAAATTCTGCCTTTCCACTAATTGTTGAAGTGAATCTGCCCGCAAGGCATTCTCTACCACTTGGGTGCGGATTTCGCTGTTCATATATCCCGGCAGGTAGTTACGCAGAGGAGTAAAGGTAATGATTATAGCCGCTGCCAGAAACAGGATGGTAAGTATGGAAAGCAGTACGGAAATGCCGTTCAGTTTGGATACATGCAGCCCAACCACTTCTTCGAGTGTATTCTCGTTGATAATGGTCAGCTTGTATTTGAACTTGATGTTGTTCCAAAAAGCTTTGCTTCTTTTCTTGTTCTTTTTTATTGCCATTTTATTAAATTCATACTTCTTCTGTTTCTTCCAAAGCCAGCAGTCCTTCCGGTAAGTTCATCGTAATGACTTTGTGCATTTGGTCGATGTCAACGATGAATTCTTCTTGTGCGGGAATCAGCAATTCCTCTCCTTTATGATTCACCACGAACAGGGTATTGATGGTAGATGTATCTACTTCCGCCACTTCTCCAAGTTTGCCGTGATGTATATCTTCCATGCGGAAGCCTGTGAAAAAGTCCCAGCCCAACTCACTTGGCCCTACTTCTTCTGCATGTTTCACGGGAAAATACACCTCTATATTGGTGAACATGCGCGCACGTTCTGCTGTATCTACCCCTTCCAGTTTGACGAGGGCTGTGGTGTCCGAACGGAAACGGTATTCTTCCATGAAAAACGGTACGAATATCCCGTCCAGCAGGCAAATGAGGTATTCAGCCTCTACACGGTCGAAGATGTCATCCGTAAAGGTAAAGGACAATTCCCCGTGAATGCCATGCGGCTTGTTGAACATACCTATTTTATATACTTCCTCTTTGCGTATCATTTCTTTTTAGTTTTTTCTCTGAATAAGCTGATGATAGCTGTCAGTAAAAGCCCCAGTACAATAACACTTTTAATGATATACGGGACAGAGAGGAAATCTTCACCCGGCAGTGTCGCTACGATGAAAAGCGCAACAATGGGTAATATCGTCATCCATTTCTTTTTCATATTCCGTCTTTCCTTTATATTCTTGTTATTCGTGCCCCGAGCGCGTTCAGTCGTCCTTCGATGTTCTGATACCCGCGGTCTATCTGCTCGATGTTGTGAATGCGGCTGATGCCGTCGGCACTCATGGCGGCTATCAGCAAGGCGATGCCGGCACGGATGTCCGGTGACGTCATGTTGCCGCCCCGCAGCTTGAAGCCGTGATTATGTCCGATAACTACGGCACGGTGCGGGTCACACAGAATGATTTGCGCTCCCATATCTATCAGTTTGTCCACAAAGAACAGGCGGCTTTCAAACATTTTCTGATGAATCAGCACACTGCCTTTTGCCTGTGTGGCAACTACCAGCAATACGCTCAGTAAGTCCGGAGTAAGCCCCGGCCAAGGTGCATCGGCAATTGTCATGATAGAACCATCGATGAATGACTCTATCTGGTAAGTATCCTGCGAAGGTATGTGAATGTCATCGCCGCATTGTTCCATCTTGATGCCGAGGCGGCGGAAGCTGTCGGGAATGATACCCAGATTTTCGTATGAAACATTCTTGATGGTCAACTCACTTTTTGTCATGGCTGCCATACCGATGAAACTTCCTACTTCAATCATGTCCGGAAGAATCGTATGCTCTGTTCCATGCAGTTCGTTCACTCCCTCGATGGTGAGCAGGTTGGAAGCGATACCTTCTATTTTTGCGCCCATACGATTCAGCATCCGGCAGAGTTGCTGCACGTAAGGCTCGCAGGCGGCATTGTAAATGGTTGTTTTGCCTTTAGCCAATACAGCCGCCATTACGATGTTGGCTGTTCCTGTTACAGACGCTTCATCAAGCAGCATATAAGTGCCGTATAGCTTTTGGGCTGATATTTCATAGATTTCCCGTTCTTCATTGTAGGTAAATGTGGCTCCCAAGTTCTGAATGCCTATGAAATGAGTGTCAAGGCGTCGTCGGCCTATCTTGTCTCCGCCTGGTTTGGAAATCAGAGCCTTTCCAAAACGGGCTACCATTGGGCCCACCAGCATGACGGAGCCGCGGAGACTGGAGCACTTCTTTAGGAATGCATCGCTTTCCAAATAGGCTAAGTCCACGTTTGCAGCCTGAAAACTAAATGTGTCCATGCCTTTTTTCGCTACATTGACTCCCATATCCCGCATCAATTGGATGAGGTTGTTGACATCCAGTATGTCCGGTACATTATGTACGGTTACCTCACCGGCAGTGAGAAGCGTGGCACAGATAATCTGTAAGACCTCGTTCTTCGCCCCTTGGGGGTAAATGTCACCGGAAAGGCTGTGTCCTCCTTCGATTACAAATGACGCCATGTGCTGATATTTAGTATTTTCGTTTATTGTTCCGGTTATCTCTGCGGTTATTCTGATTGTTCATTTTCGGACGGTAGTTCAGGTCGATCCGTTCTGCCATGAGGCGTACGATATTGTCGGTCATTTGCAGTTTGCCATTGGAAAGTTCGGCGAGGTCATCCGCTATCTTACGGTCATCAACGGTGTCTTTATTCCAGGCGATATAATCTTTTTTCATGTGGTTGCATATCAGCGCAATGAGATTCTGCTTTTCATCTCCTTCGGGAAAATCAATGGCTTTGTCGATAAGCACTTCCAGCGTGCGCCCATAATGGCGATAGCGGATTTTTGTGCTGAGATAGGGCACGTTCTCTGGTTTTGTGTGGAGATTGTCTTTGCGGATAATTTCATACGGATAGTTGATATCCAGTTTGAAATCGGACATGATGGCAAGATGATCCCATAACTTATGTTTGAAATCGGGTACATCACGCAGGTGAGGGAACATATTGCCCATGATGTTGATAATCGTGTTGGCGCAACGCTGGCGTTCTGCACGGTCTTCAATTGTCATTGCATGATCTACCATGTTCTGGATGCTGCGTCCGTATTCCGGCAAGGGCATCCGTTTTTGTTGGGTGTTATATTGCATGTTATTTAATTATTAACATTGAATGTTCAGTGATTATAAAAGTTTCTTTGGCATGCTTGCCACAAACTCTTTCAGATAGAAAGGCTCGAAATAAGCCACATCCTTGAAGTCTTGTTCCGCCATGGCCTTTTCGGCCAAAGGAGACATCATGCCGGCAAGCGGAAGAATGCCGTCGATGAAGTGTGCATTGGGATGTGTGATTTTCTCCTTGCATTTGTCCGCACCGTTGCCGAAGAAAAAGACAGGATGTTTGTCAAGAAACTCCGTGTAGGAGTTCTCGTCCACGATGTCGGCCGCAATATCGCGTATCGGCTTCAAGGCACGGTCGTAGATGGCGGCATAAACCTCCATGCGGCGGGCGTCGAGCATAGGGCACAGTAAGGCGTTTTCGGGAAGCTCGTCGTTGTAAAGCAACACGGGTACACAAAGCACTTTCAAAGTAGGCAGTCCGATAAGGGGGAGGTTGCGCCCGTAGCATATGCCTTTTGCCATAGACACCCCGATACGTAAACCTGTATAAGAACCCGGGCCGCAACTTACGGCTATTGCATTCAGCGGCATGGCATGGCTGTCGGCGAATGATAATGCTTCATCCACAAATACTCCCAATGAAACGGCATGTGAAGGCCCGTTCAGGTCTTCCTTTTTGAATATATTCTGTCCGTCTTCGCTCACTGCTACGGAGCAGGCCGAGGTGGATGTCTCAATATGCAAGATACATGACATAACTTTTATTCTTGATTTTATTGAGGCAAATTTACGTGATTATTTTCACTAATTAAAATAATCATGTAATTTTGCGCAAAACTATAACATTATGATACAATCTATGACGGGCTACGGCAAGGCAACGGTCGAACTGTCCGATAAGAAAATCAACGTTGAAATTAAGTCACTCAACAGTAAGGCGATGGATTTATCCGCCCGCATCGCTCCTCTATACAGGGAAAAGGAGATGGAGATCCGTAATGAAATATCCAAAATGTTGGAACGTGGGAAAGTGGATTTCAGCCTTTGGATTGAAAAGAAAGATGCCGAGCAGCTTGCTACGCCCATCAATCAGGAGTTGATTGAGACTTATTATAAAAGGATCAGGGAAATTTCTGCTATCGCCGGGATTCCTGAACCAGCAGACTGGTTTTCTACTTTGCTCCGCATGCCGGATGTCATGACTAAGAATGAAGTTCAGGAACTGGGCGAAGAAGAATGGGAGGTGGCTCATGCCGCCGTTGAGGAGGCCATCCGTCATCTGGTGGACTTCCGAAAACAGGAAGGAGAGGCTTTGGAAAAAAAATTCCGCGAGAAGATTGCCAATATCGCCCATCTGCTGGAGATTGTCGAACCGTATGAAAAAGAACGGGTTTGCAAAATCAAAGATCGTATCACCGATGCCCTTGAGAAAACTTTGAGCGTGGACTATGATAAGAATCGCTTGGAACAGGAACTTATCTATTACATTGAAAAGCTGGATGTAAACGAAGAAAAACAACGCCTTGGCAACCATCTGAAATATTTTATCAGCACTCTTGAAAGCGGAAGCGGGCAAGGCAAGAAATTGGGATTCATCGCACAGGAGATGGGACGTGAAATCAACACACTGGGCAGCAAGTCCAATCATGCGGAAATGCAGAAGATTGTTGTCCAAATGAAGGATGAACTGGAGCAAATCAAGGAGCAAGTTCTGAATGTAATGTAATCCGTATCTTAACTTTATACAAAATGGGTAAACTGATTATATTCTCTGCCCCCTCCGGGGCGGGTAAGTCAACGATTATCAACTATCTGTTGGCGCAGAATCTGAACCTTTCCTTTTCTATTTCGGCAACCAGCCGTCCGCCTCGAGGAACTGAAAAGGATGGGGTGGAATATTTCTTTCTGACTCCCGATGAGTTTCGCCGCCGCATTGCCAATAATGAGTTTCTGGAGTATGAAGAAGTGTATCAGGATCGTTTTTACGGTACACTGAAGGCAGAGGTGGAGAAGCAATTGGCTGCCGGACAGAATGTAGTGTTTGATGTTGATGTAGTGGGTGGCTGCAATATCAAGAAATACTATGGTGAACGTGCCTTGTCTGTTTTCATTCAGCCTCCCTCGGTGGAAGAATTGCGCAAGCGTCTGGTAGGGCGTGGAACGGATGCTCCTGAAGTGATAGAGAACCGTGTGGCAAAGGCTGAATATGAACTTGGTTTTGTCTCGAAGTTCGACACGGTGATTGTGAATGACGATTTGGAGGCGGCAAAAAGCGAGGCTTTAGGAGTAATCACTCGTTTTCTCAATTCATAATTCATAGCTCATCAAAGTGGAAATAGGAATTTTCAGCGGCTCGTTCAATCCGGTGCATATCGGACATCTGGCTCTCGCCAATTATCTTTGTGAGTACGAGGGGCTGGATGAGGTGTGGTTCATGGTAAGCCCCCATAATCCTCTGAAGAAAGAGGCTGAACTGATGGACGACCAACTTCGTTTGGAGTTGGTGCGGCTTTCCATAGCCGGTTATCCTAAATTCCGCGCTTCTGATTTTGAGTTCCGTTTGCCGCGTCCGTCCTATACTGTCCATACTTTGGATAAGCTGAAACAGACTTATCCGCACGACATTTTTCATCTGATTATAGGAGCCGATAATTGGGCACTCTTTCCTTGCTGGTATCAGTCGGAGCGTATCCTTGCCGAGAATCCGATTCTGGTCTATCCTCGTCCGGGATATGCGGTGGATGCGTCTTCCTTGCCTTTGAATGTAAAGCTGGCTTCTTCTCCTGTGTTCGATATCAGTTCTACTTTTATACGCCGTGCTATGAAGGAAGGCAGAGATGTGCGCTACTTCCTGCATCCGGCAGTATATGAAGCTCTGAAATGAACTGATTCTTTTTCAGCTTCACCTCTTTCATATATTATTTGTTTATTCCAGACACTCGTCCAGATCTTTCATCAGTTGTTCTTTGTCCAGGTGTTGGCCGATAAAGACTATCTTCTGCATACGGTCACCATACTTTTCGTCCCAGTCACGCATCAGGCCGGGTTCTTGCTGCATCAGCCGGATGAGGTCTTCTTCGGGGGCGGTGGCATACCATTGTCCGGCTTCGGTTATCTTCTTCTGTACACCTGCCTGTTCAAAGAGGAAGGACATGTCACGGTTGTTGCTGAAGTAGCAGACGCCTTTGGCGCGGATGACGTTGCGGGGCCACTTGGTGGAGACGAAACGGTCGAATTTATGTATATCGAAGGCCGGCCGGCGGTAATAGACAAATGTGCCGATGCCATATTCTTCCACTTCGCCGCCTTCGTGATGGTGGTGGTGCTCATGTTCTTCTTCCTCGTGATGGTGGTGTCCGTGTGCTTTTGCTTCTTTTTCTTCTTCGGTGGTTGCCTGTCGTTCTATTTCACGAATCCATCCGGCGGCGGTTGCGGCACGCTCAAAATTGAACATGTGGGTATGGATGATTTTCTCCAGATCCACTTCGGCATAATCACATTCTATGATTTCGGCTCCGGGCTGTAGAGTGCGGATGATTTGCCGGATGCGTTGCAGTTCTTCGGGCTTCACTTCGGAGGCTTTGTTCAGCAGAATAATGTTGCAAAACTCAATTTGCTGGATGATGAGGCTCTCTATATCTTCTTCGTCAAGCACCTTGCTGGTAAGGTCACTACCACATGAAAACTCGCTTTGCAGGCGTAGGGCATCTACCACGGTGGTGATGCAGTCCAGACGGCAGATGCCGTGTTTGGTGTAAGCGCCGCCCATGTGGGGAATGGAGCAGAGGGTTTGGGCGATGGGTTCGGGCTCACAGATGCCGCTGGCCTCAATGACAATGTAGTCAAAGCGTTTCATCTTCATGATGTCGAGCATCTGTTCTATCAGGTCAGTCTTCAGAGTACAGCAGATGCAACCGTTCTGCAAGGCTACGAGGCTGTCGTCTTTCTTGCCTACGATGCCGCCCTTCTGTATGAGGTCTGCGTCAATGTTCACCTCACCGATGTCATTGACGATGACGGCAAACCTGATGCCTTGCCGGTTGGTGAGAATGTGGTTTACTAAAGTTGTTTTGCCGCTGCCCAGATAGCCGGTCAGCAGCAGTACGGGAATGTCCATTGTTTCCATTGCTGTATATTAAATTAAGTACAAATCATATTTCATGCTGCAATGCTTTCAAAAGGAAGATTGCAATGCGGATATGCAAAAATACCGATTATATTTCAGTATTTCTCCACGTACTAAGGTTATTCTTAATTGTAAGCACGATATTTGGCGGGTGAGCAATTCTCGTGTTTTTTAAATTGCCTGCTGAAGTGGGTGGGGTATTACATTTTTCGGACACAAATATACCACTATTTCCAACCCCCTGTTCCAATTCCATTTCATTATCTGTAATTATGGCAATACTTTCTGTAATAATGTTGGATGTAAATATTTTTTGCCATCTGAAGTCTGCTCCGGACACATCGCCCACTACCCCCTCCAGGACACCTTCTGAGAGGGGGTACAATGAGTCAGGGACTGAACGGCATTCACTCAGGAACTGAATGCCTTTCAGTCCCTGAGTGAATGCCGTTCAGTCAGTGAGTGAAACAAGAATCCTTCATCGGGCGGATGTTTTCTGCTATTATTCTTTCTGCAAATTTTACCAATAAGTAGCGGATTCCTTTTTTCTGCTTGATAAGGGCTTTTGCGGCTGGATAGTCTTTCTGTACTCGGTGGGACTGACGCCTAAATGCCTCTGCACATAGCGGCTGAAGTAGGACAAGGAAGTGAAGTGAAACTCGTCCGAAATCTGCGATAAGGACAGTTTGCTGTTCTTCAGATACTCTATCAGCATGGGCACGGCGTGCCGGTCAATCAGAGCCGATACGCTGATACCTGTCTGCCGGCGTACCACATTGCTCAGGTACTTGGGCGTTACGTTCAGCAGTCCGGCATAATATGCCACTTCCCGGTTTTGCTTGCACCTTCCACTCGAAAGCAGGGAGACAAGTTGGCTCACCAAGTCCGTCTTCCGTTCCGTCGCTTCATTCTGCCGGTGGCTTTTGGCATGAAAATCAAACAAATCATAAATCATGGTCAAAGCCAGACTGCCCACCATCTCATTGTAAAACGAATGGTTGCTGTCTCCGATGCGGTCTCTCAGCCTCCGGAAGTCATGAAGAAGCGTCCGGGCATCGGCATCCGACAGATGAATGACCGGATTGTCCCAAAGGCTGATACAACCGCCCACACCGTAATGATTGGCGGGGAGCTGGTTGTAAAGAAAATCCAGTGGGGCAAGGATGTACTCTATTTGCAGGTCTTCATCCGTCTGCCAATCCTCCAGTAAGTCGGGACGTGAAAGGACTATCGCATCATTCTGCCGGAAAGAGAAAATGTTGCCGTTGAATGTGAAGCTTCCTTCTCCCGACAGGCACAGCAGATGCAGGCACACTCCTTTATGCAAGTATCTGCTCAGTTCCGAAACGTCTGTGGAATAGACTATTTCGCACCGCTTCTTAGGTTCTTCCGTTTGCTTCATGGAGGCAAAGTTACACTGTTTTTCCAAGAAAGAAGCATTTTGATGAATAAATGAAAACTTGCACGCTATCAGTGAAACCGAGATGGAGGCCGGACGCTGTATCTTTGCACCCGAAAGATAAAACTATATAAGAATGAATACATTAATCGCTTACTATTCACGTCGCGGGCAAAACTACGTCAGCGGAAGTATCAAGGATTTAAAGATTGGCAATACCGAAGCTGTAGCCAAAATGATTCAAGCGCAAATGGATGCAGATTTATTTGAGATAGAAACAGTGGATACCTATCCCGATGATTATATGCCATCATTCCATTTTGTACCCATGAGGGCAGTGGCATGGGACACAGCGAAGCGGACATCCGAAAGGTCTGTCCTACTGCAACCGTGTTGAAGGGTACAGCGATTCACGGCACATCTGCTCCCACGGCAAAATCGGCAGCTACTGCCATTGCAAAAATGGCGGAGTAATCTCTGGAATATGGAGAATGAGCTCATGTGCGGCAAGCTTCCTAAGGGTTCCTTTTCACATCGCCGTTCCAGATAGATTTTGGATGTAACTTCATATTGGTAATCAATGTGTTTGCCAATCATGGATTGACAGTGATGTCACCCGACTCTGCAATCTTTATGATGATACAAAGTCGGGATTTTTTCGGCTTTACATATCTATTATTACCGGTAGTGGCTATATATCCGTAATATCGTTAAACCTATCAGTAATAATGGTATAGACTTTACCACAGAATGTAAGTACATTTGCAATGTCAATTCAGATAATTACTATTTAAATAATAAAAGAACAATGAAAGATGTAATGATATTGACCGGAGCAGGCCAGATAGGTATGGCCATCGCCCGTCGTATGGGAACGGGAAAGAAAATCGTACTCGGTGACAAGAGTATAAAGAATGCAGAAGACATCGCTGGCATAATGAGCAATGCCGGATTTGATGTAGTACCCATGGAGATGGATTTATCTTCACGCTCCTCCATATCGGGATTGATAGCGGAGGCTCAAAGGCAGGGGGAAATAACGATGCTGGTAAATGCGGCAGGGGTATCACCCAGCCAGGCATCTGTCGAAACCATATTGAAGGTGGATTTATATGGCACGGCGGTATTGCTTGAAGAAGTGGGTAAAGTCATCAAAGAGGGCGGAGTCGGCATCACGATTTCCAGCCAGTCGGGACACCGTATGCCTGCACTCTCTCCTGAAGTTGACGAGCAACTCGCTACTACCCCAACAGAAGAGTTGCTGTCGCTTGAAGTGCTGCAACCGCAAAATATCCACGACACTCTTCATGCCTATCAGATGGCGAAACGTTGCAACGTAAAGCGTGTCATGGCGGAAGCCGTGAAATGGGGCGAACGGGGGGCACGCATCAATTCCATCTCTCCGGGCATCATCGTCACTCCGCTTGCCATAGACGAATTTAACGGACCTCGTGGCGATTTCTACATGAATATGTTCGCCAAGTGTCCTGCAGGTCGTCCCGGCACGGCAGATGAGGTGGCAAATGTAGCAGAGTTGCTGATGAGCGGCAAAGGCGCATTCATTACCGGGGCAGACTTCCTGATTGACGGCGGAGCGACGGCTTCTTATTTCTATGGACCGCTGAAGCCCGGAAAATAAGTGTAACCATTTTAAAAATCACTGAATCATGAAGAAATTTGAACAGGCAAAGACTTCTGTATTGTCATGGCTGAAAAGGTTGAAGCTATGAAATTCAGGAGAGGAGGCACTTTGTAAAACAGGAAACTCTCTATAAGGCAATGACAAATGACGAGCCGAGTGTCAGCGTGTTCATCCATTCCTTACTGCCCGTGCTGTGGGGTGGCAACAGGTTATAATCTAAGAAGACACGGAAGCCGAAGTGCTCTTTGGCTTTGTAGTTGATGAAGACTCCGCTTCCAAAGCTCATCCCGCTACTGTCTTTTACGGTCATTTCATTCAGTTTTAGTTTGGGGTAGTGAATGAAGCCTGCCAGCAACTTGCTGCCTACCTGCCAACGTGGAGTGATGGGACAGGATACGTACGGACCGGCGGAATAGGACAGGGCGTCGAACGTATTGTCTTGTGCTTCATTCCCATTTACGATGATATGCATGTTGGTAATCGTGAACCTTCCGCCAAAGCCGATGTAAGGGTTGAGAAAATAAGCGCCTTCCAGACCTGCCGTGCTGCCCGAAGAGGTGCTGAAGGTGGTGTTTTCGTTCAGGTCGTACTGGCTTAGGGGGAGGTTAAAACCAAGGTATAATCCCAGAAATGAGGGTGGCTGCATTTTGTCAAATTCATCTTGGCGGGTAGCTGCGGTGTTCAATCCTTTATCTTTGAATAACAGGTCGGCCAGGTAGTAACCCAGTTCTGTGGAGAGGATGCCGATTCCGGCCCCGGTCAGTATGTCGCTGAGCCAATGTTTGTTGTTGGCCATACGCAGCAGTCCCGTGGCCGAGGCCACGGTGTAAGCTCCTGCACCTATCCACGGACTTTTGTGCCCGTATTCACGGTTCAGCATAGTAGCGGTCATGAAGGCGGTGGCGGTGTGTCCGGAGGGGAAGGAATGCTTGTTGGAGCCATCGGGACGTTCCACTTGTGTGCTGTGCTTCAGCGTATTTACGGTTGCGGCCATTAGCAGTCCGGCCAGAGCGTCGGAAGCGATCATTCGTCCCCATGAACTGCGGCTTTCCACTCCCGATAGCTTCAGCCCCAGCATGGTGGCGGCAGGAGCGTATTGCAGATAGTCGTCTATGTGGCGTCTGAAGGTGGGCATGTAGTCGTTGCGCAAGCTGCGGAAATGATTGTCTTGGTTTTTCACTATCATTCCGCCGATGATGAGAGGTGCGCCCACATAGGTCATTTGGAAGAGGCGGGAGGCGGACATCCTGTCTATGTTTCGTTCTATCCGGCGTGTGTGGACACAGAGGCTGTCGGCTGTGGTGGCTTGCAGGGTAGTGCAGAGGCAGAGCAGGAGTATCGGAATAATCGTTTCCATGCGTTTGCTGTTGAGATTGAGGTTTGTCATTGTATCTGTATTTTATAACGATTCATCATAATTGAGATTCTGCTTAGCCTTTTTGGGAGTGCTTCCAAAGCTCCATACCGCCCCGATATAGAAGATGCGCGGGTCACGACGCTGCTCTACACGTTGCTTCAGTTGGGGGGTGTCGATGGTATAGACTTTCTTAAAGGTGTTGAACACATCGGAAATGGTGGCCATCAGTGAGAGGCGGGTCCGGGGTATCTCGTACTTCATGCCCACATTGGTGATGAAAGTGCCTTCGCGCTTGCCTTGTGGCAATAGTGAGGAAGATATGTAGCGCGAGTTGAGTTGCAGCATCCAGCCTTCAAGCAGGTTGAAGTTGGCGTTCAGCGATGCGCTCCAGGCCAAGTCATTCTTATTCTTTCCATATCCTAACTTCTCGGCGTTTATTTGGTTGTAGAAGCCGTTGCCGCTTAGGTTGATAGTAGCCCATTTGCCTATGTGCGTGTTCATTATCAGCTCAAGTCCGGCAGAGGAGCTTGAATTGAGGTTCTCTTTGGTGGTGAGTAGGATGGAGTTGTTGAGATACTTGGTGACAGTGGTAAGCTTGTTGGTGACATAGTGGTAATAGAGTGTTCCCAACAGGGTGGTTCCGCCATTCTGCCATTGATAGCCGGCTTCGATGGAGTGTATCTTCTCCGGTTTGAGGTATGGATTGCCAGCCTTCAGACTGAGTGGATTCTGGTATTCGGGAAACGGATTCATGTCTTCGCCGTCAGGACGGTTGACGCGCAGGCTGTAATTCAGTTGCAGTTCGTTGCGTTCGTCAAGTTTGTAGGAGGTGTGTAGGGTGGGATATACCATGAAATAGTTGTTCGTCACGACGCTGTCCAGAGTGAAAAGCTGTGACTTTATCATCATGTACTCCGGCCGGATACCGAGCAGCATACCCAGTTTGTCTTGCTTATATTCGAGCGTGGCATATATGGCTTGGTTGTTCTGACGATTGGTGAAGTCACTTGTCTTTTGCAGATCGGGCACGAAGGCATTGCCCTCAGAGTTTTGCACATAGAAGTTCAGGTCAGTCTTCAACAAGTCGGCCTCATAGCCGAGATTCAGTTTCAGATGGCTGCTCAGTGTCCGGCTATAGGTGGCACGGATGAGGTGCTGATAGTAGGCTTGCCATATCTGGGTGTTGTCACGTGTTTCAGGACCGGACAAAGAGAAAGTCTTATACTTGTTGTCTTCCAGCCCTTCCATCAAGGAATAGTTGTAGTCTATGGTCAACAGATGACCTTCACCAAAGGTGTGGGTATAGACAGCGCCTGCTTCGGCTTGCTTGGTTTTCTCATTATCGTGGCGGTAGCGGATGGACTGTGCAAGGACGTTATGCGTTTCGTCTTGGGTGGTGGCGGTGATGTCTTCTGTTCTCAAAAAGGTACGACGGTTGTAGCCTCCGCTGAGTTGCAGGGTGTTGCTGTTGTTGATGTTCCAGTCCATTCCGGCACGGACGATGTGTGACAGGGGACGTGCTCGACTATTGGTGGGTTGAGAGATGTAGGACAGGCTGCCATCGTTTTGGGTGCGGTTATCGGTGGTGGTGCGGTCGCGATGGTCATAGCGTATGCCGTAGGTGGCAAAGAGGTTGACGCGTCCGGTGTTGTAGTTGAGGGAAGTGCCGGCATTGGCTCGTCCCTGCGATCCGATGTTGGCGGTGGCGTTTCCGTTGAAGCCTGCTGTGCGTTGCTTTTTCATCACAATGTTGATGATGCCACTTACGCCGTCGGGCTTGTATTGTGCCGAGGGGTTGGTGATGATTTCCACCCGTTCGATGTCGTTGGCTGGAAGTTGTTGAAGCACGTCGGCACGGGTGCGGGCATTCATAAGGGTGGAAGGTTTGCCGTTTATCAGGATTTCCACATTCTCATTGCCACGCAAACTGATGTTGCCTTCCACATCCACCTGCACCGAGGGGATGTTCTGCATTAGGTCGCTGGCCGATCCGGAAGCACTCATCAGGTCTTGTCCCACGTTGAACACTTTCTTGTCGATGCTCTGCACATAGGTGGACTTCTTGCCTTTCACCACTACCTCGTCCAATTGCTGTGCAGAGGGGATGAGGTAGAGTTTGCCGAGGTTGATGATATTCCGGTTATTCTTTATCGTAAAGGGTGCGGTCTTTTGTTTCTCATAGCCGATATAGCTGAACTGAATGTAGTAGTTTCCTTGAGACAGGCCTTGGATGGAGAAACAGCCTTTGGCGTTGCTGACGGTTCCGGTGATAAACTTGTCCGTAGTCGCTTGGTAGATGCCGACGTTGGCAAACTCCACAGGCGTGTTTGTCGTCTTCTCCAGAATAGTACCTTTCACATTGTCGGGAAGAACGCCGGCCACTGCTTGTACCAGAATGGTACAGAGGCAGAGTGTCAGCGATAAAATCATCTTTTTCATTGTTTCTTTGTATTTCCGGCAAAAGTAAGAGGCGATTTTGTGGAAATATTGAAGATTATTCTTATTGTTCCCTCATTTTTACCGTAAACAGATGTTGTCCGTCTTCGTAGTCGTATCTGATTTTCCATCCGTGGTAGTCGCAGATGGCTTTGACAATGGAGAGTCCCAGCCCGTTACCCTTTATCTTCTCTGAGGGGCGGTAGAAGCGGTTGAAGATGAGATGAGAGTCCAGTGCGGTCTCGCTTGAGGTGTTGGATACGGTAAGTTCGTCACCTATCAGGTAGATGTTGATGCTTCCGCCGGAGGGCTTGTTGTGGCGCACGGCGTTGACAAAGAGATTGTAGGCCAGACTCTCGAACAAGGTTGTATTGCCTTGTACAATCAGCGGTGGCTCGGCGAAGGAATGACGGATACTGATGTCTTGAGCCAGATCTTGCAGCGTGGGCAGGAGGTGGTTCAGCAGTTCGGTGACGTTGATATTATCCTGCTGCTTGTATTGGCTGTTCTCTATTTTGGCCAGCAACAGTAGATTACGGTTGAGGCGGGTAAGGCGGGCGGAGGTCTGGTAGAGGTTTTGGATACAGTCGGCCTGTTCTTCTGTCAGGTTGGGCTGTTGCAGCAACAGGTCGAGTTTGCTTTGGAATACGGCCAGAGGGGTTTGGAGTTCGTGCGAGGCATTTTCAGTGAACTCTTTCTGCATGCAGTAGCTCTTCAGGCTGTTGTCCATCAGTCGGTTCAGCGCACGGTTCAGCCGGTCGAATTCTTTAATATCGCTACCCGGTAGGGTGGGCAAAGTTCCGTCTTCCAGATGGAAGTGCTCCATGACCTTCAGCGTTTCGTCGAAGGGAATCCACAGGCGGCGGGAAATGAAGCGCATCATCAGTACGATGGCTATGCCCAGCACGCAGCTTATCAGGGCGAATTGTAACATCAGGCCTTTCATGATGTCGCGCTCCAGATCAATTTGGGGCATGGGGTGTCCGTTCTGTATCACTTCGATGAGGTCTATCATGTCTTCGGCATAGAAGTGTTTAGTGAGTAGATAGAATAGCGGCGTGGTGAGCAGCAGGATGATGACGGTGCAGATGATGAACTGCGTGAGTGTCTTGCGGAGGAGGCTGGTGGTTTTCATGTTTCGCTCCATTTATATCCTGTGCCATAGACGTTCTTGATGCAGTCTGTGCAGCCGGCTTCGGAGAGTTTGGCTTTGAGGTTCTTGATGTGGGTATAGACGAAGTCATGACTGTCCATCATGTCGGCCATATCGCCGCTGAGATGCTCGGCCATGGATCCTTTGGACACCACACGGTTTTTGTTGCCTATGAGGAATAGCAATAGCTCATATTCCATACGGGTTAGTATTACCTCCTGCCGGCCTACGCTGACGGTCTTGTTCAGCAGGTTGATATCGATGCCGTTGCTTTGTAGCGTGTTGCTGACGGACAGTTCCTTGCGTCGGATGATGGCATAGATACGCATGCTTAGTTCGGGTAGGTGGAAGGGTTTGGCCAGATAGTCGTCAGCACCTATCTTCAGGCCGCTTACCTTGTCGTCCAGCGAGTCTTTGGCGGAGATAATGATGACACCTACGGGATTCTTCTGATTGCGGATGTCGCGCAGTATGTCAAGACCGCTTCCGCCGGGCAGCATCAAATCCAGCAGGATGCAGTCGTATTCATAGTCGGTCACTTTCAGCCGGGCGCTGTCGTAGGTGAAAGCCTGCTCGCAGAGGTAACTTTCGGTGCTGAGGTAGGACACGATACTGTCTGAAAGTTCCTTTTCGTCTTCGATGATAAGTAGTTTCATGGTTGCAAAGTTATTCATTTTTTGTAAGATTCTCCCGTTCTTTTATATATAAACATCATCAGGCTGGGCAGCACTATCAGCAGCAGGGGCAGGGCTACCACAAATCCGCCTATTACTGCCACGGCCAAAGGTTGCTGCATCTGTGCACCCATACCGAAGCCCAGGGCAAGAGGCATCAGTGCCAGTACAGCCCCAATGGCGGTCATCAGCTTGGGGCGGATGCGCAAGGCGATGGCATAATCCACCGAGGAGGACACATCGCCTCCGTTTCTACGGTTCATGCGGTACTGGTGTACAGTGAAGATAGAATTTTCGGCAATAATGCCCACTATCATGATGATACCGGTGTAGCTGCTCACATTCAGAGGTACACCCATAATCCACAGAGCCAGCAGGCTGCCGCAGATGCCCAGCACGGAGATGAATAGTACGGCTAACGAGACGGCCCATTCCTTGAATAAGCACATCAGCACGGCAAACACCAGCAGCGTAGCGAGTCCGAGAATTTGCATCAATTCCAAAAATGACTGTTGCTGTTCGGAGTAGGCGCCGCCATAAGAGATGCTGCACCCTTCGGGTAGGGGGAGTTGCCGGGTGAAAACTTGCTTCAGCTCTTGTACGGTGCTTCCCAGGTCGCGGTTCTCCAGGCGGGCGGTCAGCACTACATTGCTTTTCAGATCTTCGCGTCGTTGCTCCACCTCGCCGGGAATCACCTTCACCTGGCAGAAGAAGCCGAGTGGGCGAGTGCTTCCATCGGGCAGGAAGATGAGTTGTTGCCGAAGCTTCTCCGGTGAATTGTCGGCAAAGTCGGTGAAGCGCAGCAAGATACGGCGCATTTGTTCGCCATCTTGCATGGAGCCTATTTGCAGGCCGCCCGTCATGGCTGCCTGTGCGGGATTGGGTTCTATCATGCTGGCGGATTGGCACAGAGGAATGCCTCCGGTGTAGGCCGAAAGCTGTTCCTGAAAGTCGATCAGCGAGATGCCGAATTGTGAGAGACGGTCTTCATCGGGTAGGAAGACAAGGGAAGGGCCGTTTGGTATCAGTCCATTGTCTATATCCACAATGCCGGGTACGGTCTGCATCACTTTTTCAGCGTGGGCGGCCACTTGCTCCAGCACTTGTTGGTCTGTGCCGAATATCTTTACTTCGATGGGCTTCGGCGTACTCATCAGGTCACCAAGGAGGTCGGTAATGCGTTGGCCGAAGTCTATCGTCATGGCGGGTACGGAATGAGATAATGAACGGCGCAGTTCGCTAATGACTTCTGGGGTACTTTTGCTGCGCTTCTTCTTCAATTGGATGAGGTAGTCGCCGAAGTTGCTGGGGCGCGTCTTGAAGGACATGCCCAGAGCCGTGCGGCGCGAGTAGGTGGCTACATCGGGATGGGCAAGGATTAACTTTTCCATCTGTCGGCAGAGGCGGTCAGTTTCCTCGATGTCAGTTCCAACTGGTGAGTGATAGTCCAGTACGATAGTGCCTTCGTCGAGATCGGGCAAGAATCCCGAATTGAGGTGCGTGGATGCCCACCAACCACTACTGCCAAGCAGTAGTACAAATGTCGCAGCTACCGGCGGATGACGGTAGAGACGGGTGAGGAAATGCACTTTGCGGATAGACTGTTCTTCCAGTTGCTCGTCATCCAAAGTCTTTGGTTTCCATTGCTTCTTGTAGCCTATCATCAGATGCAGCACGGGCAAAAGTAACCAGGTCACAAGAAATGATGCTACCATTGTCAGTTGCATTGTGTCCGACAGTTCCTTGAAAAAGCTCCCCGCCAGTCCGCTCATCAGCCTGAAAGGAAAGTGGATGACGATGGTGGCCATTGAGGAAGCCACCATGGCTGGAAACAGGTTGGTGATGGCATGGTGCACTACTGTAAAGCGATCTGTGCCGGGGCGTTCCTCGTGCTCGCGGTATATCTGCTCAATGATGACGATGGCATCGTCTATAATCAGCCCCACCGAGGCGGCGATGGCTCCAAGTGACATTACATTGATGGAAATACCGGCCAGATAGGCCAGCAGGATGCTGAATGCCACTGTGACGGGGATAGTAATCAGTACTGCCACACTGGCCCGCCACGATCGCAGAAAAAGTACCATTACCGCAATGGCCAGCAGCAGTCCCTCGTAGATGGTTTTCATCACGCTGTGTATGCTGTCGTCCACAAAGGCACTCTGATTGTAATAAGGCTTCAGTTCATATCCGGGGGGAAGTTGTGCGCGTACTTCGGCGGCCTTGGTCTCCACATCTTGGGCAAAGTCTATCAGATTGACACCAGGCTGTTTCACAAGGTCTATCAGCACAGCGTCGTTACCGTCGGCGTTTATTTTCAGGAATTCTTGCTGCTCTTGTATCTCTACGCGGGCTATGTCCTTCAGATGCACAGTTCGTAGCCCGTCATTGTGCACAATGGTGTTCTCCAGTTGCTGCAAGTCGTTGATACGGGTATCGGTCAGTGTCAGATAGAGGCGGTTGTAGTCGGCCACATTGCCATTGCCCATCACGAAGTTGGTCTGCTCGAAGGTACTCTTTATCTGTGCCGTCGTCATTCGCAGGGCGGACATTTTAGCAGCATCGGGGATGATGACAAACTCTTTGGCTTTGCCGCCACGCACTACCACGTTGCTGATGCCATTGACTTGTGAGAAAACGGGGCGCGCCACCAGATTGCCCACATCGCGCAGGGCGATGCGGCTGTGTGTCTTGCTTTCCAGTGTATATCCATAGACGGGAAAGAGTGATTGGTTCATGGCTTCGGTGGAAATGACAGTACCCGGCGGCAGGAAGCCTTTTATCTCGTTGATACGGCTTTCGAGTTGTGTCTTCAGGGCGTAGATATCCAGTCCCCACTTGAAGTAAACCTCCACTACGCAACTGCCGCGGCTGGTGCTGCTCTTTACGATAGTGACACCTTGCACCTTCTTTACGGCACTTTCCAGAGGCTTGGTCACGGTAATCATCATGCGGTCCACCGGCTGCTGTCCGGCATCGGCTATCACGGTGATGCGTGGAAAAAGCACTTCGGGAAAGAGGTTGGTCTGCATGCGAGTGTAGCAGAAGATGCCAGCTAACAATAATAACAGTCCGATGAAAAGGATAGGTTTGCTATAAACTTGATGAAAATATTGCTTTTGAATAGGATTCATTTCAGTGTGGATTTATTTTGTGACGACAACGCGGCTCTTGTTTTCCAGTGCGTAACCTCCGGTCAGGATGATTCTGTCTTTGGGTGAAAGTCCGGCGGCGCTTACCTCTATGCTATCCGCGTTGCTGTGGCCTGTTGTTAAGGGGATTTTGACGGCGGTGCTGTCATCAAGTAATTTCATTACCCATTGATGCTCTTGCGTCTCATCGCTCTGTACGGCACTTTTGGGTAATATCATGCCTTGCCGGCCACTTGTTTCGGTTTCTACAAGTACCTTCACTACCAGCCCTTCGGGAAGGAAAGGTGCGCGGGCTGTGGCTATGACTTGCTGTACCTGTGAGGTGGCGTTCATTGTGGCGAGAGGTTTCTGTACAGTAGCTGCCAGTCGGGTGTCATCAGGTAGAATGATGGTGCACCGGCCGCTTTGCGTCACGATCTTCAATTGTTCGTACGGCACGTTCAGTTGGAACACCAAACTACTCAAGTCTGCCATCTCGCACAGCGTGCCACCTTCGATGACGTAGCTGCCCGGCTGTTGTGTCACGGAGGTCACGATGCCCGATGCTCCGGCCTTTACCGGAATGGTGTGGGAGGTCATTCTTTCCGTTGTCCTTGCAGATTCATCGGTTGCGTTGCCTGCCTGTGTATCTCCGGTCAGTGCATTGTTTCTTGTCTGTACACTTCCGGCCAACGCGCGGCTTTCTTTTGTCTCCAGTGTGTAGAGCGTTTGTCCTTTGTTGACGATGCTGCCCGGTTGTACCTCTGTATTGCTGATAAAGGCGGAGATGGGGGCTGCTATGACGGACTTCCTGAGATATACAGTAGTGCCCGAAAGTACTATCTCACTCTTTATATTGCCTAATGACACGTGGGTCAGGGTGACCGATGTCCTGGACTCACTTTCTGTCTGCTGCCCATTGGGGGTGTTGTGTGTGCAGCCCGTCAGAAGCGCTGAAACTAAAAGGAATGTAATTGCTTTCATATATTTATAATGTGTAATTTAGTGGATTGTCCAATTGATGTTATCACCAGTTCCAGTAATTGAAGGCTGCCACAAGCAACTGGCGGTTGGTCTGCAATAGCATATAGTCTTTGTCTGTCTGAATCTTACTTTTCCACACGTTTAGATAGTCGATGATGGACAGTTGTCCGGCTTCAATTTCTCTCCGATAAGCCTCCAGTACGGCGGCATAGTCTTTGCGTTGGCTTTGCAGCAAGGCGGTTCGTTCATCGTAAGCCTGCAATTCGTCCAGATATTGATGCTTGCGCTGTTCCTTCCGGTTCTGCAATTCGTTTTTGTATCCGGCTATCGTGCGCAGTTGGCTGGCTGATTGCAATTCTTTGTAGCGCTTCTGTCTGCCATCGGCCAATGTCCATGCAAAGGTCAGCCCGGCGCTCATGCCGAAGTGTTTATACAAGGCATTGTACTTGCCGGAGCTGAATCCGGAGTTGATGAACAGATTAAGCTGTGGGTGGTATTGCAGATGGAAGATTTTCAGCGTGGCGAGTGTGTTGAGGCTGTCCAGACGATATTGTTCCATGAAAGCCGATTGTCGTGGGGCAACGGGGTGGGGCGTAAGGCTGATGTTTTGCAGAACTACGAGTGTCGTGTCCTTGATTCCGCACAAGATGTTCAAGTCCGCCAAGTGCGTGCGGAACGATTGAAGTGAGGCTGTTCTCAGGTCTTGATTGCTTTTTTGTTCGATGAGCAGTAGCCGCAGGTCGGTCTGCTTCACCAGCCCATCTTCGGCCAGGTTTCTCATTGCCTTGGTCTGCTGTTCCAGCAGGATGCCGATGGAGTCGGCGAAAGCTATTTGCTGTCGATCTTGCAGGCAAAGGATGTATTGTTGTGCCACCACATACTCCAATTGATGCCGTTCCATGTGTATGCTGTGGTTTATCATCTCTTTTCGCACTTCTGTCTGTTCCTTGGTCGCTTTGTATAGCCGGTTGCCAAGCAGGGGCTGCGTCCACGATACGTAAGCATGGATGTTGCCGCTGTTCTCACCCAGATCGTAGCCGTAATAGTCTGTTCCGTTGTGTGCATTCCACTGGAAGGTGGTCTTTCCATTATCTTTAGAGATGATGGGTACAAACAGGGCATCTCCATTCAATTCGGTCTTGGAGTGTGTGTAGAGGGCTTTCAACCGTTGCAGTTCGGCGGTTTCCGTTTCCTTCCGGTTGTGATAGTCTTGTAGCAACGGGCTGTTACTTTGTGCAGTTTCTATGTAATAGTGTAGGGAGTGGGTGGTATTCTCTTGCCCGTGCAGCAGAGACATGCAGCCAATGGTGAACAGACATAAAAAGATTCTTCTGACAATCATATTCTATCCTTTGTTAAGAGGGCGTTCCAATGGAAACCCCGATTTTTCTTACAAAGGTAGAGTGCGATTTTGTAGGAATTTTGAAGAAGAAGACCAGAGTGGGGAGATGTGAAGAAAGGCGGAGAAGTTTGTCACCTCTCCGCCTTTCATTGAATAACTATAACTTATGTTATTGTCTTTAGATAACTCCTTGTGCCATCATAGCCTTTGCCACCTTCATGAATCCGGCAACGTTGGCGCCCTTCACGTAGTTTACGTAGCCGTTGGTCTCTGTGCCATACTTCACACAGTTTTCGTGAATGTTCTCCATAATGTAGTGCAGCTTGGCATCCACCTCCTCGGCGCTCCAAGACAGACGTTCGGAGTTCTGCGTCATCTCAAGACCTGATACAGACACACCGCCTGCATTGGCAGCCTTGCCCGGAGCATACAAAATCTTGGCATCTTGAAACACTTTGATGGCTTCGGGAGTAGAAGGCATGTTGGCTCCTTCGGACACGGCTATCACACCGTTTGCCACTAATTGGCGGGCATGGTCACCGTTTATTTCATTCTGAGTGGCAGAAGGTAGTGCGATGTCGGCTTTCTCACCCCAAGGCTTTGCTCCTTCCACGTATTTTACGCCCGGATATTGCTCGGCATATTCGCGGATACGTCCACGATAGAGATTCTTCAGTTCCATGATATAGTCCAGTTTTTCGCGGTCAATGCCTGCGGGGTCGTAAACATAACCGTCGGAGTCGGACATAGTAAGAACTTTACCGCCTAACTGTAATACTTTCTCTGCGGTGTATTGGGCTACATTTCCGGAACCTGAAATCAAGACTGTCTTACCTTTCAGATCAGTGCCTTTGGTCTTCAACATTTCCATCAGGAAGTAAACGTTACCGTAACCGGTAGCTTCCGGACGGATTAGCGAACCGCCGAATTCACGGCCTTTGCCTGTCAGCACACCACTGAATTCGCGGGTATATTTCTTGTAAGCGCCAAACATGTAGCCTACTTCACGGCCGCCTACTCCGATGTCACCGGCAGGTACATCCACGTCAGGACCAATATGACGCCACAATTCCAGCATGAATGCCTGGCAGAAGCGCATTACTTCGGCACTGCTCTTGCCGCGCGGCGAGAAGTCGGAACCACCTTTGGCTCCACCCATAGGCAGTGTGGTCAGTGAATTCTTGAAAGTCTGCTCAAAAGCAAGGAATTTCAGGATGCCGAGGTTTACGGAAGCATGGAAACGGATACCGCCTTTGTATGGACCGATGGCGTTGTTGTGCTGTACACGATAACCCATATTGGTTTGTACGTTGCCTTTGTCGTCCATCCAAGTGACGCGGAATTGATAAATGCGTTCGGGGATGCAAAGACGTTCAATCAGATTGGCTTTGTCAAACTCCGGATGTTTGTTGTACTCTTCTTCAATGGTAGAAAGGACTTCTTCTACTGCTTGATGATACTCCGGTTCGTTGGGGAACCGTCTTTTCAGGTCTTCTAATACCTTAGCTGCATTCATAATCTATTTCTTTTATTGGTTGCTACTAAATGTTACCTAAAACAATTTGATTATCGGTTTGTTTCCTTTTTTCTTGTTGCGGTTGCAAAAATACACATAATATTGAAACATGCAAACAGTTTATAAATAAAATGCGGCATAAAACAACAAATTTATTGTTTTATGCCGCAAAAAGGAATAAAAAGATATTATTTATTCTCTTTTCAATGATTTTATGGTAGGAATAAACACCAATGCCGCCGAAATGGCAAGCGTTAGGATGATTGGACCGTCAATTCGTTCGACAGATGTTAGAACCATGTAGCAGAGTGCTACCCAAAGCAGCATGATGCATACACTTTGTGATTTCGATAGTTTTCGTTTCATGGGATAATTCTGTTTTCTGTACGGGCAAATTTTACTTATCTTCTCTATTATCCGTTTTTGCAATTCTTCTTCTTATCTACAATGGCGTCGATGACCGCTACGGCTGTAATGTTCACGATGTCGCGCACGGAACTTTCGAAGTCGGTGAAATGGATAGGCTTGTTCAACCCCATTTGAATCGGACCGATCAGCTCTGTCTCCGTATCCATTGCCTGCAACAGTTTGTAGGCGGAGTTGGCGGAGCTCAGGTTAGGGAATATGAGTGTATTCACGTCTTTGCCTTTCAGACGGGTGAACGGATATTTGGCATCGCGCATCTTGCGGTTCATGGCAAAGTTTACCTGCATTTCACCGTCAATGGCGAGATCGGGATAGTTTTGCTGCATATACTCCACGGCTTCGTGTACCTTCATTGGGCTGCCTTCGGTGTCTGCGCCGAAGTTGCTGTAACTTAGCATAGCCATTACCGGAGTATGGTTGAAGAAGTGCACAGTGTTTTCTGCCAGTTTGGCTACGTCTATCAGCGTATCCGTGTCCGGGTGGCGATTGATGAGCGTGTCGGTCAGAAAGTATGTGCCTCTCTTAGAGTTGAGGATGTGCATGGTCCCGAAATGCTTATATTCCGGGCGGATGCCGATAACCTCTTTGGCTACTTTGATGGTGTTGCTGTATTTGGTATATAAGCCGGTGATGAAAGCATCCGCTTCACCGGTTTCCACCATCATCATGCCGAAGTAGTTGCGCTCGAACATTTTGTCGTTAGCTTCTTCGTAGGTGGCCCCTTGGCGGGCACGCTTTTCGGCGAGGATGCGGGCGTAGCGTTCGCGGCGCGGAGCTTCGTCAGGGTGGCGCAGGTTGACGATTTCGATACCTTCAAGACTGATTTCAAGCTCTTTTGCCAGTTTCTCAATGGCTTCGTCATTACCCAATAAGATAGGTTGGCAAATGCCTTCGGACTTGGCTTCCACGGCAGCTTTCAGCATGTTGGGGTGAATGCCTTCGGCAAAGACTACGCGTTGTGGATTGCGTCGGGCGGTTTCACGCAGTTGGCGTGTCAGTTTGCTTTCCTGCCCCATCAGTTCTTTCAGGTGCTGGCGGTAAGCTTCCCAGTCTGTGATGGGTTTGCGTGCCACACCGCTTTCCATGGCTGCACGTGCCACTGCCATAGACACTTCAGTGATGAGGCGCGGGTCAACAGGCTTCGGAATGAAGTAGTCGGAGCCGAAGGTGAAGTTGTTCACATGATAGATCTCGTTCACTACATCGGGCACAGGTTGCTTGGCCAAATCTGCGATGGCGCGCACAGCGGCCAGTTTCATTTCTTCGTTGATGGCTTTGGCTGCCACGTCCAGTGCGCCACGGAAGATGTAGGGGAAACCGATTACATTATTAATCTGGTTGGGATAGTCGCTGCGACCAGTGGACATCAGTACATCGGGGCGGGCGGCCATGGCTTCCTCATAAGTGATTTCGGGTACGGGATTGGCGAGGGCGAATACGATGGGCGTATCGGCCATGCTCCGTATCATATCTTGTGTCAGGACATTGCCTTTGGAGAGGCCGAGGAATACGTCAGCTCCGCATACGGCTTCTTCCAGCGTATGGATGTCGCGGCGGTCGGTGGCAAAGTAACGTTTGGTTTCGTTCAGTCCGTCGCGGTCGCTGGTGATGACACCTTTGGAGTCGAGCATGACAATGTTCTCGTGTGTGGCGCCCAATGCCTCATACAGCTTGGTGCAGGAGATGGCTGCCGCACCGGCTCCGTTCACTACAATCTTCACGTCTTCAATCTTTTTACCTGCCACTTCGAGGGCATTCAGCAGTCCGGCACTTGAGATGATGGCCGTGCCGTGCTGGTCGTCGTGCATCACAGGGATATCGAGCTCAGCCTTCAGGCGGCGTTCTATCTCAAAGCATTCGGGAGCCTTGATGTCTTCCAAGTTGATGCCTCCGAAGGTGGGGGCGATAGCTTTGACTGCTTCGATGAACTTATCGGGATCTTTTTCATTCACCTCGATGTCGAATACGTCGATGCCGCCGTAGATTTTGAACAGCAGGCCTTTGCCTTCCATTACCGGTTTGCCGGCCAATGCGCCGATGTCACCCAGTCCGAGCACGGCTGTACCATTGGAGATGACGGCAACCAAGTTGCCTTTGGCGGTATATTTATAAGCGTCTTGCGGATTTTTCTCGATTTCGAGGCAGGGCTCCGCGACGCCCGGAGAATAGGCGAGTGAAAGATCTGTTTGAGTACTGTAAGGTTTGGTGGGTACAACTTCTATCTTACCCGGTTTGCCTTGCGAGTGATAAAGCAAGGCTGCTTCTTTGGTTATCTTAGCCATGGGATAATATTAATTTGGTTATAATTTGTTTGCAAATGTAGGGATAAAAGTTCTAATTCGTAGCTCTCATGCGATATTTTCTGTCCTTTTTGTCATTTAATAGCTCGGAATACTTACTTTCAAAGGCACTTGTCCCGTCATTTTTCGTATGCTGGTGTTGCCATCTTAGTGCAGGCCGACATACATCAGTTTATACCCTTGCCACAATGCTCCTATACCTTTGTTATGCATCCTCCCTTTTTCATGCATTCAGTGCTTGCTCAATATCCAAGATGATGTCGTCTGCATTCTCAATACCCACTGAGAAACGAATCAAGTCCGGTCGTACACCGGCAGCCAGCAGTTGCTCGTCCGAAAGTTGGCGGTGTGTGTGGCTGGCAGGGTGCAGTACACAGGTACGTGCATCGGCCACATGTGTGACGATGGCGGCCAGCTTCAGCGAATCCATGAACTTGGTGGCTACTTCGCGGCCCCCCTTCAGTCCGAAGGTGACAACGCCGCAAGATCCGTTAGGCATGTACTTCTGTGCCAGTTCATGATATTTGTCTTCGGGTAGGCCACAATAGTTCACCCATGCCACTTTGTCGTTTTTAGAAAGATATTCGGCTACGGCTTGCGCGTTTTTGCAGTGTTGAGGCATGCGCAGATGCAGGGTTTCCAAGCCGAGGTTCAGCAAGAA
Source organism: Bacteroides helcogenes P 36-108 (assembly GCF_000186225.1). Classification (NCBI taxonomy): domain Bacteria; kingdom Pseudomonadati; phylum Bacteroidota; class Bacteroidia; order Bacteroidales; family Bacteroidaceae; genus Bacteroides; species Bacteroides helcogenes. The sequence continues at coordinate 3,793,941 of NC_014933.1, read as the reverse complement.
TGCATTCTGCGGTGACTGTATGCTGCCAAGGTCGCGCATCAGTTGTGCGGTGGCTTTTGTGATATAAGCCATCTTGCCGAAGTTCTTCGTGTACGTCAGTCCGTGATATGACTCGTCCGGCATGCACAGTCCGGGGAATTTGTCGGCATGCGCTTCCCAGTCGAAGTTTCCGCTGTCCACGATGGCTCCGCCCACACTGGTGGCATGTCCGTCCATGTATTTGGTGGTGGAATGCGTCACGATATCGGCTCCCCACTCAAACGGATGGCAGTTGATGGGGGTGGGGAAGGTGTTGTCCACAATCAGAGGCACACCATGACTGTGGGCTATGCGGGCAAACTTCTCTATATCCAGTACCTCCAGCGTAGGGTTGGAGATGACTTCGCCGAACAGTGCTTTGGTGTCGGGGCGGAAAGCTGCTTCAATTTCTTCCTCCGGGGCATCCGGATTAACGAAAGTCACGTCAATGCCCAACTTTTTCATCGTCACGCCGAAAAGATTGTAAGTACCTCCGTAGATGCAGGAAGAACATACCAAGTGGCCGCCCGCCTCGCAGATATTGAACACGGCATAGAAATTGGCAGCCTGCCCGCTGGATGTCAGCATGGCTCCTACACCTCCTTCGAGGGCGGCTATCTTAGAGGCAACGGCATCGTTCGTGGGGTTCTGCAGGCGGGTATAGAAATATCCGCTTTCTTCCAAGTCAAACAGACGCGCCATTTGCTCGCTGGTTTCATATTTAAAGGTTGTACTTTGGTAGATGGGGAGCACACGCGGCTCGCCCTTTTTAGGAGTCCATCCGGCCTGCACGCACAGTGTTTCCGGCTTGAATTGTTTTGCCATAATGTTGTCTATATTAAAGTTATTGTCAATTAAAGCAGTAAGTTGGCGCAAAAGTAAGGAAAATAATGTATTTTTGTCCTTCATAAAGAGAAAATACAGTGAAAATGGTTAGAATCTTATTCCTTTTGCTTCTTATATTGACATCCTTTTCTGTTCGGGCACAGCAGGCCATCGGAATTCCGAAAGCCGGCGAAGGTATTTCTACTTTTCTTCAGCGAAACAATCGTCCGGGGCGGGCCTATTATAAAGAATTTCTTGAACTGAACAAGAAACGCCTGCGCGGAAAAGAAGAATTGCGGTTGGGTGTGAAGTATGTGTTGCCGCCTCTGAAGGACGGAAAAGAAAACTCTTCGGAACAAGATAACCGGAAAAAAAATACCCCGACGGAAATCCAGTCAGACGAGAATCTTTCTGCGGGCACACCTTCAAGAAAAACAGCCGAAGAAGAAGCCGATGCCGATTTTGATATTCCCAAGCAGTCTGCTTCCCGGACTTCCGGCAAGCGCAAGGGTATTGTGCATGAACCTCTTTTTGGCAAATCCTCTGCCGATGTACGGGTCACCGGAAGCCGTTTACGGGGAGCCTGCTTCTATGTGGTGGGCGGACATGGCGGACCCGATCCCGGAGCTATCGGAAAGGTGGGCAAAGTGGAACTTCATGAGGACGAATATGCTTATGACGTGGCCCTCCGCTTGGCGCGCAACCTGATGGAAGAAGGGGCGGAAGTGCGTATCATCATTCAGGATGCCAAAGACGGTATTCGCGATGAACAATATCTCAGCAACAGTAAGCGTGAGACTTGCATGGGGGCAGCTATCCCCCTGAACCAAGTGGCGCGCCTGGAGCAACGTTGTGCCAGCATCAATGAACTTTATCGCAAGGATCGTAAGAAGTACAAGTATTGCCGTGCCATCTTCCTCCATGTGGACAGCCGCAGCAAAGGCACACAGACTGATGTGTTTTTTTATCATGCTCCAAAAAGTGTCTTGGGAAAGAGGCTGGCTGTTACCATGAAGGATACTTTCGGGTCGAAGTATGATAAGCATCAGCCTAACCGTGGCTTTGAAGGCACTGTCAGTGGGCGCAATCTCTATGTGTTGCTCAACGCTTCTCCCACTTCCGTGTTTGTGGAGCTTGGCAACATACAGAATACCTTCGACCAGCGCCGTTTCGTCATCAATTCCAATCGCCAGGCATTGGCTAAGTGGATGATGGAGGGATTTATAGCGGATTATAGGAAGGTAAATGGATGGAAATAAATGCTTTCAGATGACAGAAGATATTAAAAGGCAACTTTTGGAGTGGGCGGAGATTTACCATTGTACTGACTTTATCCAGAGCGACCCGGTGCAGTTTCCACACCGCTATGTGCAGAAGCAGGACATTGAGGTCAGTGGCCTGTTGACCGCCATCATGAGCTTTGGCAACCGCAGGCAGATATTGAAGAAAGCCGGCGAGCTCCACGGACTGATGGGAGAATCTCCTTATCAATATGTATTATCCCGTCGTTGGGCAGTGGATTTTCCTTTTGCGGATAGAAGGAGTTTCTATCGTATGCTTTCTTATTCTGATTTTTATGCCTGTTTTGAGCGTTTATATGCCGCATATTCTTCTTTTAACAGTTTGGAAGATGCTCTCTGCATATATCCGGGTATTCCGATGGAGAAGTTGTGTGCGTTTCTGGATGTTTCTGCCAAAAGCCCGCAGAAGAAACTGAATATGTTTCTGCGCTGGATGATACGGAAAGATTCCGAAGTGGATTTTGGTATTTGGAGAAGCTTTGATTGCAAAAATTTAATTGTTCCTCTGGATACACATGTCTGCCGGGTGGCCTGCACTTTGGGGCTGACTGATACGGAAACTTTTTCTTTAAAGAACGCCTGCCGTATTACCGCTGCTTTAGCGGAGGTTTTTCCCGATGATCCTTGTTTGGGAGATTTTGCCTTGTTCGGCTACGGGGTGAACAATAAGAAATAAATAATTCCGGTTCGTGATGAACCGGAATTATTTTCATGAGTAATTTGTCTTTTTGAGAGCTTATTCTTCTACAGCTTCACCTTTCTCGTTCAGGATAACTGTGGATTCTTGCTCGTCTTGAGCGACAATCACTACTTTGTAGATTTTCATTCCATCTTTTTCTTTTACGAAAGCTTCTTTCACGGAAGAACCTTCATGGTCTTTTGCTAAAGTCTGCATAACAGCCTGTGGCAACTGAGTTGCGTCCATCTTTACAAACTCGTCTTGTGGAGACTGTGCAGTTTCTACCACTGTGCTGTCTTTCACTTCCTGTGCAAATGCAACAGAACTACCTAATCCCATAACCAATGCTAATGCTACTAATACCTTTTTCATAATCGTAAATGTTAAGTGAATATTTAAGTTTACTTGTCTTCAGACATTAACAATAGGACAAAGGTAGTGCCAAAAATGCATGTGATTAGTGTATGCTGCTGTATAATAGATATATATGCCGGAATATGCAGATAGGGATGCCATTCCCTAAATGTGGAAAAGTGTGGAATTGGGCAACAGATTTGAGGAATAATTGCACAGTTTCGGGTAATTCTGCTTAAATTTGCGGCATACTTAAAAATTGCATGAATATGATTAGACTGAATGTTTTTATTCAAGTAAGTACGGAGAACCGTGCTGCTGTGCTGGACGCTGCCAAGGAATTGGTTGCATGTTCCTTGAAAGATAATGGTTGCATTGCTTATGATATTTTTGAGAGTGCAATCCGCAATGATGTGCTTATGATTTGTGAGACATGGAAAGATGCAGAGGCCTTAGCTGCCCATGAAAAGGCAACCCATTTTGTGACATTGGTTCCCAAAATACAAGGACTGGCTTCCATGAAACTTGAGAAATTTACTTTTTGATACATCATTATTATAAGGCACTGCACATTCAGGTAGCAGTGCCTTTTTTGTTTTTTCTGTCAACCATAATACGGCTTTCGTTGTTATCTAATCAGTTCCATATTCAAGGATTAGTTTTTAGCTTATGTAATACCCGAAGATTATGAAGCAGTTTATACTTATTGTTGCAGTATTATGCCTGTCATGCATTGGCAAGTTGGCGGAGGAGCAGGCAGGAAGAAAAAAAGAAACGAAACCAATGAAAGAAATTTATCTGGCAGGAGGATGCTTTTGGGGGACGGAACATTTCCTGAAGCAAATAGACGGAGTGGAGAAAACTCAAGTAGGTTATGCAAACGGTAATGTTGTCAGTCCTACATATCAGCAAGTATGTACAGGAACCACCGGGTTTGCCGAAACGGTAAAAGTGCAATATGATCCCGAAAAAGCGGATTTGCCTTTTCTTATCGATCTCTTTTTTAAAACAATTGACCCTACCAGCTTGAATAAACAAGGAGGTGACAGGGGAACACAATACCGTACGGGTATTTATTATACGGATGCTGTCGATCTGCCTGTCATAAAGGAAACAGTGAAACGTCTGTCTGCCGGCTATACTCGCCCGTTGGTTGTGGAGATAAAGGCTTTGGAAAACTTCTATCCTGCCGAAGACTATCATCAGAATTATCTGGACAAGAATCCGGGAGGATATTGCCATATTAATCCTGCACTGTTTGATGTGGCGCGCAAGGCAAAAATGAAAAGAAGTAAATAATGGATATCTTGTCGCAACTATATACTTTATTATACTAATGATTGTGTATAATAAAGTATATAGTTGCGTTTTATTTTGTCAACTTGAAGGTGGTTTGGAGAATCTGGAAGCAAAAAATCAGTCGTTTTTGAAGACGTGCGGTTCTGAAAACTACCGATTCCCTTTTGGACAACCATTTGGATTACCCTTTAGGTGGAGTATTTGCCAAGAAAAATAAAGCTTCCGATTTTCTTTATTCCATTTTCTTCATTACGCTCAAGCAGATATGCAAAAGTATGCTTTTGCTCCCGAAAATGAATAGCGCAAATTATTGAAAATAAGTGAAATATGATGATTTCGATGGCTTTTTTGAGGGACTCTGGAAAACCACCGAATGGGAAACTTCCAGATGCTCAAATCTGTGTGAATTTGTATATGGGCGAAAAAGAAGAATCCATTGAAATAACTGTATTTCAATGGATTTCAAGTGAGGATGACTTTGTTTTGTGGTGCCACCAGGAATCGAATAAATTCGCTAAGTGGCTGAATATCTTTATATTTATGAATTAGCAAAGAAGCAATCTCCCGCTATCGCTCCACCTTTGCACTTCTTTATTCTGCGCATTGATATGTGGATGATTTCTTGTGTGCAAAGGTAGTGAATTAGTTTAATTAATCGTTGTACTTTGGATATTTTATTGTTGCACAATACCGACCATCACAGAAAAAATCAAGCCAAACTGATTACAGCTATTTTTTTTCGTGGTTTATAATAGCTTTTTTTGTGATTATATTGTTTGTTATCGGAAATAATATACAAAAATCGCATTTATAATTTGCTACTATTGGTTTTTGTTCATATCTTTGTGCCATACATTTTAATAAATTCAACGATTATGATAGCAGAGTTCAATATTGAGAATTTTTTCTCCATTAAATCGGCTCAAAAAATAAGTTTTGAACCTTCGACAGACACTTTTATGTCTGATGAATATTCGTATGAAATTAAAGATGGGGTTAGATTGCTAAAAGTTGGAATTATATATGGCGCTAACGCTTCTGGTAAAACAAATATATTAAATGCCATCGAATTCTTTAGATTATTGGTTTTGAGAATGCCTAAGGATCGGAATGAGGCAACAAAGGTTATTCCTTTTATGTTGGATGACACTTCAAGGAATGAAAAGACGAAGATGTCAATGACATTCTATATCAATCAATCGAAGTATGTCCTCAGCTTTGAATTGAATTCCATATATATATATTCCGAAACACTGATTGTTTATGACTCTATTCGTCCGACTAAACTGTATAGCCGCAGTTATGATGCTACGACGGATTCTACTACCATAGAGTTTGGAGCAAATCTTAAAATGACCAAAAAGAGTCAGGATGTTATTTCTGGTAACACTATCAATAATTGCAGTGTGCTTGCCGCATTTGGTAAAAGTAACGTAGAACGGACAAGGTTGAATGATGTGTACGACTATTTTGCAAAACAAGTAAAGGATGTGTTAGCTCCCGGTATGTTGCTATCAGGATATATAAAATCTCGATTGAATAATGATGAGACAGGAGATTTGAAGAAATTCATTTTAAACTTCCTGAAAGCTTCTGATTTCAATATAGAAGACGTTGTCTTAAACGAAGAAGAAGAATTGATTACTCCGGAATTGGAGCAACTGATTCAGAACGCTCCTATTGAAAATGAAGCTAAAGCTGAAATGCTTAAGAAGGGTAAAATCACAAATGCTGAATTGACATTCAAGCACAAAGCCGGAGATAGTTTATATGACTTGTCTGAAGATTATGAATCCAACGGTACTATGCGATTTATGGGATTGGCTGTTATTTTGAATTTCCTATTAAAAACAAATCGGTTTGTGCCTATTGATGAGGTGGAAACAAGCATCCATTATGAACTGCTGGCATATTTTCTGAAAGTTTTCTTGGCAAATAGCAATGGAACCTCCCAGATGCTGCTGACAACGCACGACATCAATCTTCTCAATGAAGATTTCATTCGTCGTGATACGATATGGTTTACAGATAAAGACGAGCTTGGCGAAACTAAAATAGTACGGCTTTCTAACTTGGGATTGCACAAGAATCTTTCCCCATACAATGCTTACAAGCAGGGAAAGTTAGTAAAGTTACCGTTTCTTGGCAGTCAGTACATAGACTTAAACAACTAATAATATGCGGCGAACAGTAACAAAAAGTATCGCTATCATTGGCGAAGGAGAAACAGAATGGTTCTATTTCGACTCTTTGAGGATTGCCTGTCGCTATCCTTTCAAGGTTGCGCCTGATTTTCCGCAACATAGTGACATCAATCATATTCTGAAACTAGTAGAATCATACTTGAGCAAGCAATATGATTATATTGTATGCCTATTTGATATGGATAGGCTATTACAGTATCCATCTGAAATGCAGTTGTATCAGCGAGCAAAGAAAGAGTATTGGAAAAAGAAATATGCAGGTAAAGTTATGTTTGTGGAAACGAATCCATGTACGGAATTTTGGTTTTTGTTACACTTCCTGCCAAATGTAGTCTGTCGGCGATATGAGAGTTATGACCAACTTCTTCCCGAACTACAGAAGTATATGCCAGGATATGAAAAGACGAAACGATATTTCATACGCACCAACCTCTATAAATATTTAACAGAGAATGGTGATTTGGAACGAGCAATTTCAAATTCCGAAAAGTTGTGCCAGCTATGCAAGGAATCTCCTGAAGATTTGAAAGCATATTCGGAAGTACACAAGGTAATAAAGTTGTTTGATAATATGTAAAATAGAGCATGTCACAGTTTCAATAATAGAATTTGCTTTTCTGATAGGATGATTGAAATAATAAAAATAATTTTATGGAACTATTATATATCTATATCTCAGACGACAAACGTAATATTAAAGGGTGTGAGTACAATTTCTCTCCCAATTATAAATTTTCATATCAGCCAGAATTAAAGACTTTTCACATGGTAAAAAGTGATTCTCTATATAATGGTTGGTTTGGACAAAATATTGTCAATATTACAGCAGTAGTTGGAAAGAATGGTTCAGGAAAGACCAATCTACTTGACTGCATAATAAAGGCGTTGTGTGGTCAAGGTGGAGCCTTTATGTTTTACAAGCATAATGGTCGTATATATTCAAATATTCCAAAACAGCTTTCTAATTATAGATTCACATTTAATGTGATTCAATTCGAGAGATTCGGATCTCCATTAAACTCTGAATTTGAAGAACATATCAATGATACATTTGTCACTTTTTATTCACCAACAATAGATAGAACTTTATCAAACAGGAATTCTCATTATGTGAAATTTGAGGACATTTCAAATTCCTATACTCTTCGACAGTCATCAAGTCGATTAACGCATGAACCGGAATATGCTCGTATGTCAGAAGTTGACATAATGCAAACTAACGATTTATTTAGATTATTGTTGTTGTTTATTTACTCACATGAGCAGAAGCATACTATCTTTGAATCAATCAAATTGCCAGACTATTTTGAGCTAAAACTACTTTATTTTTCAGACATACAACCACAACACCCAACATATAAAGCATTGACACAAGATTTGTCTAATAATGGATTTAAAAACAGATTAAAAAAGTTTATACTAACTCAGGTATTTCTGTCTAATCAGCAGTTTCCTGAAAAATGGGATAATAAAACAACATTTGAAGATGTACTTTTACATCTTAACAACGGAGAATATTATAGACCAAATATTTTCGATACACTTTGTCAACTTTATGATTCTAGCGATATTAAATACACTGAAGAAAGTTTAAGTGGACTGAGAAAAGGGTATTATGAATTTAGCTGTAGTATTAGAATAGAATCTATTACTCAGGCATTTATAACAGCTCTATACTGCTATTACAATTATATTCCTATGGCACCGTATGCTTCTTTTGGGACCATAGGAGAGAGTGTTTCAAATGCCCAAATAGTTATCAATTTAGGCATTTCTTCTGGCGAAAGAGCTATATATACATTTGTATCACGTCTAATGGGTGTGATTTTTAATAAACAAGGTGAACTCCATAATGCGAACATTAATAAGATTATTTGCGACAACAAATTCGATGGCAAAACCATTATTATATTGCTTGATGAGCCAGATTTGCAACTTCACCCTGAATGGCAACAAAAATTTATAAGTTTGCTATTGGATTTATTATATGTATACTTTCCTAAAGTTAAATTCCAGATAATTTTAACTACACACTCTCCAATATTATTGTCTGACATACCACGCAGAAATGTTGTTTTTATCAACAAAAACCCTGATGGAACAAGCAGGGTTTGTAATGAACTAACTTTTAAGGAGACATTTGCGGCAAACATACACACCTTATATAATAATAGCTTTTTTCTTGATGGAGTGCCAATTGGAGAATTTGCAAAACATAAGATTGAAGTAATACATAAACAAATAGACTCAGGGCAAATTAATGACAATATACTTGACGATATCTACAGAATAGGAGAACCTATAATCCGTAATATCTTGTTACAAAAATATGATATCAAACGAAAAACTCTATCTAATGAAAAACGAGTTTCGTTATTAAAAGAAGAATTGGCAAAACTTGAAGACAATAAGTAATGATTAAAATAGAAAAATCTAATATACTGCAAGTTAGTAATTATTATGCTGACTCTATAGTAAATATGAAGAGGCATCTCAAAAGAGATAATCCGTATCTGGCTTATGTGTTTAATGAACGTAAATTCGAGGAACTAGTATTATGTCCTCCATTGAGTTTAAACAAAGAAATTGCATCGTTCAATGAACGCTTTCCTTATATAGATTATGAAGCAGGAGATTGGAGCTATTTTAAAAAATATATGATTGGACAATATGAAAAAGTACGAAAAGAAATTTTACATGAGATTCTTGATTCTTTAAACATAAATGTTTGCCCATACTGTAATCGGCAATATATATTTGGTGCAGATAACAATCGTAAAGTTAGTGCTCAGTTTGACCACTTTTACAGTAAAAGCAGTTACCCATATTTAGCCCTATCATTTTATAATCTTATTCCATGTTGCCCTACATGCAACAAAGCAAAAGGAGAAGAACAAATAGAAATAAATCCATATATAGAAGGATTCCAAAATAATGGAAAATTAACAATAGATTCGCCATTAAATTGTATATTAAAAAATACAGATTGGGAAATTAAGTTTGAGTCAGATGACAGATGTAAAAAGAATATTCAAGCATTTGCTCTGGATGAACTATATAAAAAGCATAAGGATTATGCGTATGAAATAGCAATGAAATCTATTGCCAACCAGAAGGGGTATTATAATGATTTAAAGATGTCATTTATTGATTTGGGAGTAACAGACGAACAAATAGATAGAATAATATGGGGCAATTACTTGGATGAAAATCAATTGTCTGACAGACCGTTATCCAAGATGACCTTAGATATTATAAATCAATTAAAAAGCCTTAGTGGTTGAGCTATATGAGGCTACCTAAAAAACTTGTTAGACAGCCTTGATTTCACATTGGCTTTATCATTGATTCGATGAAGGCGATTTCGTTCTCGGTCAAACAATACTTAACGTAGAGCTGACGGTCGATGTCGATAACAGACAGCGACCAGTCTATATCACTATCTGAAGTGAAGTCTTGAAGAGGGACGAAACGAAAGACACTACTCGGATTATCTTGAGTTTTCTTCTTAATGAAAACTAATGAACGAAAAAACTTAGTTCTCATATATTTAATAATATTAGAGCATTCTTCAATAGTTAAAGACGGTTTATTACAATCATATCCTATGACCAAATAAGTTTGGGAACAAACACTATTAGGCTCTCCGTAGAAGGGCATACCAATAATTTGATGAGGAAAATTATCACCCCCATTGTATGCTTTAGAGATATAAACACGGTGTTTGCTTAGAGTATCTTGATTTTTGGGAATATTACTGAAACTAATCCAAGCATACCCTATAGGATTTACTTGTTTATTCAAGTAGTATTTGATTGAAGCAGACTCGCTTCTTTCCAAAGAAAAACCACGCCACGTTGTAGTTAGTTTGCCGTCTTTGTCGTAAAAGTGTTGAGGACTAACAAGATTAGAAAAATTGGAAAACGAATACTTGTCTCCTTCAATATCCTTTACTTTCAAGAACATGCTCAGTAATTCTGAATCTCGAATTACAATACCCGCCTCTCCAGGATTAAGATATGTTTTGATTGCTGTCTGTTTACCACTTTGATTCATTTTCAAAAGGCATTTTCCGTAATATTCTTCGCTAAAGAGCGAATAGCTAACGCCACCTTTAATTTCAACACCACTAAAACAGTCTAATGCATTGTAGAAGTCAACAAGAGTGATGAAATGATTACTATTTATCATTTTATCTACCCATACATCAGAAATACCTTGACCTGTTTTTGTCATCCAACGGCTTGGGGATATAAGAGAAAAGTACTTTGGATGCAGAGATATACAAGCATCGAAAAAGAAAGGATAGACAGCTGACGCAAAAGCTGTGTTAATTCCAGCTTTATCCGTAGATTGAATATCCTGATACGGTGGATTTCCTACTATTGCATTAATTTTCACGTTCTTTCCTATTAAGTAATGAACTTTCTTGATGAAAAGTTCGGGTTGATTTTTGATTTTGTTGATTAGGTCTTCCGGTGCCCACATATTCACTGTGCCTTGTCGAAATCCCATGAGTGTGCGACGTGTGATTGATTTTGCCATTGGTGTTTTACAGATGACAAAAATGTTTTCAGCTACTGCTTTGTCCCATATCGCCTGATGCTCTTCAAGTGTTTCGGGGGAGAACATTTCATTTTTCAGTCGAGTGCGATAAATGTTGTAGGCGAGATAGAGCGGATAGAGTCCCGACTTTGAATTTATTTCAAGCAAGCAACTGTCAGTTGAAAAAACATCGGCTGTTACTTCAGAGTGGTCAATATACCGTGGCTCATCTATCGGCTCTGAATAATCTTCATTGTAGAAACAAAATCCTCCGAGACAGTCGCCCATGTGCATGTTCACCACTCGCCACGGAGTAAGCACCGTTTCCTTGTCAGGATTGCGGAACGTGGCAAATATTGAGGCTATTCGTGAGATACGTTCCTCTACCGTCAGCTTATCGGCAGCACGAGCCATCGCACGGATACGTTTGCCTGCGGCTGAAAAGATTTCAGGATCATAATATTTTTTGAACGTATTGAACTTCTGTTTGGTAACGCCACGAGGCATAAACTCTTCCCACGATTGAGAATCGACAAGCGAAGTGAAATTGTCAATGGTAAGTTCCGTGTCCTCGTCCTTGATGTCGGCTCCATAGACAAGTAACGGCATGCGGATGGAAATACCCCGTAAAATAGATATAGCATCATCCTTTACTTTTTTCTTCTTCTTCAGTTCCTCCAAACGGGCTTTATCCTCATCCGATAGCTCTTTTTTCTTTTTCTTTTCAAGATTTTCCTTTTCTTCGTATTCCTCGTTGGTCAAACCTTGATTGTTTACATCAATATTACCGGAATTGCCCATTGCTTTAGTCTGACCAATGATGCCCTTTAATTCATCGAACTCACTAATTTCCACATCTGTGAGTTTCAAAAGTTCGTCATTGTACAGGCAACCATCTTCAAAACCATTACGTACCACTCGTTCAACGTATGCCTTTTTCAATTGTTGAAGCATCCGGGTGACATTCATCTCTTCCATCTTACTACCTTCAATCGATATTACAGGACAGAAATTAAGAAACTCTCCGAGTGCACGTTTTTGATTATCCGTAGTTTTTCCTGCTTTCGTAGATACTCGTGGTACTGTGGCGAGTACCTGTAAAGTACGGTCGGGAGCAAAATCAAAGACATAACAATCTTCCTTTACACGTCCGTTTACCGTTGATGGGGTCTGAACACGGAAAATAGTCTGCATATATGCTGAAGCCGCAGTATTGTAACTTCCTGACAACATAAGCACGCCTGTCCATGCCTTTACAGAAACGCCTGTTGTCAGACGTCCGCAGGACAATGTTATTGTACGAGTTTCGTCTGGATTCTTACCAATGGCATCCTCAACCATGCGAAGTGCATCGCTATTTTCCTCGTCCTCATCGCCTTCCCCTGCCACATTCACGATATGAAAATGTTGGAATACGGGGTGAGATTGTAGCATCGCGCTCATAGCTTTGGCTGCCTTAACACCTGGTAGCATCCATAATGTATGTCGGAAGATAGAACGATAGTGATTGTTTGCAAACGGATACATGCTGTTGGCATCTTCCTTTGTCAATAGGTTCAGGAACGAAAGAACATCTTTCTTATGTATGAATTCTCCATCAGCTCCAACACGGAAATATTCTCGGAAGTTGAAGGCAATATCTTCGTCTGCGAAATCTGAAAGTAGCTTGCCTAAATCGTAAGTGTATATATTCAGACGTGGAAGCCCTACATACGGATTCGGGTCTCCGAGATGTGTCATATCCCATTCGGCTTTGGCACGTTGCTCCATCACATAATCCCATGTGTATATCTCGTCCTCCTTGAACTCATCAAGAAGATTGAATGGCGTTCCTGACAGACGCAGCACCTTTGTATCAGACTTAACAAGCTCTGCCATTACAGCCTTGCCAAGAGCTGTTTGTGTTCCCTCATGTGCTTCGTCCACAATAACCAAATTCCACGCAGTTGAAAATATCTCATTGTTCTTGTCAAACTTTCCACCTACGGTTTCTGAGCCGCGTAAATCCTGCATTGAGGCGAAATAAACATAATGCTTTCCGCTTTTTTCATACTGATGCTCAAGTGAGACGAATGACTCTCCGTTTGTCTTTGAGCCATACAGATAGTTTGTCGTATCATAAAATATCTTACCGAAGTCTTCGAACCATCCGCTATCCACCACAGGACGGTGTGTGAGTATAAGGGTGCGTTCAAAATTCTTTTCTTTTACCACTTGAAGTGCAGACAGAGTTTTACCAAAACGCATTTTAGCGTTCCAAAGCATCTGATTCCCTTTCTTGAACTGTCTCAATGTCATGTCTATTGCTTTGCGCTGTTCGGGGCGAAAGATAATTGGAGACTTTTCATTTGTTACTTCTGTGGCAGACAGGGATTTTCTTCCTTCTTTAACTGCCTTAATAGCGAGTTTCGTAGTCTCAAGGTCAGTTATAAACCATTCGGTTCCTTTTCCGCCATTACTATTGAACTCCTTGCGCCGTATTCCCGAACGCAAGAGCACTTGATGCACCTCTTTATCATTAAACCAACCTATTCCGTTACCTTTTAAATAAACAGCTACTTCTGTGTAGAGTAACTCATAGTTTATTCCTGCGGTTTGTGTGTATTGGTCAATGCGTTGACGCGCGGCTTTATTGAGAATACTTGCATTTGGCAGTAACGAGAAAATATTCACGCTGTCATCATCTATACTCGTTTCTCCTATCTTCAGACAGTTGGTATGAATGGCGTCGTTGATACGGAAAACATAAATCAACGTAGATTTTGGTGCTTCAAAGTAATTCTGCATGGCGGTTTAATGTTTTATAAGGTCGATAAAACGTATCTTGTCCTTCGGCTTTTTTGCACCCCAGTCCCTGATAATGCAATAAGTGCCGTTGTGTTTGAGAAGATTGCCAGACTTACACCCCTCACAAGGGCATATCTCCGGGGTGTCGAAAAAAGAAAGCTGCGTTGATGGCTTCTCTCCACAGGAATCGGGGACAACACCTTTCAGTCCGTCCATCTGCCATAAGTTCCATGAAATTATATAGGCTATATATTGCAGGGATTTCAACATGGGCTCATTACCGAACTTCGCACGGTAGTAGTCGGTGAATGTTATAAGAAGGTTTTCCCGTGCGATAAGCAGATTATCACCCTGCCATTCGTATCCGTAAATATTTTGGAAGGCAACCTGTGCCCATTTGAGCCATTCGCCGGAAGTATCCGTATTCTCACTTACTACACGAAGTTTACGGTCAAGCAGTCCGATACGCTTTTCCAACGGAATTGGGTTTCCCGTTGTGGTGTCATATCGGCTTGTGATGTATGGAGCTTCACCACAAGTTATCTCCAATCGAGTATCACGCACATAGTCACGCCATGTCTTCCCTTCTGGAAATGTAACCTTATCAGGATTAGATGTCCATGTATGGTTGTCATGCTCATGGTTAAATACGTCATCACGTCCGAACCAAGCGTTATCTATCAGGTTATTCTGTGCGTTGCATATCCATGACGGGGTGAATACCTCAGCCATATCGCGACTGCGGTCGCGCTGTGTATTACGGGCTTTCAGCACACGTGGCATGATAATATGCCCGTTGTTACCTGTTATTAATTCAGAACAAATTGGGGAAGTGTATTCATAGCCTTTTCCAAGTGACTCATAGTCGGCTGTTGCCCAGAATATATTACGCTGACATTCTGCCGTGCTCATTGTATGATCTTTGAGCAAGGTTGCCATCAAATCAGGTGAAAGCCCTAATATATAATCTTCTAATACATCTGCTTCACAAGGCATTTTCCATACGCTTTTTATAAGTTCGGGAAGCGTATCTCCTTGCAAGAGACAATCATTAGTTGAAAATCAGTCTGTTAACAAGATATTCACTTAACAAGGTTCTTGTCATTACCGACTATTCTACATAAAAACGCCCTGCATAATGTGCCTATATTCAGTAAAATGTGTAATTTTGCACAGTTGAGTGTATCTCTTGCAAGGAGAGCCTTGTTTTCACTAAACAGACTACAATAAATCTTTTAATATAAATGAGTTCGCTTTGTCTATTACAGAGCTATCTAAAGAGGCTAAGTAAATTTGTGTGGTAGTTTCAGAATCATGCCCCATGCCCTCACTAATAACAGAAAGAGGAATGTTCTTACTCTTGGCGATACTAGCCCACGAATGTCGGGCTACATATAAGGTTAAGGATGTCGAAATATTCAATAGTTTAGCTATCTCTTTCAAATTCTTGTTTATCCTGAAATGTGTATTTCTGTATTGGCTTCGACTTTCATTTGGATATTTAAGGATTGGCAATAAGTAAGGACTGGTCTTATTTATAGCATATTTATCAACTATATCCTGCATACATTTCTCCCATTTGATGAACAATTGTTGTTTCGTCTTCCGCCTGCGATATGTCAATATACCGTTATTAATATCTCCTTTCTTTAAGTATGCAATGTCTATGAATGACATACCACGAGTATAGAACGAGAACATAAACATATCACGGGCAAAATCAAAAGCTGGATTCAATGTTAAATCAAGGCTCTTAATATCTTTAATTGACTCAAAGGAAATAGCTCTCTTTATAGTCTTACTTATCCCTGTATATACATGTCTGAATGGAAACTTTTGTGATGTTAACTCTTTTTCGACAGCCCGATTATATACAGCTCTTAGTATACGCATATAGAAGGAACTACTATTTTCGGTTACTCCTCTGTTATGCAGATAAGCCTCGTATAGCTGCATCAAATCTGAATTCACTTCATCAATCAGGAGATCCTTGTTTTCACGGAAAGTCATAAAACTCTTCAATGCAGCTTTATATGTCTCTGATGTTCTGTGCTTGTTCATCTGCGTTAATATCGCAATGACATCACGCATAAAATTGAAAAATGATTGTCCGTCAGATTGCTTGTAGAATATGGTGACAATATCATCTGCCGTATAAATTACGTGTCTATTTTCCAATTGCTTTATAATATTTTCCACACGTTTAACATCCCATTCTATGCGTTCTTTGACTGATAACAGTTTACAATAACGACTATTGGGCGGTATGAATAATGTAGCTGTTACTTCGTTCCATTCATCCACTGAAAGGCGGTATTTAGTTTTAATCTGACGGGTTATGCGATTATGAATAACCTGATAATAGATAGTTCCTTCCTTTCCCTCTTGGGTGGACGAACGATATTTAACTTTGATTGATGCCATATAAAATCAAATTTCTTACTTAATTATTTATTTTTTGCGTAATATAAACCGCAATTAAGCGGTCTTACACCATAGGTTAGAAAGGTTGCCCGACTTCGGAGAGGCAACCAAGCTCCCTGCAAGGGCAAGAGCTTTTCGAGCAACTCAAAATGTTTTGAGTTGCTGAAAAGACATCTTGCTGTGTTCTGGAGAACACAAGAATCCTCCTGAAATCGGATTGCCGATTGAATCATTATTTCATGTAACCGGATATAATCGGGAAAGCCTGTCGGGTAGATATTCTTATCATACCGGATAGAATCAGAACTTTCGCCACAGCCATTGCTGGTAATCCTCGTCGAATGATTTCAGATGCTGGCGAGCCATGTTCTCTATGAATCCCGACACGCTCATTCCCCTGCCTCCGAGTCTTCTTACCACCTCGTCCAGACTGTCACGGAGGTCGCCGCTGATGAAGACCGTCTTTCGGTTATGGATTCTTGGGACTTGCAGGAAATTCGTACGGTATTCGTCAAGTGCGTACCTCACTTGCTTGCCGCTCTGTCTTTTTGTCGATGGTAGGCGCACTGACCGGTCAGTCGGTATGTCTGCCTGTTCTGTCTGTTTGTCGTCCTGTTCAATGGTTTCACTTGTCACATCTGCTGCATCCTGTTCGGTCGCTACATTGGCATCTCCAGCCATACTTGTTGCGGTTGTTTCGTTTTCTTCACTTGTTTCATCGCCTACAGTGGCATTGATGAAGTTTCTTGTTTTTGAACCGAACGAAGATGAATCACGCAAATACTGGTTGAACTCCAGTTCCTCTTCCGATGTCAGTTTCTTTACATTTTTAGCCATAATACTATGTTTATTGAATTAATACTATTGTCCCGATTTGTTGATCGGAACGATTATCGTCTGCAAAGTAAATGCCTTGTTTCCGTCCGCTCAAACGATTGGATTTTTATGGTACGGTCTGTACTGTATTGCCTTTTTGCCCGATAGGTCGGCAGTGAAAACTGCACCGAATTGCACAATAGTTGCAATGCCAATAAGACTGCACCATTCTTATTACAGATGCTGTCCTATGGGAAAATATACCTCTTTTTGATGCTGAACCGGACAAACACTGCCATACCGACGCAGCAAGCTGCCACTTCCGTATTTTGCATTGTCCTCTGTAAACAATACCTTTTCTTTGCAGCGTAAAAACGAATAATAACAGTAAAAACAGACCGATATGAAAATTGTATCAATTGAGAAAGGAACATTTGAAGAGATGATGGCGAGGTTTGAGGGCTTCGTCCATCGCATGGAGCATCTTTGCGAGCGCCACAACGAGAAAGGGATGAGCGGATGGCTCGACAATCAGGACGTGTGCCGTATGCTGAACATCAGTCCGAGAACCTTGCAGACACTCCGCGACAACGGAACGCTGGCATACTCGCAGATAAGCCACAAGACCTATTATCTGCCCGAAGATGTAAAACGTATTGTCTCAACCGTGGAGGACAGACGCAAGGAGGCAAGATTCAAGGGAAAGAGCATCTAAAAAATCAACAATAACCACTAAAATCCAAAGAATGATGAATGAACTCATTACAAACGACAACGAGAGAATAATCCGATTCTTCAAGAACCTTGAGCAGATGCTCGGCAGAGTGGAATGTATGACGAAAGGCTACCGCCCGACACTGGGCGGTGAACGTTTTTTTCCGACAGGGAGGTGTCCGAGAGGTTGAAGGTAAGCCGAAGAACTCTGCAAGATTACCGTAACGGAGGATATATGCCCTATATCCAGCTCGGTGGAAAGATACTCTACCGTGAGAGCGATATAGAGCGGATATTGCAGGACGGCTACCGCAAGGCTTTCAGGATGACGGGCACGTGATTTTCTTGAAAGAGTGAAGTTTGCCGTCTGCCATCCGTCTTTGCGCAAGCAATGGGCAGAAACAAGAAATGGGCGGCATACAGTCGGGCTGAGATATAAGCCAGTCTGTATGCCGCCTCCGGCATTTTATGATTTTCCGTCAGTCGTTCGTTCCCGCTGCCGGATGCCCGATGAGTGTGTGGCTGTCAATCCTGCCACACGCTACCTTTGCATCCGTGCTTCGGGAATGGATGGCTGGCGGAATGGAAATTCAGTTGTACCACGGGTTGGACTTGTTTCCGCATGGAATGAACAGAGAAACGGATGGATTACCGTTTCTTGAACACATCCTGTCGGTTATGAACTTCCGAAAGCGGATGCTACCACTGCTCCGTATTCTGAAAGCGATTGCAATGACCATCTCAATGCTGTATGCGTCAAGGCTTACACCATTGGGCTGTCTTACATACAGTATTGTCTCGCTCTCGTCCAGTTCCTTGTTCCTGTAAATTGCAAGTATAGCCTTGCGTATGTCGCCGGAGAACACCCCGAACATATCTGCTATCTCGAACTTGGTCATCCATACCGTTGTCTTCGGTATAGTTACCGTACCTGCCTCGCTCATTGTTATAATACCTCTTTCCATATCATATGACTTTTGAAAGTGCAGATTTTACATTCATCATATCCTTGAGGATTGAACTGTCCATAACCTTTGCATAGTGCTGCGTCATCTTTATATTGGAATGACCGAGCATCTTGGCTACATTCTCGATGCTTACTCCGTTGGCTAAGCATACAGAAGTAGCATAGGAATGCCGGGCGGTGTGAGTGCTCATCCGCTTGTTGATATTGCACAGATCGGCGATCTCTTTAAGGTAGCTGTTCATCTTCTGATTGCATGGAACAGGAAGGAGCACTTGCTTCTTTAGGCATTGTGGATTATTACTGTACTTATTCAATATCTGCATCGGAATATCAAGTAATGGTATGTTACACATGTTGTTGGTCTTCTGGCGTGCCTTACGAATCCAGTAGTGCCCATTATTGTCCTTTATGATATGTTCGGCAGATAGTTGTTGTACATCAATGAATGCAAGACCTGTAAAGGCTGCAAATATGAATACATCCCTAACCAATGTTATACGATCTAACTCAAACTCCTTATTGTAAATTCTCATAAGCTCATCTATTGTAAGGAATTCACGTATTACCTCCTTCTCATGGAACTTGATGCCGAGAAATGGATTTTTTGTTATCCATTCATTTGACAAAGCTAAGTTGATTATTTTCTTTAAGCATTTCATATAGCGTATGACTGTATTTTGTTGGCATTCTCTTTCTGTCTTCAGATAGAATTCAAAGGCTCGTACCAACTCGCCGTTTACCTCCGTTAAAGGTAAGTCATCCTTTGCATACTTATATCTGATAACCTCATTCAGATACTTTTTACAGTTGTCATATCTGCGGACGGTAATAAGGGCATAGTCCTTTCCTACAAGTGCACGGCATTGCTCGTTGTGTTCCGTCATTGTTCCGATTATGGTACGGATTTCTTCTGGTTTCTCGTTCTGTCTGAAGAATTTTTCTTGCAGGAGCCTTGCCGTAACAGGTTGTTTCTGTTCCTCCATATTCGAGCACAGTCTATGAAGTCTTATTCGCGCTTCCTCTATGTAGGAATTAAGCTCCTGTGCCTTGCGGTTCTTGCCGCGTGCACACTCCTTCGCCTGATTCCATGATGCAGGCTCAATACTCATACGGATATTGTTCTCGACACGTACACCATTTACAGTGATACGCATACATACGGATGCCTCTCCGTTTTTTAATAGTTTGGTTTTCTTTATGAAGAAAAGCACGCTGAATGAATTTCTTTCCATCTTCCTTGTTTTTTAGTGGGACAAAATTAAGGAATCATCAACGTTCTCTTTATACGCAAAATATTGCAAATCAGCGAGAAGCAACCGCTATCGGTGGAGATTTTAGCTCCACCTTTTCTGCTCCACCTATTGGAACACCGAAAACGGTAGCATTCCGTTATTTTTTGCTTATAGCCGGAAAACAAAAACTCCCGATTTCGTGTGGAAATCAGGAGTTTACTGCTTTTTGCTTTTCTTTGAAGTGGTGCCACCAGGAATCGAACCGGGGACACAAGGATTTTCAGTCCTTTGCTCTACCAACTGAGCTATGGCACCATGTTTGTCTCTTTTTCGGTTACAAAGGTAGTGAAAGTTTCGGACTATACAAGGGGGTGGAGGATAAAAAACGCTGATAAAAGCCTATTGAGCTAATTATCAGCATTTATAACTTTAGAGAAAACAGAAAAAAATATTCTTATTTTGTTTTTCGGTTTCTTTTACTTGCTTTCTTCCGATTTTTCGGTGGCATGAGATTCTTCTTTTAATGGATTCCATCCCTGTGCCTTCAACTCAAATTCTTGCCCATCACGGGTAATCAAGGCACAGCCTAGATCTGGTTTGGTGATATGGCCAATGAGTTTGACCCCTTCCATTTCAGAAACTTTTTCATGATCTGCAATAGGTACAGTGAATAGCAGTTCATAATCTTCGCCGCCATTGAGGGCACAAGTTGTAAGGTTCATGTTGAACTCCTCTGCCATGACTGCTGTTTGGTAGTCGATGGGGATATGCTCTTCATAAATGCGGCAACCGACATTACTTTGAGTGCAAATATGTAGAAGTTCGGAGGAAAGACCATCTGAAACATCCATCATGGCGGTAGGCTTTATGCCTTCTTCAGCTAATTTTTCAATGATGTCACGGCGTGCTTCCGGTTTTAGTTGGCGTTCCAGAAGATACTCTTTGCCTGCAAAATCAGGTTGCAGCTCTTTGTCAACTCTGCGAAGAACAGACTTTTCGCGTTCCAGAAGTTGCAATCCCATATAAGCTGCACCAAGATCGCCGGTTACGCAGATAAGGTCGGTTTCTCTGGCTCCATTGCGATAGACTACTTTCCCCTTTTCGCCCTCACCGATGCAGGTAATGCTGATAGTCAGTCCTGTATAAGAAGAAGATGTGTCTCCGCCAACAATATCCACATTGTATTCTTCGCACGCCAACCGAATGCCAGCATACAATTCTTCCATGTCTTCTATGCTGAATCGTTTGGATAATCCCAGTGAAACGGTAATTTGCTGGGGAATTCCATTCATGGCATAAATATCGGAAAAATTGACTATTGCCGATTTATATCCCAAATGCTTGAGGGGGACATAGATCAGGTCGAAGTGTACGCCTTCCAATAGCAGATCGGTAGTGACAAGAACTTCCTTGTTTGCTGGATATGAAAGGACAGCAGCGTCGTCACCGATACCGTATTGACTTGATTTGTTTTTTAGTTTCATCCCTTCGGTGAGGCGGCGTATCAATCCGAACTCGCCGAGGGTCGCTATTTCTGTTCTACTAATCATTTTTTATACATTGTTAATCAGTTCTCTCATAATCTCGGCCATCCTTGGTTGCGCTTCGTCTGCTGCTTTCTGTACTTCTTCATGGGAGACTTCTACGATCTTGCCTTCTACTCCCAAGTCGGTGATTACGGATACACCAAACACTTTGATGCCACAATGATTTGCAACGATTACTTCGGGTACGGTGGACATTCCCACTGCATCAGCTCCCAGAATGTGGAACAACTTGTATTCTGCAGGAGTTTCAAACGTAGGCCCTTGAGTGCCGATATACACTCCGTGTTGCACTTTGATGCCTTTTTCTGCAGCTATGGCATCGGCTTTGCGGATAAGCTCCTTATCGTATGCCTCGCTCATGTCCGGAAAACGGGGACCGTATGGAATGTTTTTGCCACGAAGCGGATGTTCCGGAAAGTAGTTGATGTGGTCAGTAATAATCATCAGGTCACCGATTTCGAAGTCTGGATTGGTTCCGCCGCTGGCATTGGATACAAACAGAGTTTTGATGCCAAGTTCTTGCATTACGCGTACCGGAAAAGTGACTTCCTTCATGGAATAACCTTCATAATAATGAAAACGCCCTTGCATTGCCAGAATGTCTTTATTGCCCAGTTTGCCGAAGATCAGTTTTCCACAGTGTCCTTCGACAGTGGAGATGGGAAAATTGGGAATGTCTTCATACTTTATTTCATACTTCTCGGTGATTTCGCCGGCAAGGCTGCCAAGCCCGGTTCCCAGAATAATTGCAGTCTCAGGATGTGTGTGCATCTTTCCTTTCAGGAAAGATGCGGTTTCTTGAATTCGTTCTAACATAGCCAGTAATGTTTTGGTTAAATATATGTTGTTGATTTTGTAAAAATTCTATTTCTATTGGTAGCACATAGATATAAGGCTTTAGTATTTCGTCGAGTGCCGGATGGAACTTTAATCTTGCTGCATCTTTTTCTGTCGTGATAATCAGACGTGCTCCTTCTTTCATTTGCATGAATTGTCCTTTTATCTGTTGCAGGTCTTTATGGCTAAAATCATGATGATCGTCAAATGCCAGCAGTTTGACATGCGTGGTGTAAGACTCCATTTCTTTTACCAACGAGGTGGGAGAGGCGATGCCTGTAACTAATAGCACTTGTTCGTTTTCTCTTAAGGAAGAGAGAGTTTTACGACTGTCGGCCTTTTCAGAGAACAGCGGTCGTAGTGTGCCGTAGCGGAATCGTGAAAAATACAGTTGTTGGTATGGATATAGGTGTAGCCGCTTGGCAATGATATTGAAGTCTATAGGCTTGATATCGTCCGGACATTTGGTGACTATGACAATTTGTGCCCGGATTTTGCCGCTTGCCGGTTCGCGTAGTCTTCCGGCGGGGAGCAGGCTGTCATCGCACAGCAGCCGGTGAAAATCTGTGAGTAAAATGCTCATTCCCGGTTTTACATAACGGTGTTGAAAGGCATCGTCCAATAAGATGACATCAACAACCGGCTTTTCCAATTTTAACAGTTGTTCGATGCCGTGACACCGGTCCTCATCTACGGCCACCTGTATATTGGGGAATTTACTTTTTATTTGGTACGGTTCATCACCTATCAGTATGGCGTTGCTTTGGTTGTCTGCCAATATATATCCTTTGCTGTTTCGCTTGTAGCCACGACTCAATGTGGCGACATTCATGCCAGCATTTTGCAGGATTTTTATTAGATACTCTGTATGGGGGGTCTTACCTGTTCCGCCCACGGCAAGGTTACCCACGCATATTATAGGAACGTCAAAACTCTTTGACCGGAGCCATCCCCAGTCAAAGAGTTTGTTGCGCAGGCGTACTCCTATTCCGTAAAGCCAGGATAGGGGATATAACCAATGATGTATCTTGATAAAGTTCTCTTCCATTATTGAATGTTAAGTTCAAAAGGTACTCGCGCTTGCAGGCGGTCGCACCTGTCAAAGTTGTCAAGTATGCTGAATTGTTTGTACATTTCACCTACTTTGCTGTTCAGCAGATGTGCCTTGATATAGTTACCAGGATTGGAATTCATAAAACTTTCAAGGAAGTTCTCTTTCTTCGGATAACTCATTATGGTGTATGTGTCTGTTCCTGCTTTGGCAATGGCGATTTCCAGCGCCCTGTCTATGCCGCCCAGTTCGTCAACTAATCCTAATTCTTTGGCTTTGCTTCCTGTCCATACACGACCTTGAGCTATTTTATCCAATTCTTCCTTACTGATGCCGCGGCCCTCGGAGCAACGCGCCAGGAAAGTGTCGTATCCCTGATTTATATACATTTGGAGCAGCCCCTTTTCTCCTTCATTCATAGGGCGGGTAATCATGCCGAAATCCGAATATCGGTTGGTCTTCACAACATCAAAACTTATACCAATTTTGTCTGCCAATCCCTTTGCGTTGGGGAACATGCCGAAGATGCCGATAGAACCGGTCAGAGTAGTCGGTTCGGCAACGATAGTATCGGCATTGCACGAGATATAGTAACCACCCGATGCAGCATAGTCACCCATAGACACGATGACAGGTTTCTTTTTCTTCAGTTCACTGACGGCATACCAAATTTGTTCGGAGCCGTATGCACTTCCGCCCGGTGAATTTACGCGTAGCACAACAGCTTTCACATCTTTGTCATCCTTCAGTTTGCGCAGATCTTTAATGACTTTCTCTGAATTGATGCCTTCTTCGCCGGTTAAAGTAGAGGAGCTTCCTCCATCAATCTCACCATACGCATAATATATTGCAATTACATTTCCGCTTTTGTCTTTGGGAACATTTTTCTTTATGTTTACCATATTCTTGAGACTCAGCACCGGCATTTTGTCATTTTCTTCGATACCCGCCATAGTTTTCAAATAGTTCCGCACATCATTCTTATATATTAAAGTGTCGGCCAGACCTGCTTTTACACATCTCTCAGCAGGATAGAACATCAGCATGCTGTTGGCGGCGGCATTCAATGAATCAACGCTTATTTTGCGTGAAGTAGCTACATCACCCATTATCTGTTTCCAAATGGAAGCGAGGTATGCATTTACCTGTTCGCGGTTGGCAGGACTCATTTCAGTGGAGATAAACGGCTCCACTGCCGATTTATATGTACCTACCTTAAAAATTTGCATTTCCACACCGATTTTTCCCAGCAAATCTTTGAAGAACATCGGCGAGGCAGCGAGCCCTTTCCATTCAACGGCACCTTTGGGATTGAGCAGCACCTTGTCTGCTATGCTCGACAAATAATACAAGCTTTGTGTATAAGTGTCACCATAAGCTACGATGAACTTACCCGATTCTTTGAAATCTTTCAGGGAATTCCGAATTTCTTCCAAAGATGCGAAACTTGCTCCTCCCAATGAACATGCCTGTATGTAGATACCTTTGATGTCAGCATTTTCCTTGGCTTTTTTGATGGAGGAGAGGATGTCATCCAGTCCGTAAGTGTTGTATTCATCACCCAATAGAAAATCGAACGGATTTTCTTGAGTGCGTTCTGCCAACATGCCGTTCAGATCAAGCATCATAATGGAGTTTTTGCGTACTTGTGTCTCTGAATCAGAGGATGATACTATGCTGAAAAATACCAGAATACTGATGAAAAACAAAATGATGCTTGATACTATGATACCGGTTATGGTGGCAAGCGTAAATTTTAGAAAATCTTTCATTGTCTTTATTTTTTTTGATATGCTAACTTTTCAAGCTAATAAATATAAATAAATAAGGTTGATATTTATGCTATCAGTCTCAATGTTTTTCTGTTTGTCACATGAATATCGTTTTTTTTATAATTGAAATAGGCGCATTAAGGCTCAGCCTTTACATAACATTTTCCCTGTGGCCCTATACCTTTTAATTGCTTTTGCTACAAAATTAGTATTTTTCACTGAGATAATAGCATTTTATCTCAAAATTACTCATTAGTTTTTCGTTTGCCTATCTTTTTTTCCCCCTTACTACTGTTAAGCAGTTGCAATGTAAAAAAGTTTTAGGCCCATTATTAGACGCCCTATAACATGCTATTTTAGTCTTCACTCCTCGGCATCCATCCTTCCCGTCATAGTCTCCGCTCTTCGCCCGCTTTATATATATAATGTGTCCCCTTCTTCTTTTTTAATCTTCCTTTTCCATCGGCATAAAACCATGTCTTCCCTCTTCCTTTGTCAATCAGCCTGTTAGGTATTGTATTGAAAAAAACTTTAGAAAAAGGTTTGGATATATTTGTTTCGTGTTTGTAAAATCTCTACTTTTGCACCCGCTTTCCAAGAGACGGGGAGCCTTGAGATTGACATTCTGAGAGAGACGGATCATGAGGGCAGTCCCTTTTTCCCTTTCCCCTCCCTTTCGCAAAGAGAGACGACGAGGAGAAAGAAAAAAAAGAAAAAAACTTCAGAAATATTTGGAGCATATACTTAAAAGTTCTTACCTTTGCATCCGCTTTCCTAAAGAAAGCCGATTTGAAACAAGCGATCTTTGAACAGATTTACATAAACAATACAAGTAGTACAAGAGCAAGGCACTTGACTTTTTTTATAAAGACGAGTGTCTTGGGTATAATGAAAGAACCGTCAATACTTATAATATATAGGTAAAGATAAACTTTTAATAAACCGAGCGTCCTGAACAGAGCAAAGACCGGCAGCAATGCCGATTGACAATACTTTTACAATGAAGAGTTTGATCCTGGCTCAGGATGAACGCTAGCTACAGGCTTAACACATGCAAGTCGAGGGGCAGCATTGTCATAGCAATATGACAGATGGCGACCGGCGCACGGGTGAGTAACACGTATCCAACCTGCCTTCCACTCGGGAATAGCCTTTCGAAAGAAAGATTAATGCCCGATGGCACTGAAAGAGGTCATCCTTTTTCAGTTAAAGAATTTCGGTGGAAGATGGGGATGCGTTCCATTAGCTTGTTGGCGGGGTAACGGCCCACCAAGGCATCGATGGATAGGGGTTCTGAGAGGAAGGTCCCCCACATTGGAACTGAGACACGGTCCAAACTCCTACGGGAGGCAGCAGTGAGGAATATTGGTCAATGGGCGGGAGCCTGAACCAGCCAAGTAGCGTGAAGGATGACTGCCCTATGGGTTGTAAACTTCTTTTATAAGGGAATAAAACGGGCCACGTGTGGCCTTTTGCATGTACCTTATGAATAAGGATCGGCTAACTCCGTGCCAGCAGCCGCGGTAATACGGAGGATCCGAGCGTTATCCGGATTTATTGGGTTTAAAGGGAGCGCAGACGGGGTCTTAAGTCAGTTGTGAAAGTTTGCGGCTCAACCGTAAAATTGCAGTTGATACTGGGGCTCTTGAGTGCAGTATAGGCAGGCGGAATTCGTGGTGTAGCGGTGAAATGCTTAGATATCACGAAGAACTCCGATTGCGAAGGCAGCCTGCTGGACTGTAACTGACGTTCATGCTCGAAAGTGCGGGTATCAAACAGGATTAGATACCCTGGTAGTCCGCACAGTAAACGATGAATACTCGCTGTTGGCGATACACAGTCAGCGGCCAAGCGAAAGCGTTAAGTATTCCACCTGGGGAGTACGCCGGCAACGGTGAAACTCAAAGGAATTGACGGGGGCCCGCACAAGCGGAGGAACATGTGGTTTAATTCGATGATACGCGAGGAACCTTACCCGGGCTTGAATTGCTAATGAATATGGCGGAAACGTCATAGCCGCAAGGCATTAGTGAAGGTGCTGCATGGTTGTCGTCAGCTCGTGCCGTGAGGTGTCGGCTTAAGTGCCATAACGAGCGCAACCCTTATCTATAGTTACCATCAGGCAATGCTGGGGACTCTATGGAGACTGCCGTCGTAAGATGTGAGGAAGGTTGGGATGACGTCAAATCAGCACGGCCCTTACGTCCGGGGCTACACACGTGTTACAATGGGGGGTACAGAAGGCAGCTACACAGCGATGTGATGCTAATCCCAAAAACCTCTCTCAGTTCGGACTGGAGTCTGCAACCCGACTCCACGAAGCTGGATTCGCTAGTAATCGCGCATCAGCCACGGCGCGGTGAATACGTTCCCGGGCCTTGTACACACCGCCCGTCAAGCCATGAAAGCCGGGGGTACCTGAAGTGCGTAACCGCGAGGAGCGCCCTAGGGTAAAACTGGTGATTGGGGCTAAGTCGTAACAAGGTAGCCGTACCGGAAGGTGCGGCTGGAACACCTCCTTTCTGGAGCGACGCTCACGTTACGCCAATCTTCAATGATTGACACTATTAAAAGTTGGTTCTTTCAGTGATACTGACATCAGAACCTCTTTGTACTACGCGTACTTGTTTATTATGATATAATGAGAAAGAAGAAGCCGAGCCGTAAGGCGAGGTTGAACTCGACAGTCCTATAGCTCAGTTGGTTAGAGCGCTACACTGATAATGTAGAGGTCGGCAGTTCAACTCTGCCTGGGACTACGTAAAGAGTTAGAAGTTGACAGTTCAAAGTTGATGGTTATTGTAACTTTCATCTTTCCACTTTCCACTTTCAACTAAAAAACGGGGGATTAGCTCAGCTGGCTAGAGCACCTGCTTTGCACGCAGGGGGTCAACGGTTCGAATCCGTTATTCTCCACATTCCATTCATTTGGAAGATGATCTTTGACATGATGTAACGAAAAAAGTAAAGTAAGAGCTGAAAGTATATATCGACCATACGTGATCGGTAAGACAAAAAGTAAGCAAGGGCGCATGGCGGATGCCTTGGCTCTCGGAGGCGATGAAGGACGTGATAAGCTGCGATAAGCTTCGGGTAGGTGCAAATGACCTTTGATCCGGAGATTTCCGAATGGGACAACCCGGTTAGTTGAAGACTAACCATTCTGCATAGCAGAAGGCTAACGCAGGGAACTGAAACATCTTAGTACCTGCAGGAACAGAAAATAAATAATGATTCCCCCAGTAGTGGCGAGCGAACGGGGAACAGCCCAAACCATACATGTTACGGCATGTATGGGGTTGTAGGACCACGTCGTGGGACGAAAGTTGGTGAGTGGAATGATCTGGAAAGTTCAGTCATAGACGGTGACAACCCGGTACACGAAGCCGACCGAACCTTAGTGGTATCCTGAGTAGCGCGGAGCACGAGGAATTCTGCGTGAATCTGCCGGGACCATCCGGTAAGGCTAAATACTCCCGAGAGACCGATAGTGAACCAGTACCGTGAGGGAAAGGTGAAAAGCACTTCGAACAGAAGAGTGAAATAGTTCCTGAAACCATGCGCCTACAAGCGGTCGGAGCACCTTTTGGTGTGACGGCGTGCCTTTTGCATAATGAACCTACGAGTTACTTTTTCCGGCGAGGTTAAGCGACTCAGTCGCGTATCCGAAGCGAAAGCGAGTCTTAATAGGGCGTATAGTCGGAAGGAGTAGACGCGAAACCAAGTGATCTACCCTTGGGCAGGTTGAAGGATGGGTAACACCATCTGGAGGACCGAACCAATAAGCGTTGAAAAGCTTCTGGATGACCTGAGGGTGGGGGTGAAAGGCTAATCAAACTTGGAGATAGCTCGTACTCCCCGAAATGCATTTAGGTGCAGCCTTGACTTATACTGGTATGAGGTAGAGCGACTGATAAGATGCGAGGGCTTCACCGCCTATCAAGTCTTGACAAACTCCGAATGCGTACCAGTTCTATGTCAGGAGTGAGGGCATGGGTGCTAAGGTCCATGTCCTAAAGGAGAACAATCCGGACCAACAGCTAAGGTCCCGAAATGAACACTAAGTTGAACTAACGAAGTCAGATTGCTAAGACAGCTAGGATGTTGGCTTGGAAGCAGCCATTCATTTAAAGAGTGCGTAACAGCTCACTAGTCGAGGAGTTTGGCGTGGATAATAATCGGGCATAAGTGTTCTACCGAAGCTTTGGGATGAGAAATCATCGGTAGGGGAGCATTCCACTCGGCGTTGAAGGCGGGGCGTGAGCCCTTCTGGAGCGTGTGGAAAAGCAAATGTAGGTATAAGTAACGATAAAGGGGGTGGGAAACCCCCTCGCCGAAAGACTAAGGTTTCCTGATCAACGCTAATCGGATCAGGGTCAGTCGGGTCCTAAGGCTCAGCCGAACGGCGAGGCCGATGGCAGAACCGGTTAATATTCCGGTACTACCTTCAGGAGTGACGTGGAGACGGAGCAGTGACAATGCCGCCATCTGACGGAATAGATGGTTGAAGGGTGTAGATGTTGATTGTGCCAGGCAAATCCGGTGCAAGAGTCGAACCTGACAGTACGGAGCGTTCTTCGAACAATCCGATAGCGCATGTAATCATACTCCCGAGAAAATCCGCTAAACTTCATCCTGTTGGTACCCGTACCGTAAACGGACACACGTAGTCGGGTTGAATATACTAAGGCGCTTGAGTGAATCACGGTTAAGGAACTAGGCAAATTGACCCTGTAACTTCGGGATAAAGGGTCCTCACAGCAATGTGAGGCGCAGAGAATAGGTCCAGGCAACTGTTTAACAAAAACACAGGGCTATGCGAAATGGAAACATGAGGTATATAGCCTGACACCTGCCCGGTGCTGGAAGGTTAAGAGGAGATGTCATCGCAAGAGAAGCATTGAATTGAAGCCCCAGTAAACGGCGGCCGTAACTATAACGGTCCTAAGGTAGCGAAATTCCTTGTCGGGTAAGTTCCGACCTGCACGAATGGTGTAATGATCTGGACGCTGTCTCAACCGTGAGCTCAGTGAAATTGTAGTATCGGTGAAGATGCCGATTACCCGCGATGGGACGAAAAGACCCCGTGAACCTTTACTATAGCTTAACATTGAATTTGGGTGATTGATGTGTAGGATAGGCCGGAGGCTTTGAATCAGGTACGCCAGTATTTGTGGAGCCGCTGTTGAAATACGGCCCTTTGATTATTTGAGTTCTAACCCGCTGATGCGGGGACACTGTTTGGTGGGTAGTTTGACTGGGGTGGTCGCCTCCAAAAGTGTAACGGAGGCTTCTAAAGGTGCCCTCACGACGATTGGTAACCGTCGGCAGAGTGTAATGGCATAAGGGCGCTTGACTGGGAGACTGACAAGT
Source organism: Bacteroides helcogenes P 36-108 (assembly GCF_000186225.1). Taxonomy (NCBI): domain Bacteria; kingdom Pseudomonadati; phylum Bacteroidota; class Bacteroidia; order Bacteroidales; family Bacteroidaceae; genus Bacteroides; species Bacteroides helcogenes. The sequence continues at coordinate 3,763,196 of NC_014933.1, read as the reverse complement.
CGATCAGGTAGGAAACTAGAGCATAGTGATCCGGTGTTTCCGTATGGAAGGGACATCGCTCAAAGGATAAAAGGTACTCCGGGGATAACAGGCTGATCCCTCCCAAGAGCTCATATCGACGGAGGGGTTTGGCACCTCGATGTCGGCTCGTCACATCCTGGGGCTGGAGAAGGTCCCAAGGGTTGGGCTGTTCGCCCATTAAAGTGGCACGCGAGCTGGGTTCAGAACGTCGTGAGACAGTTCGGTCTCTATCTATCGTGGGCGTATGAAATTTGCGTGGCTCTGACACTAGTACGAGAGGACCGTGTTGGACTGACCTCTGGTTTACCGGTTGTGCCGCCAGGTGCATTGCCGGGTATCTAAGTCGGGATTGGATAAGTGCTGAAAGCATCTAAGTACGAAGCCAGCCACAAGATTAGATTTCTCAGGGTCGTCAAAGACTATGACGTTGATAGGATGCAGGTGTACAGGCAGCGATGTCACAGCCGAGCATTACTAATTGCCCGTTGACTTTTTGTCTTCCGTAGTATGGGGGATATATACGTTCAGCATATCGTAATGATTAATTACGCATGACTTTACTTTTTGCATCATGTCTGCCTTATTCAGGTGACTACAGCACCGGGGTTCCACCTCTTCCCATTCCGAACAGAGAAGTTAAGCCCGGTCACGCCGATGGTACTGCGTAACAGTGGGAGAGTAGGTAGTCGCCGTTTTAGAGAAGCCCCCGTATTCCGGAAAGAATGCGGGGGCTTTATTTGTTTTGGTATTTTCATAAACTTTTCTTATATTTGCCACAAACTAATTTTATCAACGTTTAAAGTAAATTGAAAGTATGAAAACTAAAGTTTTATTGGTTGCTGTGGCCGTGGCATTTTCTTTTGCAGTAACTTCCTGTGGCAATAAAAAGGCTACTGATGCCAATAGTGTAACTGCAGATTCTTGTTGTGCTGCAAAAACGGAACAATGTGATTCTGCAAAGACTTGTTGCAAGACTGCTGATTCTGCCTCTTGTGATAGTGCCAACTGTGCTAAGGAGTGTGACAAGGCTGCTTGCGATAAAAAGGAATGCAGCAAAGCGTGTGACAAGAAATAATTCAATGCCCGTCTTGAATTTTTTCATAGATAAAAGGTATATCTCAATGATATACCTTTTTTGTTATATATTAAAGTAATAAAAGAGAAATAACTTATGAACTGATTATTTTTTAAAGAAAAAAGTAATGAATTACTTTGTGAGCTGCGAAATAATCTCTACCTTTGCAACATCAAAATAAAAAAATGATGATTCAGAACTTTACATATATTCTACTGTGTGGTATTATTATTCTACTGGCAAAGTTTAGTGGAAGTGAGTGCTGTGCGTGAATATATGTAAGATGAAACGATATACTAAGCCTTTCTCACTTCCCGGTGCGAAAGGCTTTTTTTATGGAATATATATTATAAATACAATAAGCAATGAGTGACAAGTTATTTATTTTCGACACGACTCTCCGTGATGGTGAACAGGTTCCGGGATGCCAGTTGAATACGGTAGAGAAAATTCAGGTTGCCAAGCAGTTGGAAGCGTTGGGTGTGGATGTGATTGAAGCCGGATTCCCTATTTCGAGTCCGGGTGACTTTAATTCTGTGATTGAAATTTCAAAGGCTGTGACATGGCCTACCATCTGCGCTTTGACACGTGCTGTGCAGAAAGACATTGATGTAGCCGCAGATGCTTTGCGGTTTGCCAAGCATAAACGCATCCATACAGGAATAGGCACTTCTGATTCTCATATCAAATATAAATTCAATTCTAACCGTGAAGAAATTATAGAGCGTGCAGTTGCTGCCGTAAAGTATGCCCGCCGATTTGTGGATGATGTCGAGTTTTACGCCGAAGATGCGGGACGAACGGATAATGAATATCTGGCTCGTGTAGTGGAAGCCGTAATCAGAGCCGGAGCCACAGTGGTGAATATCCCTGATACAACAGGCTATTGCTTGCCTGCCGAATATGGCGCGAAGATTAAATATCTGATGGAGAATGTGGACGGTGTTCATAACGCTATCATTTCCACTCATTGCCACAATGATCTTGGAATGGCCACTGCAAACACAATGGCAGGTGTGCTGAACGGTGCGCGTCAAGTGGAGGTTACAATCAATGGTATCGGCGAGCGTGCTGGAAATACCTCTTTGGAAGAAGTGGCGATGATTATCAAATGCCATAAGGACATTGAAATTGAAACCAACATCAATACTCAAAAAATCTACCCAACGAGCCGTATGGTATCCAGCTTAATGAATATGCCGGTTCAGCCCAATAAGGCTATCGTAGGGCGTAATGCTTTCGCTCATTCTTCGGGCATCCATCAGGATGGCGTATTGAAAAATGTGCAGACGTATGAAATTATTGACCCGCACGATGTAGGTATCGATGATAACTCTATCGTACTGACTGCTCGCAGTGGACGTGCGGCTTTGAAAAATCGTCTGCAGATATTGGGCATGCAGTTGGATCAGGAAAAACTGGATAAGGTTTATGAAGAGTTTCTGAAACTTGCCGATAAGAAGAAGGATATCAATGATGATGATATTCTGGTGTTGGCCGGTGCTGACCGTACCCAGAATCATCGTGTCAAATTAGAATACCTGCAGGTGACCAGTGGAGTGGGAGTTCGTTCTGTGGCCAGTCTGGGACTGAATATTTCCGGTGAGAGGTTTGAAGCGGCAGCCAGTGGAAATGGTCCGGTGGATGCAGCTATCAAAGCTCTGAAGAAAATCATCGACCGTCACATGACCTTGAAAGAGTTCACAATCCAGGCTATCAGTAAGGGTAGCGATGATATGGGCAAGGTACACATGCAGGTGGAATATGATAATTGTATCTATTATGGCTTCGGAGCCAATACTGATATTATTGCGGCGTCTGTGGAAGCCTATATCGACTGTATCAACAAGTTCAAAATGTAAATCCAATCATAATCGTAAATAGTTAAACCGTACATAACAAGATGAATACATTATTTGATAAAATCTGGGATGCCCACTTGGTACAAGAGGTGGAAGAGGGGCCCACACAGCTTTACATCGACCGTCTCTATTGCCATGAAGTGACCAGTCCGCAGGCTTTCTCCGGTTTGCGCGAGCGCGGCATCAAGTGCTTCCGTCCGGAGAAGATTTTCTGTATGCCCGACCACAATACGCCGACGCACGATCAGGACAAACCCATCGAAGACCCTGTATCGAAGACACAGGTGGATACATTGGCCAAGAATGCGAAGGATTTCGGATTGGCGCATTTCGGGATGATGGATCAAAAGAATGGTATCATTCATGTGGTGGGGCCTGAGCGTGGGCTGACTTTACCCGGCATGACCATTGTGTGTGGCGATTCGCATACATCGACCCACGGTGCGATGGGGGCAGTGGCTTTCGGCATCGGTACGAGTGAGGTAGAAATGGTGATGGCTTCGCAGTGCATTCTTCAGACTCGTCCTAAAACAATGCGTATCACTATCGATGGCAAGCTTGGAAAAGGGGTGACGGCCAAAGACATGGCTTTGTACATGATGTCTAAAATGACAACCAGTGGGGCGACAGGCTATTTCGTAGAATATGCCGGTGAAGCAGTGCGTGGTTTGACGATGGAGGGCAGACTGACTTTGTGCAACCTGAGTATTGAAATGGGTGCGCGTGGCGGGATGGTTGCTCCGGATGAAGTGACTTTTGAGTACATCAAAGGACGTGAATATGCTCCGAAAGGTGAAGCGTGGAACAAGGCATTGGCTTATTGGAAAACGTTGAAGACCGATGAAAATGCAGTTTTCGATAAAGAAGTGCATTTTGCTGCTGAAGATATCGAGCCGATGATTACTTACGGAACCAACCCCGGTATGGGTATGGGCATCACACAAAACATCCCGACCACCGAAGGTATGGGAGAGGCGGCACGGGCTTCTTTCATGAAGTCTATGGACTATATGGGCTTCCAACCGGGCGAGTCGCTGCTGGGCAAGAAGATAGACTATGTGTTCTTAGGAGCCTGTACCAATGGCCGCATCGAGGATTTCCGCGCCTTTGCCTCCCTCGTGAATGGACGTCAAAAGGCGGAGGGCGTAGTGGCATGGTTGGTTCCTGGTTCTTGGATGGTAGATACACAGATTCGTGAAGAAGGGTTGGATAAGATTCTTGGAGAGGCGGGATTTGTGATCCGTCAGCCGGGATGTTCCGCTTGTCTGGCAATGAATGATGACAAGATTCCGGCAGGAAAATACTCGGTTTCTACCAGTAACCGTAACTTTGAAGGCCGTCAGGGACCGGGTGCACGTACCTTGCTTGCCAGTCCGCTGGTGGCAGCCGCGGCTGCGGTGACGGGTGTGATAACCGATCCGAGGGAGCTGATTTAACCTGCGTAACACTGAAGTAAGGCGTTTCCGCTTGGAAGATTGGGCATGATTGCGGTACTTCCGTATAAGTACTACGGCGTATAGCCTTGCCCGTTTCAAGAAAGATATAGAGATGGCCTCCGTGGCATCATAAAACAATTAAAAAGACTAAGACAATGAAACAAAAATTCGATATACTGACAAGCACTTGCGTACCCCTCCCTCTGGAGAATGTGGATACCGACCAGATAATCCCCGCACGCTTCCTGAAGGCCACCACCCGCGAAGAAAAGTTTTTCGGCGACAACCTGTTCCGCGACTGGCGCTATCGTCCGGACGGCTCGCTGAATGAGGACTTCGTACTGAACAATCCCGCTTATGGCGGACAAATCTTGGTGGCCGGAAAGAATTTCGGTTCGGGTTCCAGCCGCGAACATGCTGCATGGGCCATTGCCGGATATGGCTTCCGGGTGGTAGTCTCCAGTTTCTTTGCCGACATCCACAAGAACAACGAACTGAACAACTTCGTTCTTCCCGTGGTAGTGACCGAGCCGTTCTTGCAAGAGCTGTTCGGCTCTATCGCCGCCGACCCGAAGACAGAGGTGGAAGTGAATCTGCCTGAGCAGACCATTACCAACAAGGCTACGGGCCGGAGCGAACGTTTTGAAATCAACGCCTACAAGAAGCATTGCCTGATGAACGGATTGGACGACATCGATTTCCTGGTAGAAAACAAGGATAAGATAGAAAACTGGGAGAAAAAAAATGAAGCCTAATCATCCGAAAATAGAAATCATGGATACCACGCTCCGCGATGGCGAACAGACCAGTGGAGTGTCCTTTGTACCCCATGAGAAGCTGATGATTGCCCGTTTATTGCTGGAAGATTTGAAGGTGGATCGGGTGGAAGTGGCTTCTGCCAGGGTATCCGAAGGTGAATTTGATGCTGTAAAGATGATTTGTGACTGGGCTGCCCGCCGCAATATGCTGCCGAGAGTGGAAGTGCTGGGCTTTGTGGACGGACACGTGTCGGTGGACTGGATTCACGCTACCGGTTGCCGTGTCATCAACCTGCTGTGCAAAGGCTCGCTGAAGCATTGCACTTGTCAGCTTCAAAAGAGTCTTGAGGAGCATATAGAAGATATTCTCGCTGTGGTGAATTATGCCAATGAGCAGGATATGGAGGTGAATGTCTATCTGGAAGACTGGAGTAACGGTATGAAAGATTCTCCGGAATATGTTTTTCAACTGATGGATGCTTTGATTCAGACCAATATACAGCGTTATATGCTGCCCGATACGCTGGGCATCTTGAATCCTCTGCAGGTCATCGAATTCATGAGGAAGATGGTTAAGCGCTATCCCCATACCCATTTTGATTTCCATGCCCATAATGACTACGATCTTGCCGTGAGTAATGTGCTGGCTGCTGTTTTGAGTGGTTGCAGAGGTCTGCATACCACGATCAATGGTTTGGGCGAACGTGCGGGAAATGCTCCTCTTGCCAGTGTTCAGGCCATTTTGAAAGATCATTTCAGTGCGATCACCAGTATTGATGAGAGTCGGTTGAATGACGTGAGCCGGGTAGTCGAATCCTATTCGGGCATTGTAATCCCTGCCAACAAACCGATTGTCGGCGAAAACGTCTTCACACAGGTTGCGGGCGTGCATGCCGATGGTGACAATAAAAGTAATCTTTACTGTAACGACCTGCTGCCCGAACGTTTTGGACGTAAGCGGGAATACGCTTTGGGTAAAAACAGCGGTAAGGCAAATATCCGTAAGAATCTGGAAGATTTGGGCTTGCAATTGGATGAGGATGCCATGCGCAAAGTTACAGAGCGCATCATCGAGTTGGGAGACAAGAAGGAGTTGGTGACACAGGAAGATTTGCCTTACATCGTTTCGGACGTGTTGAAGCATGGTGTGGTGGAAGAACGTGTGAATCTTAAAAGCTATATCGTGAATCTGGCTTTTGGATTGAAACCTATGGCCACATTGAGAATTGAGATCAATGGTAAGGAGTACGAAGAAAGCTCCAGCGGCGATGGTCAGTACGATGCCTTTGTACGTGCGTTGCGCAAGGTCTATAAGGTGACTTTGGGACGTAAGTTCCCGATGTTGACCAACTATGCTGTAACCATCCCTCCCGGCGGACGCACCGATGCCTTTGTGCAAACCGTGATTACTTGGAGCTATGAGGATAAGATATTCCGTACCCGCGGACTCGATGCCGACCAGACGGAAGCGGCCATCAAGGCGACGGTGAAGATGCTGAATATTATTGAAGGAGAATACGGTAAATAAAATATTAATTATGACTTATAAAACAGTAAGGGATTATTTTGAGAGAAAACCTAATGCAAGCTATTTGTTTTTTGCTTGCGTGATATTTTTGTTCCGTGTTTTCTTGAATTGGTATGGAAATGATGTACAGCTTGTCACCCTTTTAGATGTGATATGTGTGCTTATGTTAACTGCCGGCTTTGTGGCAGGCGACCGCATTCGTCGCAAAAACAAAGCGATGAAAGATAAAATAGAGAATGAATTGAAAAAGAAATAAACTATTATGGACTTTAAAATTGCAGTATTGGCCGGTGACGGTATCGGCCCCGAAATCTCTGCCGTAGGGGTAGATGTAATGACCGCCGTTTGTGAGAAATTCGGACACAAAGTAAACTATGAGTATGCCATCTGTGGTGCAGACGCTATCGACAAAGTGGGCGACCCGTTCCCCGAAGCCACTTATCAGACTTGCAAGGATGCCGACGCGGTGCTCTTCTCTGCCGTAGGCGACCCGAAATTCGACAATAACCCGACGGCCAAAGTGCGTCCCGAACAAGGTTTGCTGGCCATGCGCAAGCGGTTGGGCTTGTTTGCCAACATCCGTCCGGTGCAGACTTTCAAATGCCTGCTTCACAAGTCGCCGCTTCGTGCGGAACTGGTGGATGGCGCAGACTTTATCTGCATCCGCGAGCTGACCGGAGGCATGTACTTTGGTGAAAAATATCAGGACAATGACAAGGCGTATGACACGAATATGTACACTCGTCCGGAGATTGAGCGCATCTTGAAGGTAGGCTTTGAATATGCCATGAAGCGCAACAAGCACCTCACGGTGGTGGATAAGGCGAATGTACTTGCTTCTTCCCGCTTGTGGAGAAAGATTGCGCAGGAAATGGCTCCCCGCTATCCCGAAGTGAATACCGACTATATGTATGTGGACAATGCCGCCATGCGCATGATTCAGGAGCCGAAGTTCTTTGATGTGATGGTGACGGAGAATACGTTCGGCGACATCTTGACAGATGAAGGCTCTTGTATCAGCGGTTCGATGGGATTGCTTCCGTCTGCTTCCACCGGAGAAAGCACACCGGTGTTTGAGCCGATTCACGGCTCGTGGCCGCAGGCTAAGGGCTTGAATATAGCCAATCCGTTGGCGCAGATACTTTCCGTGGCCATGTTGTTCGAGTATTTCGATCTGAAAGAGGAGGGGGCGCTGATCCGCAAGGTGGTAGATGCTTCGCTCGATGCCAATGTGCGCACACCTGAAATCCAGGTGGAAGGTGGCGCTAAATATGGAACAAAAGAAGTTGGCGCCTGGATTGTGAATCGCATTAAGTGCTAATCTTCATTAATGAAACAAAGGAACGGAAGGATTTTTCTTAACTTTGCGAGGCTGTATCAGGGGTGATTCCTGATGCAGCCTCTTTTGTTGAATCACGTGAATGCGATATAAGGAATATCTCCGATACCAGTAGAACAGTGCCGGGATGCAGGTAGAAAAATTGCGGAACATAGGTAGAAAAGTTCTAAAGGTTAAGAAGAAAAAATGTTTTCCACTTGAAGAAATCTCTGTTCGCAGTGCGCGAATACATATTTGCGGTGCTCGGATACATATCCGCGCGGCTCGGACAAGCATTCGCAAACGTTGGACAGAACACACTGTTTAGGCAGATGCTCCCTTATTCCGTTCACGCTAAAATAAAATTCTGTATATGGCAAAGATTGCAAAGAAACTGACGGAACTCATCGGTCATACACCGCTGATGGAATTGGCCGGATATAGCGGCAAGTACGGATTGTGCCGGGATATACTGGCCAAACTGGAAGCCTTTAATCCGGCAGGAAGTGTAAAAGATCGCGTGGCACTTGCCATGATTGAAGATGCCGAAGCACGTGGAATTCTGGCCCCCGGTGCTACAATCATCGAGCCTACCAGTGGAAATACGGGAGTGGGACTGGCGATGGTGGCGACCATAAAAGGATATCATCTCATTCTGACTATGCCTGAGACTATGAGCATTGAGCGTCGTAATTTGTTGAAGGCTTTGGGAGCTGAGATTGTGCTGACAGATGGGGTGTCCGGTATGGCAGGTTCTATTTCAAAAGCTCTGGAACTGAAAGATAAAATCGTCGGTTCTGTCATTTTGCAGCAGTTCGATAACCCTTCCAACGTCAAGGTGCATGAACTGACTACCGGAGAAGAAATCTGGACGGATACAGATGGAAAAGTAGATGTTTTTGTTGCCGGTGTAGGTACGGGAGGCACGGTCTGTGGCGTGGCGCGCGCTTTGAAAAAACACAACCCTGATGTTTATATCGTGGCAGTGGAGCCTGCCTCTTCCCCCGTATTGGAAGGCGGAACGGCAGCTTCTCACCGCATTCAGGGCATCGGCGCCAATTTCGTCCCCTCCATTTACGATGCCTCTTTGGTGGATGAAATAATTCCTGTGCCTGATGACGAGGCCATTCGTGCCGGTCGCGAGTTGTCTTCTACCGAAGGGCTGCTGGCCGGAATATCGTCCGGCGCGGCGGTTTATGCGGCTCGCTTGCTGGCCGGCCGTCCCGAATTTGCCGGCAAAATGATTGTAGCCTTGCTGCCTGACACCGGTGAACGGTATCTGTCAACGGAACTGTTTGCTTTTGATACTTATCCTTTGGATTGATAATAATCTGTTATGAAGAAATTTATTCTTTTCTCCGTCGTATGGAGTATGGCAGCCGTTTCCGCCTTCTGCCAGACTTATAAGGAACTTAGTGAGCGTGCGCTTGCCGCTACGGAGCAGGACAGTCTGGCGCAGGCCGAAGAATATATCGTGAAGGCTTTGAGGCTGGAACCTGCCAATCCGCATAATGCCTTGTTGTTTTCCAATCTGGGTACGATACAGCGTCGCCGGAGTGAATATGAGAAGGCGCTCGAATCTTATACCTTCGCACTGAATATCGCGCCGCGTGCAGTTTCCATCCTGCTGAACCGTGCCGCAATTTATCTTGAATTGGGCAAAGATGAATTGGCTCGGATGGACTATTCGCTTGCCTTGGATATAGAGGCCGACAATCAGGAGGCTTTGCTGATGCGTGCCTATATTTATAGGCAGAAACGGGATTATAAAGCAGCAAGAGCTGATTATGAACGATTTTTGAAACTGAATCCTTTGAGTTACAACGGGCGTCTGGGGCTGGCTACTCTGGCACAGAAGGAAGGTAAATATGAAGAATCGCTCTCTTTGTTAAATAAAATGATAGCGGATAAAATGGACGGTAGTACGCAAATTACGACATCTCTTTATGCTGTCCTCTATATAGCACGCGCCGGCGTTGAGAAAGATATGAAGCATGTTGATCTGGCATTGATAGATTTGGAGGAGGGGCTTGACCTGGATGCCGCACAGCCCGAAGCCTATCTGGCGCGAGGCCAGATTTATCTTTCCCAAAAGAAAAAGGACTTAGCAAAACGTGACTTTGAGAAAGCCGTATCTTTGGGAATCTCTCAGGCAGAGGTGCGCGGACTGTTGCAGCAGTGTAAATGATCTTAGCAATATTTGCGTATCAGTTCGATAAAGTCTTTACCGTATTTTTTCTTTTTATATTCACCTATGCCGCTGATGTTGCCAAACTCCTCTATGGTGGTGGGGCGTGAAGCGCTGAGCAAATGTAGCACCTTGTCGGACAGCACGATATAGGCAGGCAGCGCTTCTTGGTCGGCAAGGCGCTTACGGAGGCTGCGTAGGGCTTCGAACAATTCTTCGCTTTCTGTATTGGGCAGTCCCAAAGGCAGCTCTTGTACGGGAGCACTGGATTTGCGTTTACGTCCCCGTTTGCTGTCTGCGGCTTCTTCCCGGCGGATCACCACAAGCTGCGCACTGCATCTCCCAAATAAGACATCACTGCCGCTTGCAGTGATTTTCAAGTGATTGTTTTCATTGTAGGCTATCTCGAAGTAGCCCAACTGGAGCATTTGCAGCAGGTAATCCTGCCAATCACGGGCAGGTACTTCACGTCCGGCTCCGAATGTTTTCAGATGGTGGTAGCCACGTTCGGCTATTTCGGAACTCAAAGTGCCTCTTAGGATGTCAACCAGCATTCCCGTACCTATCTGCTGATCTGTACGCACGATGGCACTCAATGCTTTTTGTACAATTATAGTACCATCAAATCGTTCCGGAGGATTCTTGCAGACATCGCAGTTTCCGCAGTCGTGTGCGGTGTTTTCTCCGAAATAACTGAGCAGAATCCGGCGGCGGCAGATGTCGGCTTCGGCATACTGCTGCATGCGTTGCAGCTTCTCTATATTGATGCTTTGCTGTCCGCTTTCCGTAGCAAATTTTGTGAGCAGAATGAGGTCTGCCAGTGAATAGAAGAGGAGGGTGTCACTTGGCAGCCCGTCTCTTCCGGCACGGCCTATTTCCTGATAGAAGCTTTCGATGCTTTTTGGTAAATTATAATGAATTACCCAGCGTACATTGCTCTTGTCGATACCCATTCCGAAGGCGATAGTGGCGCATACCACTTGTACACGGTCATTGATAAAATCATCTTGTGCCTCGTCTCTTTTGGCGGCAGACAACCCGGCATGGTAGATGGCTGCCTTGATGCCCTGCTTTTGTAGCATTTGTGCTACCGACTCTGTTTTACTCCGGCTCATGCAGTAGATGATGCCGCATTCTCCCGGATGCCGGTTGATAAAATCAAGAATAGCCTTGCCCTTTTCCTTTTGTTGATACCCGCGCTTTACTGTAAGGCTCAGGTTGGGGCGATCGAAAGATGAGATGAAAATCTTCGGTTGGTTAAGATGGAGTTGTTTAATAATATCCTCACGGGTAATCTTGTCGGCAGTAGCGGTCAGTGCAATGATGGGAATTTGTGGAAATTGTTGGTGCAGAACTCCCATTTGTGTATATTCCGGACGGAAATCATGTCCCCACTGTGAGATGCAGTGTGCTTCGTCGATGGCGAATAAAGAGATGTGCATATCCCGCAGTAAATAGTTGGCTTCAGCCAATAGTTTTTCGGGTGAGATATAGAGCAGTTTTAATTTGCCTTCCATGCACAAGCGGCGCAGGGACGCATTTTCCGTCTCATCATTGTTGCTGTTCAGCGCACCGGCGGCAATACCGTTGGCACACAGGGTTTCGACCTGATCTTTCATCAATGATATAAGGGGAGAAACCACTACGGCAGTGCCTTCGCAAAGCAACGCCGGCAGTTGGTAACAAATGGATTTTCCACCACCTGTTGGCATTAGTACTAATGCATCCTTGCGGTCTAACAAATGACGGATGATCGTCTCTTGCAAAGGACGGAAACTGTCATAACCGAAATATGTTTTGAGAGTTTGCAGCATAAAATTTCAGGATATATATTTTATGGAGCAAAGGTACACTAATTATTGTATAAAGTACAAATTGCAATTCATGTTGATTTTATATAGCACTGTTTTAGTCAAAAGTTAAAGTTTCTTATTAATTGGTTTCGCAGCCTTCTTTTCAACCTTTTTCGTTGTTTACATATCAAAAATATGTACGGGAAAAGTTGCGTATTAAAAAAAAATGTCAGACTTTTGTAAAGTCTAAGGGAAAATCCTTTGGATTTCCAATTTTAAACAACCCTAACCAGTTAATTCAATGAGTGATTTAGAAAACAAGGCACAGGAAAAGGCTCCGAAGAAACGTCCTTACAACCTGCGCGAGAAGAAAGAAAAGGAGGCTGCCTACCGTTCCTTGATACGTCCGGAATTGGCAGATGAGTTGTATGACAGGATATTGAATATCGTGGTCGTGCAGAAAAAGTACAGAGATCAAGACTATTCAGCTAAAGATTTGGCAAAAGAGTTACAGACGAACACCCGCTATTTGTCAGCAGTGGTAAATTCGCGTTTCGGTATGAATTATTCTTGCTTACTGAATGAATACAGGGTAAAAGAAGCAATGCATTTGTTGACAGACAAGAGATATGCCGACAAGAATGTGGAAGAAATCAGTACGATGGTTGGTTTTGCAAACCGCCAGTCTTTCTATGCCGCTTTTTACAAAAATGTAGGTGAGACTCCCAACGGTTATCGTAAAAGACACGCAGATAAAAAGAAATAATTCTGCATGACTGAATGTATAAAAAAGGAAATATTTCGGAACGTTTGTTTCGAAATACTTCCTTTTCGTCTTTATTAATGATACACTCTAATGCCCCGACGCATGAAGAAATATCTTTTTTCTATGGTGGCCGTCCTCTCGGTATTGACGGCTTGTGGCGGCATCCGGAAAACAACTGCCGAAGCAGAAAAATTTGATTATACAGTGGAACAATTTGCAGATTTACAGATTTTACGCTATCGCGTACCCGGGTTTGAGGAATTATCCCTCAAACAAAAAGAATTAGTCTATTACCTGACGGAAGCCGCTTTGCAGGGAAGAGATATTTTATTTGATCAGAATGGTAAGTATAACCTGACCATCCGGAGGTTGCTTGAAGCTGTTTATACCGGATATCGGGGAGATAAGAATACTGCTGATTTCAAAGCCATGGAAATTTATCTGAAACGGGTATGGTTCTCCAATGGCATTCATCATCATTATGGCAGTGAGAAGTTTCTGCCGGGTTTTACCCCGGAATTTTTAAGGCGGGCTTTGCAGGGCATGGATGCTTCGATATTGCCGCTTGCCGAAGGACAGACTGTGGAACAGCTATGTGCTGAGGTGTTCCCTGTCATTTTTGACCCTGAGGTGATGCCGAAGCGTGTGAATCAGGCCGCCGGTGAAGATTTATTGTTGACTTCTGCCTGCAATTATTATGAGAATGTCACACAGCAGGAAGCTGAAGAGTTTTATGGTGCTTTGAAAGATCCTGAAGACGAGACACCGGTTTCTTACGGTTTGAACAGCCGTTTGGTAAAAGTGGATGGTAAGGTTTGGGAAAAGGTGTGGAAAGTAGGTGGTTTGTACGGTTCGGCACTTGAGAAGATAGTATATTGGCTGAAGAAAGCGGAAGATGTTGCAGAGACACCTGAGCAGAAAGCTGTGATAGCTAAATTGGTAGAATTCTATGAAACAGGTGATCTGAAGACTTTTGATGAATATGCCATTCTTTGGGTGAAGGATTTGGACTCACGCATTGATTTTATAAACGGATTTACAGAAAGCTACGGAGATCCTTTGGGCATGAAAGCCAGTTGGGAGTCTTTGGTGAACTTCAAAGATATGGTGGCTACACACCGCACGGAACTGATCAGTAGTAATGCACAATGGTTTGAGGATCATTCTCCGGTGGAAAAGCAATTCAAGAAGGAAAAAGTAAAAGGAGTGTCTGCCAAGGTAATTACGGCGGCTATTCTGGCCGGTGATTTGTATCCTGCCACTGCTATCGGCATTAACCTGCCCAATGCAAACTGGATTCGAAGCCATCATGGTTCCAAGTCGGTGACGATTGGCAATATAACCGATGCCTACAATAAAGCGGCACACGGTAATGGTTTTAATGAAGAATTTGTATATAGTGATGCCGAACTTCGGTTGATCGATAAGTATGCCGACCTAACCGGCGAGTTGCATACTGATTTGCACGAATGTCTGGGACATGGTTCAGGAAAGCTTTTGCCGGGAGTTGATCCGGATGCGTTGAAGGCTTACGGCTCTACGATAGAGGAGGCCCGTGCTGATTTGTTCGGGCTATATTACGTAGCCGATCCGAAACTGGTGGAGCTTGGACTGACGCCGGATGCCGATGCTTATAAAGCCGAATACTACACCTTTTTGATGAATGGCCTGATGACACAGCTTGTCCGTATTGAACCGGGTAATAATGTGGAAGAGGCTCATATGCGCAATCGTCAGCTCATAGCACGTTGGATATTCGAGAAAGGGGCGGCGGAAAAAGTGGTGGAGATGATAAAAAAAGACGGAAAGACTTACGTGGTGGTGAATGATTACGAAAAGCTCCGTAGCTTATTTGGTGAGCTTCTTGCCGAAATACAGCGTGTTAAGTCCACAGGAGATTTTAAAGCAGCCCGTAATTTGGTAGAAACTTATGCGGTAAAAGTAGATCCGGTTTTACATGCGGAAATTCTGGAACGTTACAAAAAGTTGCATCTTGCACCGTATAAGGGATTTGTCAATCCGAGGTATGAGGCAGTGATGGATGCCGGTGGCAAGATTACCGATGTGAAGATTACTTACGATGAAGGATATGCGGAACAGATGTTGCGTTATAGCAAAGACTATTCTACGTTGCCTTCGATAAATAATTAATGAAGATGGATTCAAAAGAACAACTACATCAACAACTGAAAGAAATAAAAACACAGCTCCGTCTCTCCATGAACGGGGCTGTGTCCCAGAGTATGCGCGAGAAAGGGTTGGTATATAAACTGAATTTCGGCGTAGAGCTTCCTCGTATCAAAGGCATTGCTGCCGGATATGAAAAAAGCCATGCGTTGGCTCAAGCCTTGTGGAAAGAAGACATCCGGGAGTGCAAAATCCTTGCCGGTCTTATACAGCCGGTAGATCGTTTTTTGCCCGAAATTGCTGATATTTGGGTAGAAAATATCAGCAACATAGAGATAGCTGAACTTACTTCCATGAATTTGTTTCAATACTTGCCATATGCACCGGCAAAGTCTTTTCATTGGATTGCGGATGAAAGAGAATACTTGCAAGTTTGCGGCTTTCTCACCATTGCCCGTCTGCTGATGAAAAAAGGAGATATGAATGAACGTGTTGAAAATGAGTTTCTGGATCAGGCTATTTGCGCTTTTTTGTCAGGTACGTATCATGTCCGTAATGCTGCGACGACTGCTATCCGCCGTTTCATGCAGCACAGTGAAGATAATGCTTTTCGGGTATGCCGTCGTGTAGAGAGTTTTAAAGATTCAGCTTCTGAAACAGAGCAGTTGCTGTATAATCTTGTGAGAGAAGAAATTTTCTCCCTTTCTCTCTTGCTTTCCACAAAAAAGGATTAACTTTGTTGGCCGTAAAAACTGCGCCGTCAAATGGAAAGTCAGAATGTGAAAGATACAGTAAGGCAGATATTCACTGAATATCTGAATGCGAACGGGCATCGGAAGACTCCCGAACGTTATGCCATACTCGATACCATTTACTCCATGGAAGGGCATTTTGATATTGACACGCTCTATTCGTTGATGGCCGACCAGGAAAACTTCCGTGTAAGTCGCGCCACACTTTACAATACCATTATTTTACTTATCAATGCCCGCTTGGTCATTAAACACCAGTTCGGCAATTCCTCACAATACGAAAAGTGTTATAACCGTGATACGCATCATCACCAAATCTGCACACAATGCGGGAAAGTAATAGAATTTCAGAATGAGGAATTGCAGCACGCTATTGAAAACACCAAGTTGAGTCGCTTTAACCTGACGCATTATTCCTTATATATGTACGGACTTTGCAGCAAGTGCGACCGGGCCAATAAACGGAAAAAGAAGAATAATAATCATAAGAAAGAAAAATGAAAGTAGATGTTCTATTAGGATTACAATGGGGCGACGAAGGCAAAGGCAAGGTCGTTGATGTATTAACTCCAAGATATGATGTTGTGGCACGTTTCCAAGGTGGGCCAAATGCCGGGCATACACTGGAATTTGAAGGTCAGAAGTATGTGCTTCGTTCCATTCCTTCGGGAATCTTCCAAGGTGACAAGGTAAATATCATCGGTAACGGTGTAGTGCTCGATCCGGCTCTTTTCAAGGCTGAGGCCGAAGCTTTGGAAGCTTCCGGTCATAACCTGAAAGAACGTTTGCATATCTCCAAGAAAGCGCACCTTATTTTGCCTACCCATCGCATACTGGATGCTGCATACGAAGCTGCCAAAGGCGATGCTAAGGTAGGAACTACCGGAAAAGGTATCGGACCTACTTATACGGATAAGATAAGCCGTAACGGTGTGCGTGTGGGGGATATCCTGCATGATTTTGACAAGAAATACGCTGCTGCCAAAGCTCGCCACGAACTGATTTTGAAGAGTCTGGACTATGACTATGACCTTACAGAGCCGGAGAAGGCTTGGTTCGAAGGTATTGAATATCTGAAGCAGTTCCGATTGGTGGACAGTGAGCACGAAATGAACAACTTGCTGTCTGCCGGTAAGTCTGTATTGTGCGAGGGTGCACAAGGAACCATGCTGGATGTTGATTTCGGGTCTTATCCGTTTGTCACTTCTTCCAATACTGTTTGTGCGGGTGCGTGTACCGGTTTGGGTATTGCTCCCAACAAGATTGGAGAAGTATATGGCATTTTCAAGGCCTATTGCACACGTGTGGGAGCAGGTCCGTTTCCTACGGAACTGTTTGACAAGACCGGCGACCAGATCTGTACGTTAGGGCATGAGTTCGGTTCTGTAACGGGACGCAAGCGCCGTTGCGGTTGGATTGACCTGGTTGCATTGAAATATGCCATTATGGTGGACGGCGTTACCAAACTGATAATGATGAAGAGCGATGTGCTCGACTCATTTGAAACCATCAAAGCCTGCGTGGCTTATAAAATGAATGGTGAGGAAATTGATTACTTCCCGTTCGATATCAAGGAAGAAGTGGAACCGGTATATGTGGAGTTGCCCGGTTGGCAGACTGACATGACCAAGATGCAGAGTGAAGATGAGTTCCCTGAAGAATTTAATGCCTATCTGTCTTTCTTGGAAGAGCAATTAGGTGTACCCGTCAAGATTGTATCTGTGGGGCCTGATCGAGAGCAGACCATTGAGCGTTATACCGAAGAATAATATCAACAGACAACCTTCAGGTACGGATTACACGGATTTACGGTTTCGTCAGAAAAGCCGCGGGTATCCGGAGAATCCGTACCTTTTTAATTTTATTTCCATGAAAACACAAATTCTATCTTTTTTCTTGTTATTTCTATTTATACCCTCTGCCAAGTCACAGACTTATCGGCCGACGGAGGAGAACCTGAAGTCCCGTCAGGAGTTTAGGGACAATAAGTTTGGCATTTTTTTGCATTGGGGGCTTTATGCCATGCTGGCAACCGGTGAGTGGACCATGACCAACAAAGATCTTAATTATAAGGAGTATGCCAAATTGGCGGGAGGCTTTTATCCTTCTAAGTTCGATGCTGCCAAATGGGTGGCTGCCATCAAGGCGTCCGGAGCAAAATACATCTGTTTTACAACTCGTCATCACGAGGGCTTCTCTATGTTTCATACCCGTTATTCCGATTATAATATTGTGGATGCCACTCCCTTTAAACGTGACATTCTGAAGGAACTGGCAGATGAGTGTCATAAGCAAGGTATTCGTTTGCACTTGTACTATTCGCATATTGACTGGTATCGTGAAGACGCTCCGTGGGGACGTACAGGACGTGGAACGGGACGGCCCAATCCGAAAGGCGACTGGAACAGTTACTATAAGTTCATGAACAATCAGTTGACCGAGCTGCTCACCAATTATGGAGAGATTGGCGCCATCTGGTTTGACGGTTGGTGGGATCAAGACCGGAATCCAGACTTTGACTGGCAGTTGCCGGAGCAATATGCCATGATACATCGCTTGCAGCCTGCCTGTCTGGTTGGAAACAACCATCATCAAGTGCCTTTTGCGGGAGAAGACATACAGATCTTTGAGCGTGACTTGCCTGGTGAAAACCGTGCCGGCCTTTCCGGTCAGGATGTCAGTTCTTTGCCTCTCGAAACTTGCGAGACGATGAATGGCATGTGGGGATATAAGATTACGGATCCGGACTATAAATCTGCCAAGACATTGATTCACTATTTGGTGAAAGCTGCCGGAAAGGATGCTAACTTGCTGATGAACATCGGTCCTCAGCCTGACGGTGAATTGCCTGCCGCCGCATTGCAGCGTTTGGCAGAAGTAGGGGAATGGATGAAGGTGTATGGCGAAACCGTTTACGGCACTCGCGGGGGATGTGTCGCTCCGCATCCGTGGGGGGTAACCACGCAGAAAGGTGATAAATTGTATGCACATATCCTCGATTTGCAGGATAAAGTTCTTTTTTTGCCTTTAGAGGGCAAGAAAGTGAAAAAAGCCGTCCGTTTTGCAGATAAAACTCCTTTGAAAGTTCAGAAATGCGAAGGTGGTGTTATATTGCTTTTACCTGAAGTACCTGTGGCAATAGACGAAGTGGTGGAAATTCAGCTTTGAATAATCTTTTAATTCTTCCTAAAAGATAGGGGAAACTGCGGCAATGCTCGCAGTTTCCTTTTATTTTTGGCAAACTATTTGTTATACAGTAAAAAAAGACAGATTTATTCACAAGTTAAAGGAAAAAATTATGGGAACAGGAATGATAGGAATGCAATGGATTATCTTTATCGGTATTGCTGTAGTCAGTTGGCTGGTACAGATGAACTTGCAAAGCAAGTTTAAGAAATACTCTAAGATCCCCACAGGGAATGGAATGACCGGTGCAGATGTAGCTTTGAAGATGCTGCATGACAATGGTATTTATGATGTTACCGTGACGCATACACCGGGACAACTGACCGACCACTACAACCCTGCAAACAAGACAGTGAATCTGAGTGAGGGAGTGTATGGCAGCAATAGTATCATGGCTGCCGCTGTTGCTGCTCACGAATGTGGTCATGCCGTGCAGCATGCACGTGCATACGCTCCGTTGACGATGCGCAGCAAGTTGGTTCCGGTAGTTTCGTTTGCTTCCAACATCATGACGTGGGTGTTGCTGGCAGGTATCCTGATGCTGAATTCTTTTCCACAGATGTTGCTGGCAGGCATCATCCTGTTCGCGATGACTACATTGTTTAGCTTCATCACTTTACCCGTGGAGATCAATGCAAGTAAGCGTGCGTTGGTATGGCTCAGCAGTTCCGGCATTACCAATTCTTATAATCATGCGCAGGCAGAAGATGCGCTCCGTTCGGCTGCTTATACTTATGTGGTGGCTGCACTCGGTTCGTTGGCGACGCTGATTTATTACATCATGATCTTCTTGGGTCGCAGAGATTAAGTTTATACACTATGTATATAGGTAAACAGATGATGTGCTTCTGCTGGATGCATCATCTGTTTTTTTATTCCTGATAGGGCGACTGCCAGAACCAGGCATCGTCATTGACCACATACTTGGCGTGGAAGAAGTTTTCCGCATTAGGGTCTGAAGGGCAAAGCAGCACATCGTCTGCTTTTATGCTATAGAGGTTCTTGGCCATATAGCTGTCTAAATAATATTCTTTGGTAATCTTCTGCTGGTTGTTCCAGTTGGCTTCTTCGTTTAGGGTCACCGGACGACCGTCTCGCAGACGTTCGCGCACTTCTTGCACGCTTAGCATGATGCCGCTTTCATCCATCACCCAGGCATTGTTGGTAGGATCCATCCATATCCATTTATCCAAGGTATTGGAATAAACTACGTTGATGGAATGGCATTCGCCGATGTACTTTTGGGGTAAGCCGCTGATGTGGCGTGCCTTAAATCCCATGGCCAAATAACAATTCTTCAGTACGTGGGCAAGACCTCCGCAATGCAGACCTCGTGCACCGCCTTTGCAAGCTTCTGCCCATTTGATGATGTTGCTGCCTGCCGGGCTTTCATGGTTTCCATCATGTTTTATGGTATTGTGGATATAAGTCAGTATGTTCTTTATTTTTGATAATTCGTCGCCTGCGCCTGCCACACTGTCCAGCTTGAAGTATTGGCGTACCTCTACTAAATACTTGTTGTTGGGATTGATGTATTCGAAGCGGGGAAGTGTATCAGGGCACTCATTGTGGGTGTATCCCGGTGCTTTTTGAAGTATGTCGAGGTAGTCTCCCACTTTCTTCACTTTGGCAAGCACTGCCTTGAAGCGTTTGTCGCTGTGCAGGTTGTCTAAGTCGGTATCATTCATCATGTGGTTGTAATCTTGAAATCCATTGTCGTAGGCCAGTTCTAAATTTTTGATGGCTTCACTTTTCTTTTTTAGTATGGATTGGAAACAAGCTAAATTGTAGTAATAGGATTGTATGAGCCAACTGTACTTTTTCTGAGTGTTCTTGTCTTGCTCTTTGAACAGAGTTATCAAAGCCTTACCGTTCTTTTCGGCTTCTTTATAGTTTTTCTCGTTGACGGCTTGTTGCAGCTTTTGTGCGATGGCTTCTTCTTTTTGGTCGAAGTCTTTGGTGTTGTCGGATTGTGCCTGGCTAACACCGATGCCGCATAGCAGCAACATGCAGAATAAGATCAGTCTTTCTTTCATAAATGTGTAAGTTTGAAGTTCGTTTTGTCGTTTTTATGCGACGGTAATGGTACAAAGGTAAACATTCTCTTTTCTTAATCAATAAAATGCTGTAACTTTGTCGTCCGATTTTTAAAGTAATTGAAACGATTATGGCAGCTAAACCCAGTATTCCAAAAGGAACTCGTGACTTCTCGCCCGTAGAGATGGCGAAACGTAACTATATATTCAATACGATTCGTGAAGTGTATCACCTTTATGGTTTCCAACAGATAGAAACACCTTCGATGGAGATGCTTTCTACCTTGATGGGGAAATATGGAGAAGAAGGTGATAAACTTCTATTCAAGATACAGAATTCGGGCGATTACTTCTCCGGCTTGACCGATGAGGAATTGTTGAGCCGCAATGCCGTGAAACTTGCCAGCAAGTTTTGTGAGAAGGGTTTGCGCTATGACCTCACCGTGCCCTTTGCCCGCTATGTGGTGATGCACCGTGATGAAATCACTTTTCCTTTTAAACGCTACCAGATACAGCCTGTCTGGCGTGCCGACCGTCCACAAAAGGGACGTTACCGTGAGTTCTACCAATGTGATGCCGATGTTGTAGGCAGCGACTCCCTGCTTAACGAGGTAGAACTGATGCAGATTGTCGATACCGTGTTTACCCGGTTCGGCATCCGTGTCTGCATCAAGATTAACAATCGCAAGATATTAAGTGGCATTGCCGAGATTATCGGTGAGGCAGATAAAATAGTGGATATTACCGTAGCAATAGACAAGTTGGATAAAATCGGCCTTGACAATGTAAATGCAGAACTGAGGGAGAAAGGCATCAGTGATGAGGCTATCGCTAAGTTGCAGCCTATCATCCTGCTGAATGGCAATAACGAAGAAAAACTGGCTACGCTGAAGGAGGTTCTTGCTGCCAGCGAGACAGGGCGGAAGGGAGTGGAAGAAAGTGAATTCATTCTTTCTACTTTAAAGAATCTCGGCTTGGAAAATGAAATAGAACTTGACCTGACACTGGCTCGTGGATTGAATTATTATACCGGCGCCATCTTTGAGGTAAAGGCACTTGATGTACAAATCGGGAGTATCACCGGTGGAGGCCGTTATGACAATTTGACGGGAGTATTCGGTATGGCAGGTGTCAGTGGGGTAGGTATCTCTTTCGGGGCTGATCGTATCTTCGATGTTCTGAATCAGCTCAACCTTTATCCTAAAGAAGCTGTGGACGGTACTCAATTACTTTTTATCAATTTTGGTGAGAGAGAAGCTGCTTTTTCCATGAATGTGCTTGCCCAAGTACGTGCAGTTGGTATTCGTGCAGAAATTTTCCCGGACTCAAGTAAGATGAAGAAGCAAATGGGGTATGCTAACTCCAAGGCTATTCCGTTTGTTGCTTTGGTAGGGGAAAATGAGATGAATGAAGGGAAGGTTACTCTGAAAAATATGGAAACGGGTGAGCAGAAACTTGTTTCTCCCAAGGAACTGATCGGTGAACTGAATTGACCAATTTTTATCTATCATAATAAATTTACTGAAGCGCCTTTTCCCTTGATATCAAGGGAAAAGGCGCTTTTTCTTCTATTCTTAATGAGGTGTCTGCCAGAACCAGACGTCATCATAAACTATGTGTGATCCTTTTTCCATGTCATTATGATATCCATTGGGCATGAGAGCTACGTAGTCGGCAGGATTGTATTTCCGGTCTTCAGTACCGAACTCGCTATACAGCGTACAGTTAACGTAATATAGGTTTTTGGCCATATAGTAGTCCAGATAATGCTCTTTGGTTGTTCTTTCCTTGTTATTCCAATTTGCTTCTTTGTTCAATACAAGTGGCTGGCCTCTGTACAGACGTTCACGCACTTCCTGAATGCTGAGTAAATTACCGTTTTCATCCATCACCCAGGCATTGTTGGTGGGATCCATCCATATCCATTTATTCAAAGATTCAGAATATACGGCATTGATGACATGACAATCGCTGATATATTTCTTTGGCATGCAGGTTACGAAACGCGATTTGAAGCCCATTGACAGATAACATTCATTCAAAACTGTGGCCAATCCACGGCAATTCAGTCCGCGGGAGCCGTCTTTACAGGCTTCGGCCATAGTGATGGAATTCATTTTTGTAGGGTTCCCATGTTGTCCGTCATGCATTATTTTGTTATGTACGAAAGTCAATATATTCTTTATCTTCGAGATTTCGTCCCCGTTGCCGGCTACACTGTCCAGCTTGAAGTATTGACGTACTTTTATCAGATTGCTG
The DNA here is from genome assembly GCF_000186225.1 of Bacteroides helcogenes P 36-108. Taxonomy (NCBI): domain Bacteria; kingdom Pseudomonadati; phylum Bacteroidota; class Bacteroidia; order Bacteroidales; family Bacteroidaceae; genus Bacteroides; species Bacteroides helcogenes. Next base: position 3,740,091 of record NC_014933.1, on the reverse strand, counting down.
TCGTTCTGATTCATGTAGGTGAAATGTGGGAGTGTATCCGTTCGTTCATTCCGGACATATCGGGAAGATTTTTGCAGGATATAAAGGTAGTCTCCTTCTTCTCTGATTTTGGCCAATGTCTTTTTGAATTCTTTTTCTTGACGTATGTTGTTCAGGTCAGAGTCTTTCAGTATATGGTTGTATTCGGTAAATCCGTTTTGATAGGCCAATTCAAAATGTTTCAAGGCCTCTTCTTTTTTATTTTGTAAGGATTGGTAGCATGCAATGTCATAGTAATAATGTCCATAATCCAGTCCGATTTTCTTTTGTGCCGTTTCCGGTAGTTGTTCATAGTTGTGGATGATGCTCCAGATGCATTGTTCGACTTGTGCGTAATTCTTTTCCATCAGTGCTTGCTTTTTCTTCTTGCTCTGAGAATTGAGCAGTTCGTAAAACTTGTCTGTCGGCTGGTTTTCTTTGGAGGTTTGTGCATGGCAAAGAGCCGTACAGCAAAATAGGAGTGTGAATAATAGGTAGATTTGCTTTTTCATTGCGTATAATATTTATATATTTTAGTTATAGTTGCGAAATTATAAAATTAATGCCAGAGGTGTTATGGCTTTTGTATAAAAGTTTGAATGAAAACTGAAATACATTTAAAAAGAAGTGTATGGTTGCACCTTTTTTTGTATATTTGAAGGACAAAAGGATGTGGTGTAAGTCAGTTTCTCATTTTGCCTTACATTTGTAATGGTGGTGTAGGCAGAATGAAACATTCTGCATCTATCTTTGTACTGACAAAAAAGGAGGTTCTTATGGTTTCTATTGAATTAAAGCAAGAAAAGCACAATGCCCTCGTCAGTTTCTTGATGATTGTCATAGCGGCATTGTTCCTGCTGTATATGGGAAGTTCACTTATACATTCTACAAAAGCGTTTTGGGAGAGTTATTCCATTGAGGATTTATTGGAATAGGCATTTATTATTATCTTTGCAGTCTTATAAAAAGCAAAGATATGATACTCTATTTTTCCGCTACCGGAAATTCCCGTTGGGTTGCAGAACAGATTGCTGAAGTCACCCATGATGAAATTTTCAATTTATCGGTCTGCTGTTTGAAAAGAGGAGTTGTACCGGAGTCTGTGAAGAATGCCGTGGTGTTGGGAGTCGTTTTTCCGGTTCATGGATGGTATGCGCCACATGTCGTGGCTAATTTTCTATCTAAATTGAAGCTATCGGCCTGTGAATATCGTTATGCGGTATGTACGTGCGGCGATGATGTAGGTAAGGGAATGAACCGTTTGTCCGGACACTTTCCTTTGAATGCCGCATGGTCTGTAACAATGCCCAATACTTATATTCCTATGTTCAATCTGGATACCGCTGAACTTTGTCACCAAAAAATCAGCAATGCTCTTTGTGCTGTTCGTTCCATAGGTAGGGATGTTTTATTGCGCAGAAATGTCTGGCAAGTGCATGAGGGAAGTGCCGCATGGCTGAAGACATACATTGTAAATCCATTGTTTGCCCGCTTTATAATCTGTTCCACGGGATTTCATGTAGATGAAGGATGCATATCTTGTGGGATATGCAGTAAGTCATGTCCGGTAGAGAATATAAAAATGGTAGATGGAAATCCGGTTTGGGGAGAAGATTGTATTCATTGTATGGCCTGTGTGCATGCTTGTTCTCAGAAAGTGGTGCAATACAGAAAGACTACACAAAGGAAAGGTCGCTACCGTTTGGCAGATTATCTGTAGAAATACGGTTCGCTTCCGATTTCATAGATATAGCACACATTTGTTATGATATTGCCATTTTGTCAGTCATATCCTGCCAAACAAGCGCTTTTATGCTTTGGCACGCTTTTCGCAATTCATTCAATGCTTGTATAAAGCAAAACCATTAACATGATATGTATAACATAAAACAAAAGAACTATGAACATTAAACCATTGGCAGACAGAGTGCTGATACTCCCTGCACCTGCAGAAGAAAAAACAATTGGCGGTATCATTATTCCTGATACAGCAAAAGAGAAACCTTTGAAGGGTGAAGTTATTGCAGTAGGCAACGGAACGAAAGACGAAGAAATGGTGTTGAAGGTGGGCGACACAGTGTTGTATGGCAAATATGCCGGTACGGAACTGGAAGTGGAAGGAGTCAAATACCTTATCATGCGTCAGAGCGATGTACTCGCTGTATTGGGATAATTAATTTTAAATAGTAAACCGTTAAATAGTAAATAAAATTATGGCAAAAGAAATATTATTCAATATCGATGCCCGCGACCAATTGAAGAAAGGTATCGATACATTGGCAAATGCAGTAAAAGTGACTCTCGGCCCGAAAGGACGTAACGTTATCATCGAAAAGAAATTCGGTGCTCCCCACATCACGAAAGACGGTGTGACGGTTGCTAAAGAAGTGGAATTGGCTGACGCTTATCAGAATACCGGTGCGCAATTGGTGAAGGAAGTTGCTTCCAAGACTGGTGACGATGCCGGTGACGGTACTACCACTGCTACTGTATTGGCACAGGCTATTGTTGCTGAAGGTTTAAAGAACGTAACTGCCGGTGCAAGTCCTATGGACATCAAACGTGGTATGGACAAGGCTGTTGCCAAAGTGGTTGACTCAATTAAGTTACAAGCTGAAAAAGTAGGTGACAACTATGATAAGATTGAACAAGTAGGAACAGTTTCTGCCAACAATGACCCGGTTATCGGCAAATTGATTGCAGATGCCATGCGCAAGGTTTCTAAAGACGGTGTCATCACTATCGAAGAGGCTAAGGGTACGGATACTACTATCGGTGTGGTAGAAGGTATGCAGTTTGATCGTGGTTATCTTTCCGCTTATTTCGTTACCAACACTGAAAAGATGGAATGCGAAATGGAGAAACCGTACATCCTGATTTACGATAAGAAGATTTCCAATTTGAAAGATTTCTTGCCTATCCTTGAACCGGCTGTACAGACAGGTCGTCCTCTGTTGGTTATAGCAGAAGATGTGGATAGCGAAGCGTTGACTACACTGGTTGTAAACCGTCTGCGTTCTCAGTTGAAGATTTGTGCTGTGAAAGCTCCGGGCTTCGGTGACCGTCGTAAAGAAATGCTGGAAGATATTGCCGTTCTGACCGGTGGCGTTGTGATTAGCGAAGAAAAAGGTTTGAAACTGGAGCAAGCTACTATCGAAATGTTGGGTACTGCCGACAAGGTTACTGTTTCTAAGGATAATACAACCATTGTAAACGGTGCTGGTGCAAAAGAAAACATCAAAGAACGTTGCGAACAGATTAAAGCTCAGATTGCTTCCACTAAGTCAGACTATGACAAAGAGAAATTGCAGGAACGTCTGGCTAAGTTGTCGGGGGGAGTAGCTGTTCTTTATGTAGGTGCTGCTTCTGAAGTTGAAATGAAAGAAAAGAAAGACCGTGTGGATGATGCACTTCGTGCTACTCGTGCAGCAATTGAAGAAGGTATCGTTCCTGGCGGTGGTGTGGCATATATTCGTGCACTTGATGCGTTGGAAGGCTTCAAGGGGGATAATGTTGATGAAACCACGGGTATAGACATCATCAAACGTGCCATCGAAGAACCTTTGCGCCAAATTGTTGCCAATGCAGGCAAGGAGGGTGCTGTTGTTGTTCAGAAGGTGCGTGAAGGTAAGGCTGACTTCGGATATAATGCCCGTACTGATGTTTACGAAAACTTGCATGCTGCCGGTGTGGTAGATCCTGCTAAGGTTACTCGTGTAGCCCTTGAGAATGCGGCTTCTATTGCAGGTATGTTCCTGACTACCGAATGTGTAATCGTAGAGAAGAAAGAGGATAAGCCTGAAATGCCGATGGGTGCTCCCGGAATGGGAGGCATGGGCGGAATGATGTAATATCGTTTTTCCCTGATCTTTTAATTAGATATATTGACGAGCCGCAATGTTTTTGAAAAGACATTGCGGCTTTTTTTGTTATAAAAGTAACAAAATATCTTCTTTTTTGCTTTATTTCTATCTTTTTTCAAGGAAATGTATTATCTTTAAGAACGGAAACCTAATCTATAAACTTAATAAAATCAATGTTGTTATGAATAAGGAAGAAATAGGACTGAATGCAGGAATGGTTTGGCACTTGCTTAGCGACAACGCCAAATGGAGTTACAGAACTTTGAAAGAGAAGGCCGGACTTGGTGATAGAGAGTTGGGTGCTGCCTTGGGATGGCTGGCTCGTGAGGATAAGATTGAAATTCATCAGGAAGGAGATGAACTCTATGTTTCACTGGGGATAAACATTTTTATCGGATAAAAAGAAACATTTGAATTGACTGATTGAGAAGTACCGGTTTTACAATGCGGAAATGATTTCCGTTTTAGTTGTAAAATCGGTGCTTCTTTGTTTTTTCATATTGTAGAATATTATTTCCTTTGCATATTCTTTTCAAACGATAAAAACGGAAACAATAATGAGAAGTTTTGCATCAGACAATAATTCCGGTGTGCATCCTTTGGTTATGGAGGCGTTGAACCGGGCAAATCAAGATCATGCCATAGGTTATGGTGATGATCCCTGGACAGAGGAAGCTGTCCGTAAAATCAAGGAAGTTTTTACCCCGGATTGCGAACCTCTGTTTGTGTTCAACGGAACGGGTAGTAATGCAGTGGCTCTACAACTTTGTACACGCCCTTACAATTCCGTTATCTGTGCGGAGACAGCACATATTTATGTCGATGAGTGCGGTTCTCCTGCTCGCATGACAGGTTGTCAGATACGTCCCGTCGCTACTTCCGACGGTAAGCTGACACCTGAGTTGATTCATCCTTATCTGTGTCATTTTGGTGAACAGCACCATTCGCAGCCGGGAGCAGTTTATATGTCTCAGTGTACAGAGTTGGGCACTATATATAAGCCGGATGAGATTCGTGCTTTGACGGAGCTTGCCCATCGGCATGGCATGTATGTTCATATGGACGGTGCTCGTCTGGCAAACGCCTGCGCAGCTCTGAATCTCAGTTTCAAGGAACTGACAGTGGATTGTGGCATTGACGTTCTAAGTTTTGGCGGTACAAAGAATGGCTTGATGTTGGGAGAAAGTGTAATTGTCTTTAATCCTTCCTTAAAGAAAGAAGCTTGTTTTGTACGTAAGCAGTCAGCACAACTTGCTTCCAAGCTTCGTTACCTGTCTTGCCAGTTCACTGCTTACTTGACGGATGACCTTTGGTTGAAGAATGCTATGCATGCCAACCGGATGGCAAAGATTCTCCATGACGGATTGAAAGAGTTGCCCGGAGTGCATTTTACGCAGAAAATGGAAAGCAACCAGCTTTTCCTTACAATGCCTCGTCCGGTGATTGACAAACTGCTGGAAAGCTATTTCTTCTATTTCTGGGATGAGGCTGCGAATGAGATTCGTTTTGTGACGTCTTTCGATACGACGGAAGGGGATATAGAGGAACTGCTGCGGGCGGTGAAAGAGTATTTGTAAGAATAGGATTCCCTTTCTGTCCGGTGGTGAGAAAACAGGCAATGAGTGCTTGTTGTTAACACAAAGAACAGCATCATAAAAGGGAAAGCAGTCAATGGTCATTTCCTTTATAGTTTATCTATTTTAGCATTTTCCAAATCAAATTGGCGTGTTATTTGTTCTATCATATTCAGAAAATAAAACTAATAGATATGGCTTATATTGATTACTATCAGGTTCTTGGAGTGGACAAAAAAGCATCTCAAGATGATATTAAGAAAGCGTTCCGTAAGTTGGCACGTAAATATCATCCTGACTTGAACCCGAATGACACTACGGCCAAGGATAAGTTTCAGGCGATTAATGAAGCAAACGAAGTGCTGAGTGATCCTGAAAAAAGAAAGAAATATGATGAATATGGCGAGCATTGGAAGCATGCCGACGAGTTCGAAGCGCAGAAGCGGGCACAGCAGCAAGCCGGAGGATTCGGCGGTTCCGGTGCTGGATTTGGTACGGACGGAGGCGGTACGTATTGGTATTCTTCCGATGGTCAGGAGTTTTCGGGCAGCAATGCCGGTGGCTTCTCGGACTTCTTTGAACAGATGTTCGGTCGTCGTACCCGTGGTGGAGGCGCTAATGCAGGCTTCCGCGGGCAGGACTACCATGCAGATTTAAACCTTTCGCTTCGTGATGCAGCCCGGACTCATAAACAAGTGTTGACTGTAAACGGGAAGAATGTGCGTATTACCATTCCTGCCGGTGTGGCAAACGGGCAGGTTATCAAGCTGAAAGGTTATGGCGCCGAAGGCGTGAACGGTGGCCCTGCAGGAGATTTGTACATCACGTTTGTAATTCCGGATGATCCTGTATTCAAGCGTTTGGGGAATGATTTGTATGAAGATGTCACTATTGATCTCTATACAGCTCTCTTGGGTGGTGAGCAACTGGTAGATACGCTGGACGGAAAGGTGAAGCTGAAAGTAAAGCCTGAAACGCAAACCGGAACCAAGGTTCGTTTGAAAGGGAAAGGCTTTCCCGTATATAAGAAAGAAGGACAGTTTGGCGACCTCATTGTAACTTATACCGTAGAGTTGCCGACGCATCTCTCGGAACAGCAGAAAGAGTTGTTCCGCAAACTTCAAAGTATGATCTAAAAACAGGAGAATGAGTTATGCAGAACGAATTGATTATAATCAGTGAGTATTGTGAAAAGTGCCAAATAGAGCCTTCCTTCATTGATATGTTACAGGAAAGTGGTCTGATAGACATCCGGATAGAGGGTGGTGAGCGTTGTCTGCCTTTCGACGAGTTGCCTGACGTGGAGCGCTACTGCCGCATGTATTACGATCTGTCTATCAACATGGAGGGGATAGACGCCATCCATCATCTGCTGGAGCGTATGGATGAGATGCAGCGGGAAATTCATGCGTTGCGCGGCAGGTTGAGGCTGTTTGGAGAATAAAGATAGCAGAATCTCCGAAAAAGTGATTACTTTTGCACGCTGATAAGAACAACGCCCTTTTAGAAGGTGCGCCGGCAATATCCTGTAATCACAGAAAACATGATGATTGATATATTCCTGCTCTGTATAGGAGCCAGTTTCATCCAACGCACCACCGGTTTCGGATTCGGTATCTTCATCATGACGATGCTCCCTTTCCTGATGCCTTCGTATGGCGAGGCCACTACGCTGTCCGGGCTTCTGGCCCTCACCACCTCCCTTGTGATAACGCTGAAGATGCGGCGCTACATCGTGTGGCATCGCCTGTGGCCCATCCTCACCGCCTTTGTCCTCGTTTCGGGCTGCGCCATCTTCCTGCTTTCCCGGGTGGAAGACCATCTGCTGCGCAAGGTATTAGGAGTTGTGCTGATGCTGATTAGCCTCTACTTCGCCTTTTTCAGCCGACGCATCAAGCTGAAGACCACGCTTCCGGTGCAGCTCACAGCCGGTACGCTGAGTGGGCTGATGGGCGGGTTCTTTGCCATGCAGGGCCCTCCGGCAGTGCTCTATTTCATCTCTTCCGAAGAAGACAAAGACCACTACATGGCCATCACGCAGTGCTACTTCCTGATAGGCAACCTCCTGATGACGGCTGTCCGCGCGATGAACGGCTTCCTTACGCCCACCGTCGGCATGGACTACCTCTATGGCTTGGGCGGCGTGGTGATAGGTTCGTCGCTGGGTGCTTACGTCTTCAAGCGCATTCCGGGCCGTGTCTTCCGCTATATCGTGTATTCGTACATCGGCATCAGCGGGCTGATTATCTTACTCTCTTGACGCACCGTCCCTTCCGGGCTGTCCGAGTACCTTGTGTATGCTTAAATTATGATATTTCTTTGGCGCGGATAATGCGGAAAACGCGGATTTCTCTTTATTCTTTCCGTGTAATCCGTGTCTAAAAGAAAGTGTACGCAACGTTTTCGGACAGACTCTCCTTCCGGGCTGTCGGTGGCGGGTCGCCGGGGTTTGGCGGCTACTTGCTGCGGTTTACCAGTTCCTTTATCTCGCTTATATGTAGCTGCAAGTGATCCAGATAGCCTTCAATCATTTCGCGCAGCGTCACCCGCGTACCCTCGAAGTCACACCAATAGCTGTCCAGCCGGTCGGGGGCTACGGAGCGTATGACCTGTATGATGTGCAGGTTGTAGCACTTCCACAACTGCACCAGGTTGTGCCAGTCGGCGTGCTGATAGTCTTGCAGGGCTATCCAGAGGTCGTTGTCCTGCCGATAGTCCGGGAAGACGAGCAGGTGCTTGCTGTATTGCAGGCGCACCATGCGCTGTTGGTTGTTGGAGGCGGAGTCTATCAGATGCCCCAATATCTGCTTCACGGTACGGTTCTGACCGTTACGGCGGGTGGTTATCACTTCTTCCTGAAGGTTCGTCAGGAAGCTTTCTTCGGTGCGGACGATGGCGGCGATACCGTCAATCACTGCTGAAAATTCATTCTTTTCCATATCTTCTTTTAGTTTGAATAAGGGTAAAGTTAGGTAATTCAAGTTTCGCAAGTTCCTATTTTCGGGAGTTAAGGAGATTTCGGGAGTTAAGGAGATTTCAGGAGTTAAGGAGTGAAGAAGTTAAGGAGTTAAGCCGATAGTATTATGATTTATCAACTATCAACTTTCACCTATCATTTATCACCTTTCAACTATCAACTGAAAAGAAGACTATCGGCCTTTAACTCCTCAGCCCGCTTGCGGGCGATAACTCCCTCTAACTCCTAACTTTCCCTCCCTCTAACTCCTAACTTTCCCTTCCTCTAACTCCTTAACTTTCCCTTCCTCTAACTCCTTAAGAAGCGTATAGCTCGGCATTGCTGGTTTCACGCTTTGGCACTGTTGGTTTCATGGCTTGGCACTGTCGGTTTCAAAACATGAAACCGTCGGTTTCTAATGTAGAAACCGATAGTGCCAAACTATGAAACCGAGTTGGCACTCGCATCCTTTTGATTATCAAAGGTTATGTGTCGACCAGTTATATTCCTCGGTGTAGTACTCGTAAGTGGGTTCGTCGGTCACTCCGTAGCGGCGGAACAACTGCCGGATGTACTCCTGTTCTTCGGGGCGCAGGTAGCGTTCCTTGCGTTGCAGGCGGTAGTAGTGCGTCTTGGTGAAGTGGTAGATGAGCGTGCGGCGTATGGCTTTGGCATCTTCTAAGGGCAGGCGGTTCAGGAAGTCCTTGATGCCCCAGGCGATGCGCACCTTCTGCGTAGTGAGGAAGTAGGGGCACTTGGCAAGGTCGGCGGGCAGGTTGTTGGGGTTCACGGTTTTCATGGAGTGCAGCGTCTTGGGCGCATGGATGGCGGCAAGGCGGCGCAGGCAGGTGTCGGCTTGCGGGCACTGGGCCTGCTGGCAGTGGTCGAAGTCGTAGGGCACGGTGGCGTAGTCTAATGTTTCGTTCATGGTGGTGGTATTAATCTATCTTCAATAACTTGCTGAATCGGGACTCCACGCATAGGCTCATGTCCGTGGTGAGGAACTTGCCGTTGTAGAAGGCAGAGAATATGGTGGCGGGGGTGGGCGCGGCTTGTGCCTGCTCCATCGTTTCTAACTTTATTATTTTGAGTGGGATGTTATTCTCTTGTGCCAATACTTGCAGGGAACCGTTCACATAATAATCCGTGTAGGGGCAGCGATTGGTGTAATACACGACCAAGCCTCGCTTTTCTGCACATTCCCCGCTTTTGGCGCACTCCTTGAAGGAAGGGGCGGGAGCATTCTTGTCAAGTTTCAAGGCCAGCAGTGAGAAGCCGTCGGGTAAGCTCTCAACCGTCTCAAATCCTTGCTTGAGCAGCCATTTCGTATCTCCCATGAAAGGGAATTTCTTTGTCCCGGCAACAGTGACCAGGCCGTTTCTGCCTTGTGCCTTTGCGTCTTCAACGGCCGATTGCAGCAATGCTTTGGCGTGCCCGTTCCCTTTGTATTGTCCGGCCACCCAGAGGCAGTTCACCATCAGATAATTCCGGGCATCTACCGGAATCCAGGCTTTCTCGGCAGGGACGTATTCGATGAACACCTTTGCCCGGGCATCCAGTCTCCTGAAAACATATCCGTTGTCGAATTCATTTCTTAGCCATGCCTTTTTCTTCTCATAGCCTTCCGCGCACTTCTTGTCGGAGAAAGCACAGCAGATGTGCTCCTTGTCTATGTTCTCTTTGGTGAGCGTAATGTATCTTGTTTCCATGACAGTATTTGTTTTGATATGGGTATTTAACCTACATTATTCATATTGGTAGTTAAGGAGTTAAAGGGAGGGAAAGTTAGGAGTTAGAGGGAGGGAAAGTTAAGGAGTTAGAGGAAGGGAAAGTTAAGGAGTTAGAGGGAGTTAAAGGGAGTTATCGCCCGCAAGCGGGCTGAGGAGTTAAAGGCCGATAGTCTTCTTTTCAGTTGATAGATGATAAATGATAGTTGATAGTTGAAAGTTGATAGATGATAAATCTACTATCGACTTAACTCCTTAACTCCCGAAATCTCCTTCACTTCTTCACTTCTTCACTTCTTAACTTCTTCACTCCTTAACTCCTGAAATCTTCTTCACTTCTTCACTTCTTCACTCCTTAACTTCTTCACTCCCGAAATCTCCTTAACTCCCGAGCATGAATTAAGTAGGTTAAAAAGTATATGAGTCCTTTCATTATGATAAATTTTAAGGCGCGGATTACGCGAATTGCACAGATTTAGTTTTCCCAATCCGCGTCATTCCGCGCAATTCGCGCCTTAAAGAATGTACATAGAAGGTTGACACGCCTGCTATGTATTGTCTTTCTGAACTGTGCGTTTACTTGCGGTAGCTCTCCAGTTCCTCAGCTTTGAACTTGCGGATGAAGTTGAAGTGCTTCTCCACTTCGGCCTCGGCGTAGTTCACATATACAAGAGCCGACTTGCCGAACAGTTCGGGTGCTTTGGTGGCATCCTGAATGAGCAGGTGGGACATCACGCACACGGCAGCCATTTCGTAGAGGCGACGTGCCACGAAGTCCAGCAACTCTTGGTTGGCAGTCTCCTTCACGGCATTGGTGCAGGCATCGAGCTTGTTGGCCATTTCCTTTACGCGGTCCATCAGCGGCTGCATCTCGGCACTGCAAGGCATCTGTTCGTAGTCGCGCAGGGTGGCGATGTACGAACCGTTCGTCACATAGCGGATGGCGGCAACGGTCTGCAATTGAGTCGTACCCTCATAAATACTTGTGATACGTGCATCGCGGTAGATGCGTTGGCAGGCATATTCCAACATGAAGCCCGAACCGCCGTGTATCTGGATGCTGTCGTAAGCATTCTGGTTGGCATACTCGGAGTTCATACCTTTGGCAAGCGGAGTGAAGGAGTCGGCAAGCTTGGCGTACTTCTTTTGCTCCTGACGTTCTTCGGGAGTGAGCTTGCGTTCACGCTGGATGTCGTCCAGTGCCTTGTAGATGTCCACGTAGCGGGAAGTCTGATAGAGCAGAGCGCGTCCGGCATCGAGCTTGGCCTTCATAATGGCCAGCATGTCATACACAGCCGGGAATTCAATGATGGCCTTGCCAAACTGCTTGCGGTCTTTGGCATAAGCCAAACCTTCGTTGTAGGCAGCTTGAGACAGACCTACCGACTGTGCGGCAATGCCCAGACGGGCGCCGTTCATCAAAGCCATTACATATTTAATCAGACCGAGTTTGCGGTCGCCGCAGAGTTCTGCCTTTGCATTCTTATAAACCAACTCGCAGGTAGGAGAACCGTGGATGCCGAGTTTGTTCTCGATGCGGCGCACGTTTACGCCACCTTCGCGTTTGTCGTAGATGAACATGGACAAGCCGCGTCCGTCTTTGGTTCCTTCTTCCGAGCGTGCCAATACGAGGTGCAGGTCTGCGTCACCGTTAGTGATGAAACGCTTCACACCGTTCAGTCGCCAGCAGTTGTTTGCCTCGTCGTAGGTGGCTTTCAGCATTACGCTTTGGAGGTCGGAGCCTGCATCGGGTTCGGTCAAGTCCATAGACATGGTTTCTCCGGCGCAGATGCGGGGGATGAAACGGCTGTGCTGGTCTTCGTTGCCAAATTCGTACAAAGTCTCGATACAGTCTTGCAAAGACCAGATGTTACCGAAACCGGCATCGGCGGCAGCCACGATTTCGGCGCACATGGTGTACGGGGTAATCGGGAAGTTCAGTCCACCGAAGCGGCGCGGCATGGTCATGCCGTTCAGTCCGGCCTTCACCATAGCGTCGAGGTTCTGCTTGGTTCCGCTGGCATATTCCACACGCCCATTGGCGCAGTGAGGCCCTTCGGCATCCACGCCTTCGGCATTGGGGGCGATAATCTCTCCGGTAATCTCTCCGGTGATTTCGAGCACCTTGTCGTAGGAGTCCATTGCATCCGCATAGTCCTGCGGGGCATAGTCAAATTTATCTTTGTCTTGGTATCCGCGCTCTTTCAGTTCGCAGATACGTTCCATGAGTGGGTTGTTCAGTTGGAACTTCAACTCGGGAACTTCGGTATAAAAGTTTGCCATATTGTTTTTCTTTTAGGAGTTAAAGGAGTTAAGGAGTGAAAGGGAGTTAAGCCGATAGTTCTGCTTATTCTTTCTTTCAGTCTTCAAAGCGGCGCGCTACTATGCTTTTGCAATAGGCATTCAGTAGTTTGCTTGCCTCCTCTATGCTCTTAGTTAATGTAATATATCTCTCTTCAGTAATATAATTCAGGTCTTTGGAAAGGAGTATGTAATATCTGCACTCTTCTAAGCTGCCTTGTGCGATATTCATGAAACGGAGTTTATCTGCATTGCCAAGCTTTTTGTAGCCTTCGGCTATATTGGCCGGGATAGATACGGCGGCTCTCTGGAATTGGGAGCACAAGCCGAAACGTTCTTCTGCCGGATAGCTTCGCGTGGCTTGATATACCTGCAATACGAAAGTATGCGCTTTCTGCCATGCTATAATGTCTGTAAAGCTGTTTGTCATAAGAACTATCGGCTTAACTCCTTCACTCCCTTTAACTCCTTAACTCCTCAAATTATTTACTATGAGCCTTGTAGTACTTAATCATCTTCGGAATCACCTCTTCTACCGTACCATTAATTACGTAGTCGGCAATGGTATTGATGGGAGCGTTCTCGTCGTTGTTCACGGAGATGATGATGCCACTCTCTTGCATACCGGCGATGTGCTGGATTTGTCCGCTGATGCCGCAAGCGATATAGAGCTTGGGACGAACCGTAACACCTGTCTGACCTATCTGACGGTCATGGTCGGCATAGCCTGCATCGACGGCGGCACGGCTGGCGCCTACCTCGGCATGAAGTTCCTTAGCCAGTTCAAACAGCATATTGAAACCTTCCTTGCTGCCCATGCCGTAACCTCCGGCAATCACGATGGGAGCACCCTTCAGGTTGTGCTTGGCGGCTTCTACATGGCGGTCGATGACCTTTACTACATAGTCCGTTTCGGGTACGTACTTGGCAACGTCGTGGTTGATGACTTCACCCTTGTAGTTGGCATCGAGGATTTCTTTCTTCATCACGCCCTCACGCACGGTCGCCATCTGCGGACGGTGTTCGGGATTCACGATGGTGGCAACGATGTTACCACCGAATGCGGGACGGATTTGATACAACAGATTTTCATATACTTTGCCTTCCTTCTTGTCTTCATGATCACCGATTTCAAGGGAAGTACAGTCGGCGGTAAGTCCGCTTGTCAGTGCGGAAGAAACGCGGGGGCCGAGGTCACGGCCGATAACTGTAGCACCCATCAGGCATATTTGCGGTTTTTCTTCCTTGAATAGATTAATGAGGACGGAAGAGTGGGGAAGGGAAGTATAGGGGAATAATCCCGGAGCGTCGAATAGATGGAGTTTGTCAACGCCGAATGGCAATACCTGCTTTTCAATATCTGTCAGATTGTTTCCGACAGCAATGGCTTCTAATTGACAACCTAACTGATTAGCCAGTTTACGACCTTTGGTCAGGAGTTCGAGACTGACGTCGGCAACCGTAGTGCCTTCTATCTCTAAATATACAAATACATTATTCATATTGTTTTCTTTTTTGAGGAGTTATGTCGTTAAGGAGTTATCATCCACTTCGTTCTCTAACTCCTTTTAACTTCTTTCACTCCTTTACCCGATAGTATGGTTAGCTAACAGTTCAATAATTAAATCTTCTACATCCTTGTCGCTGCCTGTCAGTGTTTTGCTTTCTTTGGCTTGGAATGAGATGTTCTGGATGGTTTTCACCTTTGTGGGCGATCCGCTGAGACCGCATTGGGCAAGATCACCGTTGACGTCGGCAACGCTCCATTCCGTGATGTTCAGATAGGGATATTTCTCGTAAAGGCCGGCGTATGCCAGTTCATCGCCTTCTTTGGTGATGGCGGCTTTCTCTTGTGCACCGAGGGCGCGTTTGTACTTTTGCACCAGTTTGGCATTGCGCGGGCGACACGGGGCTGCGCTTCCGTTCACGGTAATTACGATGGGCAGGGGAGCTTCTACGGTTTCCACACCGCCGTCAATATGACGTTTCACGGTAATTTTTTTGGTGGTTTCGTCCACGTTCAGAATTTCTTCTGCGTATGTCACTTGTGTCAGTCCCAACTTCTCGGCCACTTGCGGACCTACCTGTGCGGTGTCACCGTCGATGGCTTGACGCCCGCCGATGATGACGTCATAGTCGCCAATCTTCCTGATGGCTGTGGCGAGGGCATACGAAGTGGCCAGAGTATCTGCTCCGGCAAAGGCGCGGTCGGTCAGCAGATAGCCGTTGTCAGCACCACGGTAAAGTCCTTCACGGATAATTTCGGCTGCGCGTCCCGGTCCCATGGTCAGAATGGTTACGGTGGAGCCCGGATGGCCGTCTTTCAGCCGAAGCGCTTGCTCAAGGGCATTCAGGTCTTCGGGGTTGAAGATGGCAGGGAGTGCCGCGCGGTTGATGGTTCCGTCGGCTTTCATGGCATCTTTCCCGACGTTACGTGTGTCGGGAACTTGTTTTGCCAATACTACGATTTTCAAACTCATGCTATTAATTATTAGTATTAGTATTTCTACATGAAACATGTCAGTAACGGGACAGTAGGAGTAGTAAGGAAAGGAGTTCCTGCTACTGAAATCATCCGGTTAACTTGATTATCAGCGTGCAAATTTACGCAAAGAGTTGGTTTTGGCAAGAAAATGGAATGAAAAATGCACAAACGGGAGGATTTTGAGCAGAAACACTGTGGTATCTGTTCACATAGAAAAACAGTCCGTTCACCGAAACTACTTTCTTTTCTTGGAATAGCCATTTACATTTGTCACACGAACGAAACATCTGTTACTCAATATGCTGATTAATTTCGATAAAGAACAATTGCTCGCCGCCTTCACCCCCATCTCGCTGGAAGAGATGAGTGGCATAAGGCTGATGAACCGCTTAGACACGAAGTATGTGATGACGCTTGACGTGCTCGATGCCTTTCTGCTGTTGGCTGCCCGTGACTATCGTGTGCAACAGGTGGAGGGGGAGCGTGACATTGCTTACCGCACGGTTTATCTTGACACTGCCAACCGTGGCATGTATCTGGAGCACCTGCATGGACATGCTGTGAGAGAGAAAATCAGGGTGCGCACTTACGTGTCTTCCGGCCTCGCTTTTTTGGAGGTGAAGAATAAGAACAACAAGGGGCGGACGGATAAGAAGCGTATTGCCGTGACTTCGGCCGATACGCTGGCTGCCGATGGGGGAGACGACTTCCTGCGACGTTATGCGTGTTATACTCTGGCGCAGCTCACCCCTCAGTTGGAGAACCGCTTCAGGCGCATTACTTTGGTGAACAGGGCTTGTACGGAACGCCTGACGATAGATTGTGACATCCGCTTCCGTTGCTTGACGAACGGGGCGGAGGCTGCTTTGGGCAATCTGGCCGTGGTGGAACTGAAGCGTGACGGGCGCAGCTTCTCGCCCGCCCGCGAACTGTTGCGAAGCCTGCGCGTGCGGCCCTCCAACTTCAGTAAATATTGCATGGGCTGTGTGCTGACTGACACGGGACTGAGGCAGAACCGCTTCAAGCCTCGCCTGCGGAAGCTGGAACGGCTTGGCGGCAAGTAATATCTTTTGAATCGCATTTCCGGGAAGCGACAGATAAATCACACGGCTTTCGCGAACAGCATAAAGAAGAAATCCGTGCCCGAAAGGAAGCATGGCAAAAGTTATCGGGGGCAAGCCGGGGATGGAATAATCTTTATTAATAAACCAAATGAAGTACAATATGGATGAACTTACAGAAATGACAATGACGGAAATGCCGCTGATGGACGGCGCCGGTTTCCTTGAACTTTTTCTTCACTTCGGGCTGAATATGCTGGTGGTGCTGGGCATGATACGCCTTTTCTACTATCCCAAGAGCCACCGCAGGGATTACGTTTTCACCTTCACGCTTATCAGCATCAGCATCTTCCTGATGATATTCCTTTTAGGTAGCGTGAAACTGAAGATAGGCTTCGCCTTGGGGCTGTTTGCCATCTTCGGCATTATCCGCTACCGCACGGAGTCGATGCCGGTGAGGGAGATGACGTACCTGTTCGTCATTATCGCCGTGTCCGTCATCAATGCTCTGGCGGTGGGCATCAGCTATGCCGAACTGCTATGCACCAACCTGCTGTTTGTGCTCAGCGTCTGGCTGTGCGAGAGCAACCGCTGGCTGAGGCACATCTCCTGCAAACTGGTGCAGTACGACCGCATCGAACTCATCACTCCCGGACACCGGTGCGAACTCATCTCGGACCTGGAAGAACGCACCGGACTGGATATCACCAAGGTGGAGGTGGGACACATCGACTTCCTGCGTGATACGGCTATGCTGAAAGTCTATTATGAGCCTGCTGGCGATGAAGTGAATACAGTGGATACGCTCACTAAGCTGCCCCGCGAAGGAGAATGAAAAAGGGAAGATAATTTCACAGACTTTGAACTTAGGCTTTCGGTCATTGAGAGATCCCTATATACGACTGTTAATGAATTAATTGATAGATGATTGTGAATAAAAGAATACTTACTGTCTTATTTGCTCTCTGCCTCCCCTGTGTGGCAGTCGGCCTGCGGGCTCAGAGCGACGACTTCGGCATCTGGACCGACATTGAGGTGAAGAAGAAACTTTTTCCCGGCTTCGATGCTTCGGCAGAAGGAGAATTCCGCACACGCAACGGACTGAAGAACGTAGAACGCTGGTCGGCCGGCTTCGGCATGGCCTATCGCCCGGTTTCCTTCCTGAAAGCCGACGGCGGATACACCTATATATACAGTCGCCAGCCCGTCGAAGAAACCAAGAAGGGCAACCTGATATCCGCCTATTGGAGTCCCCGACATCGATTTTACGCTTCGCTTACGGGTAGCTACACCTGGTATCGGCTGGAGCTCTCCCTGCGCGAACGCTACCAGTGGACCCGTCGCATGGCCCTCTCCGTGCCCAAGTATGACGGCGACGACGGATCTCGCAAGGCTGACGAAGAAATCAGCGCCAAGACCAAGAATATACTCCGCACCCGCCTGCAGGCAGTGTGGAACATTCGTAAGTCTGCCTTCAGCCCATACGCCTCGTGCGAACTCTATCACAGCATCACCGACGGTTGGGGCATAGACAAGACGCGCTGGACCTTAGGCACGGGCTATAGGATAAACAAATGTCACTCCGTAGATGCGTTCTACCGCTATCAGAACCATGCTGACGACGATGAGGCAAACGGGCACGTCCTCGGCGTCGGATATAAGCTGAAGCTCTGAACTGTACTTTCTTAGCCGTATTTTTTTTATCTTGATACGAAAGAAAAAGTATATCCACAGTTCTAAAACAAATATTTTAAACGTAATAAAGAATAACATGAAAATGCAGAAAACAATTTGGACCATTGTCTGCCTGACGCTATGCCTGTCATGCAGCACAGATCCCATAGACTATTGGGACAGTACCGACAGCGATGGCGGTAACCTCCCCGGCGGCACTGGCATCGGCGGTAGTACACCCTCCTCCGGCACTTCCGATGCGTCGGGCAATCTGCTCGACTTTGATGTGGCGTGGGACGATGTGACCGACGCTGCCTTCACCGATGCCACCGAATCCGTGATAACCGACACTTCCGCCGATGAGTACGATGATTACGTGGAGAACTCCACCTTCGCTTCGGTGATACAGATAGCCTTTGATGACGGGCAGGCCGCGGTAACCGGATCCGTCACAGGTGTAACTGTCACCATAGATGGAGCCTACGTCACCGTCAACTCCACCGTGGCGGGTGTGGACTATCGCCTCAGCGGCTCCACCACCGATGGAGCGTTGAAAATATACAGTGAGAAGAAGTTCAAGCTCACCCTTTCCGGTCTGAACCTGGCCAGCACCAAGGGCGCTGCCGTCAACATCCAGGGCAAGAAGCGCGTCTTCGTGGAGTGTGCCGCGGGAACCGCCAACACCCTGACCGATGCTGCCACCTACACCAATACCCCGGACGGAGAAGACCAGAAGGCTTGCCTTTTCAGCGAAGGTCAACTTATCTTCAGCGGCAGTGGCACGCTTACTGTGAACGGTAACTGCAAGCATGGCATCTGTAGCGATGAATACATCTTCGTGCACGCTGCCACGAATCTCACCGTAGCCTCCGCCCCGAAAGATGCCATCCACACCAACGAGAAAATAATCATTGCCGGTGGTATGCTCAAGCTCATCCCCGGCGGCGACGGGCTGGACTGTGAGGAGGGGAACATCGACATCCGCGGCGGGCTGCTCAAAGCCGATATATCGGGCACGGCATCCAAAGCTCTGAAGTCGGCCACGGACATCACCCTCACCGGCGGGCAGCAAATTTTGCTCACTTCCGGCTCGGCCGAATATGACTCCGATGATGGCGACATCAGCTCCTCTGCCGGCATCAAGTGTGACGGCAATCTTACCGTGGACGGGGCTTCACTCTCCATCAAGAGCACCGGTGCGGCAGGAAAGGGCATCAATTGCGACGGTGCGTTTACAATGACATCGGGTACGCTGAAAATCATTACTGCTGGCAAGCAATACACCTACAACCGTCTGGACTCCTCGGCCAAAGGCATCAAAGCGGACGGAACGCTCACTATCGGCGGCGGCACAGTATGGGTGCGCACCATCGGTGGTGAAGGCAGCGAAGGCATCGAAAGCAAGAGCACGCTTGTCATTAACGGCGGCGATGTGCGTGTCTATGCCTATGACGATTGTCTTAACGCTACAAACAACATTACCATCAATGGCGGTTCTGTCTATTGCTACAGTAGTGGCAACGACGGCATTGACTCCAACGGTACGCTCACCATTACCGGTGGCACGGTGGTGGCCAGCGGCACTACCAGTCCCGAAGAAGGTTTTGATTGCGACCAAAACACTTTCAGGATTACCGGCGGCACGCTGCTTGGCATCGGCGGTAGCACCAGTACGCCTACATCGAGTGTTTGTACACAACACGCCGTGATCTATGGCGGTTCGGGCAGCAGTGGCACGCTGTTCACTATTGTGGCGTCAGACGGTACGCAGGTGATGTCCTATACCATCCCGCGTACCTACAGCCAAATGACAGTTTTGTTCAGCAGCGCCAAGCTCATTTCGGGTGGCAGCTATACGATATATATCGGTGGCAGCGTCAGTGGAGGCACTTCCTTCTACGGACTGACTACGGACGGCACTTACGAGGCAGGCACACAAACTGCTACCTTCACAGCAAGCAGCATGGTGACTACGGCAGGCAGCACTTCCGGCGGCACGGGTGGCGGAGGAGGCTTTCCCGGTGGAGGCTGGCATTGATGATAAATCTTTGTCTTTGTCTTTAAAATGTTCCCATTCGTCTATTTTTTTCTTATTCTGTTGAATCACTTTTACTTTTGCCATGCTGAAACTGAATATTATACTCCGCATGAAGGAAACATTTGTCCATTCGGGCTATAAACGCTATTTGCCGGAAATGATGATATACATGGCCGTATGGGGCATCGTTATCCTCTTTCCCGTAGTGAGCCATTTCTTCGACTATCTGTCCGGCAAAGATACGGGCATGGGTTGGGGAGAGATCCTGTCGGCATGGATAGACGCATCACCTTTCCTGCTGCTCTTTGTACTGAATAATCGGTTGCTGGCTCCACGACTGTTCATGCGGCAGAAATTAGTGGTTTATGTGGCTTCCGCCACATTGTGCGTATTGCTGACGTTCGGTATGATGAACCTCGTCATGAAAGACCGTGTTCCGCAGAATTTCCGCATGGAGATGAAGAAGAACCGACATCACGTATATCCCGGAGTAGGTGATATTCGCTCTGAAGCTAATGCTCATTCCGAAAGCAAGGCACATCCAGAGGCTGACGTTCTTCTCGAAACCGAGGCTCGCCCTGAGTATAAAGCCGGGCAGGTTCGTCCGGACAAAGTGTATCCTGACGGGCGGCGTATGGGTAAACCACTTCAGGGACATCCGCCATTCTTTGTATTCCTGTTCCGGGGACCCTTTTTGGGGCAGGTAATGATTGCCCTGCTGATGTTCAGTTTCAATATCGCCGTCAAGCTGTTCTTCAAGTCTGTGCGCGATGAAGAAGCGATGAAGGAACTGGAACACCACAACCTGCATTCCGAATTGGAATACCTCAAGTATCAGATAAACCCGCACTTCTTCATGAACACGCTGAACAATATTCATGCTTTGGTAGATATTGACACAGAGAAGGCCAAGGAAACCATCGTGGAACTTTCACGCCTGATGCGCTACATGCTCTATGAAAGTGACAAGCGCACCCTGCCACTCTCCAAGGAAGTGCAATTCCTCCGTCACTACGTGGAGCTGATGCGCATCCGCTATCCGGAGAGTGTACGCATAGAACTGTCACTGCCGGAGGAAGAATCAGGCGTGCAGGTTCCGCCGTTGCTTTTCATCTCATTTGTGGAGAATGCTTTCAAACACGGGGTGAGCTATCAGAAAGATTCGTTCATCACTGTCAGTCTGACGTTGGAGAGACGTGAACTGCTTTTCCGTTGTTCCAACAGTAACTTTGGAAAGAACGTTGACGAGCACCACGGCATTGGTCTGGAGAATGTGCGCAAGCGCCTGCAACTGCTTTTCGGCGATGAATACACTCTTGCCATCAGCAACATGGAGCAACGGTTCGATGTGTTGCTTACCATTCCCATAGGAAAATGAAGAAGCCTCGTGCGGGCATTATAAAAGTAAATAATAAACAGATTGAGATATGATAAACTGTATTGCTATTGACGACGAACCCCTTGCTCTGACGCAACTGACGGAATATATTTCCCGTATTCCCTACCTGAATCTTGTGGCTTCTTGCCATGATGCTTTCTCTGCCATGAAAGCCCTGTCTGTCGAGCGTGTGGACCTGCTTTTTATCGACATCAACATGCCCGACCTCAACGGCCTGGAGTTTGTCCGTTCACTGACGGAGTGTCCGATGGTTGTCTTTACCACTGCCTATTCAGAGTATGCCGTGGACGGCTTTAAGGTGGATGCCGTGGACTATCTGCTGAAGCCCTTCAGTTTTCAGGACTTGCTGATGGCTACCGAAAAGGCACGCAGACGCCTGGAACATTCGCTGGAGGAGGGAGGCGAAGAATCACTGTTTGTCAAGAGTGACTATCGTGTGACGCGTGTTCGCCTGAACGACATCAAATATATTGAGGGAATGAGCGAATATGTTCGCATTTATGTGGAAGGAGAGCCCAAACCGCTGATGCCGTTGCTCAGCATGAAGCGCCTGGAAGAAGTACTTCCGCCGTCTCAGTTCATGCGGGTGCATCGCTCGTACATCGTCAATCTGAGGAAGATTGCGGAAATCTCGCGCCTGCGCATTGTCTTTGGCGAAACTTACATCCCTGTTGGGGACATTTATAAGGATAAGTTTCTGGAATATGTGAATGGAAGGATGATGAAGTGAGTGTTTTCCAGAATGAACTTATCTATGTTTCCGTTGGAAATTGTAATTTTGCGCTCGAATAGTGTTTACTACACCTATAAATGATAGTAAAAATATGAATAAGAGAGAATATGTTCAAGTCAACAAGGATTGGCTGGAGTCAAAAGCACAAGAAGAAGGGGTGAAGTCACTTCCGAAAGGTATATATTATAAGGTATTGGCATCAGGTGAGGCCAAAGGCAGTCATCCATCACCGCGAAGTATTGTCACTGCCCACTATACGGGGCGTACCATCAACGGCAAGAAGTTTGACAGTAGTCGTGGCGGTGCACCATTGGCTGTCCGTCTGTGTGATCTCATTGAGGGATGGATTATTGCCATGCAGCAAATGTGCGTGGGCGATAAGTGGGAGGTGTATCTCCCGGCAGAGATGGGTTACGGCAAGTTTTCCCAGCCCGGTATTCCCGGAGGCTCTACGCTTATTTTCGAGATAGAACTCTTGGGGATAGCGTGACGGGAGAGTTTTTCATTAAGAAAAGAGACAGGGTGATAAAGTACAGCTTTTTGATGAGCGTACTTTATCACCCTGTCTGATTTATACTATCTCAGTATCCTTTCTTACTTTACGCCCAGTTTCTTGGCAATCTCTTTGGGCAGTGCTTTCTTGTTCACTACAATGTTCATTGTCTTGTAGCGTGCAAAAGCTTTGGAAGCATACCACAAGCCATCATACTTGCCGGCCTTTCCCCAAGAATTCTTCACCATATAATAGTCATTACCTTCCTGATCTTTGGCAGTACCATAAATCAGCATACCGTGGTCATCGGTGGTTTCCCAATTGTCATAAGCTTCCTGACGTTCTTCTTGAGTACACCATTTTTGCGGTTGAGGTTTGCTGTTCAATTTCTTTTCTTCAGGTTTCATCTTCAGCCAATGTGCCATGTCCGAGCCACTCAGTTCCTGTGCTTTGGAAGCATCGGGCATCACTGCGATACCGTCGCGTGTAAAGCCTTCTTCACTCACATCAGCACCCCAAGCGATGGTATAGCCGGTGGATATGGCATTGTCGAACACCTGCATCAGCTCGTCGATGGGGAGATTATAGGATTGTCCCCAGCGCCAGTTGTCCTGAATCTCCAGTACGAACGGTTCATAGAATGGATGGTGAGTGTAGGAGGTCAGGGAAATATAGTCATCAGGATTCAGTCCGGTGGATTGGTAGAAAGATTGCGGAGTATATTCTTTCCCTTTGTAGGTGAACTTCTCCGGACATTCTCCCAAGTAGATGTCATGGATAGCGGCAATAGCCTTCTTCCACAATGGATTGTGGTTGACGTCTGTCTGGAGCTTACGCAACTTGCCTTTTGCTATGGCGGCAACGACAGCTTCGGAAACAGCGGAGAGTTCAGTGTGGTTGCTCAGTGTATCACCGTACATTACACCCGGGCGCATCGCCTCTTCGGGAATCAGACCGAACTTCTTCATGCCATACATTACGTCATAGAAAGAACCGCCTTGTGAAAATGACACATCGCCGTGAGTGCGGACTGCGATATCTGCACGGTCTTCATAAGTTTTGTGTACGATGTACATTTCGGAAAAGTCATATTCACCTTTTCCCATGCGCAACAATTCCGATTCCAGAAAGGCTATGCCTGAGTAGCACCAACATGTTCCGGCACGGTTCTGATTTTTGATGGACGTGATAGGCAATTCCTTGACGGTGGTAAAAACGAAGCCTTCTTCCTTCGGCTTTTCTTCTTTTGGGGCATCTTGGGCTGCCATATTGAGGCTTAGTATTCCAAGTGCGGCAATGAGTATTGTCTTTTTCATCATGATTAAAAATATATTAATAGATTTCTTGATGGGGCAAAGATAATCAGAATATCGTTAACAAAGACTATCTTTGCAGGGGTAAATTAACGTTTGCTTCTCAATGTAGGGCTGTGTTTACCCTATAAAGACAAAATTATGGAACAAAACAGCAAGATATCCCTTACTCCTTATAGCGGACTGGTGCTTGAGGGTGGAGGCATGCGTGGCGTTTTTACTTGCGGCGTACTTGACAATTTCATGGATCGGGGCATCCGCTTTCCTTATACTATCGGTGTCAGTGCAGGTGCATGCAACGGGCTTTCGTACATCTCCGGACAGCGTGGGCGGGCCAAGTACAGCAACATTGACTTGCTGGAGAAATACAACTACATCGGTCTGAAGCATCTGCTGAAGAAGCGCAATATTATGGATTTTGACCTGCTGTTCCGTGAGTTTCCCGAACATATTCTGCCTTACGATTATGATGCTTACTTTCGTTCTCCCGAACATTATGTCATGGTAACTACCAATTGTGAGACGGGAGAGGCGAACTACTTTGAGGAGAAGCAAAGTAAGGAGCGCGTCATCAGCATTGCACGTGCTTCGAGTAGCCTGCCTTTTGTTTGTCCCATTACTTATGTGGATAATATTCCTATGTTGGATGGAGGCATTGTGGACAGCATTCCTCTGGTGCGTGCCCGTCTGGATGGCTATATGCACAATGTGGTGGTACTGACTCGCAACCGTGGCTATCGTAAGGAGATACAAGGCACTAAAGTCCCACCGTTTATCTATAAGAAGTATCCTCTTTTGCGTAAAGCCATCAATCTTCGTAGCCATGTCTATAACGAGCAGCTTGATTTGGTGGAACGTCTGGAAGATGCCGGCGAAATAACTGTTATCCGTCCGCAGAAGCCGATAGTGGTGGATCGCATTGAACGAGACATTCGGAAACTGACGGATTTATATGAGGAAGGTTATGAATGCGCTTCTTCCTTCATGTAAATACGCATTGGCGGGGTGACAGTAGTCTGGAACATACAGACTTGTTGAAAATATCCGAAACTGCCATTACTATAGGAAACATTGGTTATGCAGTAAACTCATTTACTCGATTGGGCATCGGTAACGATGGCTTCAACGGAGTGCTGAACTATAATACCAATCATTTCGGCAAGCAGCAGTTCGACCTTAATCTGAATGGTGGTTCAGAATAAATTATTAACTTTGTATTATTCATAATATCGATATCATGAAAACGTCTATCTTTTATGCAATGCTTTGTGCGCTTGCGCTCGCATTAGGCCTTTCTTCCTGCCAGATGTCCAAGAGTGAGTTAAAACTTGAATGGCAGGGTGACAGCCTTGTAGTGATTCACATTGCCAATCCCCCAAAATATCTTCTTCTTCCGGTAGAGGAAAATGCTGCCGAGAGTCAGGTACGCCTCGATACCGGCGGTGCTGCTGATACAGATATGGATGTACGTCTTGCTCAGAAAAAAGTAGATTACTTCGTTCCATTTGAACTTCCTGCAGAGGCAAAAAAGGCTACTGTACGCATTGATCGCATAGCCCAGAATGCCCTCTGTTGGGAACAAATGAAGCTTTCTGATACCTTTGATACTGTCAATACCGACAGGTTCCGCCCGGTTTACCATCATACCCCGCTTTACGGCTGGATGAACGATGCCAACGGACTCGTATATAAAGGTGGCGAGTATCACCTTTACTTCCAGTACAATCCTTATGGTTCTATTTGGGGAAATATGCATTGGGGGCATTCTGTCAGCAAGGATCTGATGCACTGGGAGCATCGTGCTCCCGCCATTGCACGTGATACTTTGGGGCATATCTTCTCCGGTAGCTCGGTGGTCGATGTGGATAATACCTCAGGTTATGGCGAAGGTACTATTGTTGCCTTCTATACGTCTGCCAGCGACAAGAACGGGCAGATTCAGTGCATGGCTTATAGCCGTGACAATGGAAATACTTATACCAAGTATGAAAAGAATCCCATACTGACTCCTTTTGACGGACTGAAAGATTTCCGTGATCC
The DNA here is from genome assembly GCF_000186225.1 of Bacteroides helcogenes P 36-108. NCBI lineage: Bacteria > Pseudomonadati > Bacteroidota > Bacteroidia > Bacteroidales > Bacteroidaceae > Bacteroides > Bacteroides helcogenes. The sequence continues at coordinate 3,714,416 of NC_014933.1, read as the reverse complement.
TAAGGTTTTCTGGTATGCCCCTGAAAAGAAGTGGATAATGATTGTTTCTGCCGACAAGGAAATGTGCTTTTATGCTTCGCGAAACCTGAAGGACTGGACATATCTCAGTGTATGGGGGGAAGGTTATGGTGTACAGCCCCGTCAGTTCGAGTGTCCTGATATGGTTCAATTGCCCGTGGACGGTAACAGGAGTCGGATGAAATGGGTGATGATTGTCAACGTAAATCCGGGTTGCTACTTTGGCGGCAGTGCCACACAATATTTTGTAGGTGACTTTGACGGAACACATTTTATTTGCGACAGTCCGAAGGAAACGGTGAAGTGGTTGGATTGGGGAAAGGATCACTATGCGGCCGTCTGTTTCTCTAATACCGGTGACCGTGTCATTGCTGTGCCTTGGATGAGCAATTGGCAGTATGCCGATGTCGTTCCTACCCGGCAGTTTCGCAGTGCCAATGCACTGCCACGCGAACTGACCTTGTATAGACAAGATGGTGAACTTTATGTTTCTGCCATTCCGGTAAAAGAGGTACAAAGCTTGCGTAAAGAGATGAAAGATATCCCCGCCTTTACTGTCAATGCTGATAAGGAATATCCGATAACCCCGTTGCTGGACAACAACAAAGGTGCGTATGAACTGTCAATGCGATTCACGGTCGGTACTGCCGGAGTGATGGGATTCAGGCTTTCCAATGAAAAGGATGAGGTGGTGGATGTTTATTTCAACCTCCCGGAAAGAAAGTTCGTGATGGACCGCACCAAGAGTGGTATCGTGGACTTTGGATGCAAGAGTAGGCCCCATGCTCTCGAAGCACCTGACAAGCGTATGTCTGCTTCCATTAATTACATTGATGACTTTGCCCTCGCCACTTGGGCTCCGGTTGTAGAAGCACCCTCTCATAGTCTGGACATATTTGTGGACAAGTGTTCTGTGGAAATCTTTCTTGATGGAGGTAGGGTAGCCATGACCAATCTCATCTTCCCAAACGAGCCGTACAACCGTATAAGCTTTTATGGTAAAGGCGGCAGTTATGAGGTGGACGGCTGCAAGGTATATAGACTGGGAATGTAATCCGGATTATTCACATTGTTATTACTCAGAATCATGAACAATCAAAACACTCATTTTTTTTCCAAGCTCCTCCCCATGATGCTTTGCTTCTTTGCCATGGGTTTTGTTGACTTGGTGGGCATCGCCTCGAACTATGTGAAGGCCGACTTGAATCTGACGGACTCTCAGGCAAACATCTTCCCGTCGCTTGTCTTTTTCTGGTTCCTCATCTTCTCTGTGCCTACGGGCATGCTGATGAACCACATCGGACGCAAGAAGACGGTGCTCCTCAGCCTTGTTGTCACCTTTGCATCTTTGCTGTTGCCGCTTTTTGGTGACGGATATGTGTTGATGCTCGCTTCGTTCTCTCTCTTAGGCATTGGCAATGCGCTGATGCAGACCTCGCTCAACCCGTTGCTTTCTACCGTCGTGAATGGCGAACGGTTGGCAAGTTCCTTGGGCTTCGGTCAGTTTGTCAAAGCGATTGCCTCATTCCTTGCCCCTTACATTGCCATGTGGGGAGCTGCTCAGGCCATGCCTTCATTCGGTATGGGTTGGCGTGTGCTGTTCCCGGTCTATATGATTATTGCCGTCATTGCCATTCTTTGGTTGGGCAGCACCTCCATTCAAGAGGAGAAAGAAGGAGGCAAGCCTTCCTCTTTCGGTGAGTGTCTTGCCCTGTTAGGCAAACCGTTCATCTTGCTCTGCTTCCTCGGCATCATCTGCCATGTGGGCATTGATGTAGGTACTAATACCACCGCCCCCAAGATATTGATGGAGCGCTTGGGCATGTCGCTTGCCGATGCGGGCTTTGCAACCAGCCTCTACTTCATCTTCCGCACGATGGGCTGCTTCTTTGGGGCATTCATCCTTCAGAAGATGGCAGCACGAACATTCTTCGGCATCAGTGTATTGTGCATGCTGGCGGCCATGGCGGGGCTGTTTGTCTTCGGGGACAGAGCAATGATATATGTCTGCATTGCCCTGATAGGTTTCGGTAACTCTAATATTTTCCCTATTGTCTTCTCGCAAGCCTTGCTTGCCCTGCCGCAAAAGAAAAACGAAGTCAGCGGCCTGATGATTATGGGCTTGTTTGGAGGAACCATCTTTCCACTTGCCATGGGTGTGGCGAGTGATGCCGCGGGGCAAAGCGGTGCTGTGGCGGTAATGGCCGTCGGCGTGGTGTACCTGTTTTTTTATATGGTGAAAATGAAGAAGTAAAACTTGAAATTATAATAGTATGAATCAGATTATTGTAGGAATGGGTGAGGCGCTATGGGATTGCCTGCCCGAAGGAAAGAAAATAGGTGGTGCTCCGGCGAACTTCGCCTTTCATGTGTCGCAGTTCGGCTTCGACAGCCGTGTGGTGAGTGCCGTAGGGCGTGATGCCGATGGCGACGAGATATTGGAGGTCTTTGCCGGTAAAGGTCTGCGCACGCAGATAGAACGGGTAGATTATCCCACAGGTAGGGTGCAGGTGACGCTTGATACCGTGGGTGTACCCTGTTATGAGATAAAAGAGGGTGTGGCATGGGACAATATCCCTTTTACCGATGAACTGAAACGTTTGGCACTGAGCACCCGTGCCGTATGCTTCGGCTCGCTGGCACAGCGCAGTGTCGTGAGCCGCACTACCATCAATCGCTTCCTCGACACCATGCCGGACCACGAGGGACAGATCAAGATATTCGACATCAATCTCCGCCAGGGCTTCTATACCAAGGAGATACTTTGCGACTCCATGCGGCGTTGCAATGTCCTTAAAATAAATGATGAGGAACTGGTTACCATCAGCCGTATGTTCGGCTATCCAGGCATCGACTTGCAGGACAAGTGCTGGATTCTGCTGGCCAAGTACAACCTGAAGATGCTGATTCTTACGTGTGGCACGAATGGCAGTTATGTTTTTACTCCGGGCGAGGTGTCATTTCAAGAGACTCCCCGTGTACCGGTGGCGGATACGGTGGGTGCGGGCGACTCCTTCACCGGAGCTTTCACCGCTTCCATCCTGAAGGGCATCTCCATCCCCGAAGCGCATAAGCTGGCGGTAGAAACTTCCGCCTACGTTTGTACACAGAGCGGAGCCATGCCCGAACTGCCGCAAGTCTATAAGGAACGGCTGGGATAACGTCGCTATATATAGAATAAGAGATGCTCCTGCTGTACTCAGGATCAGATACAGCCTTGAGTAAAATGATTTCCCCCTTGCAGCCGCCTTCTACAAGACGAGTTGCAAGGGGGAAATCTCATTTCACTAAACCTTCTATTCGCTTTTTCCTAAAGTTTTGCACTTGCCTATCTTTTCGCCTGTGCGCAGATAAGTATAGGTAGGCATTTCAAACAATACGGGTTTCAATTCGTCATAGTCAATTTTTCCAGCTTCGTTCAGCACGGTTTCATCAGCGTAGGTGTCGATGATGGAACAGATGAAATTGTCGAAGCCATTCAATACATAGTTGTCTTCTACCTTGCACTCCATTACCACGGGAGCGTTTTTGATGACCGGTGTGCCGCCATCGCCCATGAAGAACTCGAATATCTTGCTTTTGTCGGTTTTCTCGCCACTCACCGTGCCCACATAGTCAGCTTTGGGAAGCAGAGTTTCGTCCACGATGTTTACCGAAAACTTCAAGTTTTCCTTGATACCTTTGTTGGTGTAGTGCCTCTGAAAGAGGCTCACCATGATATGGTCGTGGCACATAATGCCTACGTGTCCGGCAAGCATCCAGTTCACCTTGCCGTCCACCATCGTGCCGATTACTACCGCAGGTGTGGGGTAAAGCGCCAGCACGCTTCCGATATTCTTTTTCATATTATTATCCGTTTGCTTATTATTTACATTCGTACAAGCAGAGATGATAATTACCATTGGGATTATCACCCATTGTTTTAATATATTCATTATTCTGCGGTGTTATAGTCGCTAATTATTGCCATTTCATTGATTTTCTCATTAGCTTGTGGCATTTTTACGAATATCTGTGGCATCGTTGCCAGATCAAGCGCATTCATATCCACCAAGTCGAGACTTTTCACCATGTGAAGCGTGCTTGTCTTGTACTTTTGGAAATGTGCGCTCTTGATGTGATGTTGATAGGCTTCGGACGAAGCATAGATTTCGAGTATACGTATGTGGCAGGAATCCCGCTTTGTCTGCATCGGATAGATACAGACGACTCCTGATTCCTCTTTGACTGACGTAGCTCCCACCGTATAGGCATATTCCAAATATTCCTTTAGATACTGTGGATGAACTTCTATCTCGGAAATTCTGATTAGCATATTGTCTGTATTTTGTTGCGCCCTGCATAATGTGCCGAAGCAGAAGAGCAGGGCTAATAATAAAAATGGTTTCATTTTCACTTTGATTTATTAAACAGTCGGTTGGCATTATTGCCGAAGATGTCTTCTATGTGATTTCTCAAAACGTCATCCTGCTGCAATCTCTCCTTCAGTGTCTGTTTCACTGCTACCAGCACTTTGTTCGGTACAAATCCGTAGTCTGAACCATACATGATATGTTCGGGCACGGTAATAGTGAGTAGCATTTTAAGCATTTCGGGTGTCGGACCTCCTGCTAAATCATAATAGAGATTCGCCAGATTCTTGGTAATATCCACCTGACGCATAAGACCTTGCTTGACAAGCAAGGGTTGCGCTGCCCGAAAGCGTGGCAAGGCGATAGGCAAGAACGAACCACTGTGAGGCACTACGAACTTGATGTCGGGATAGCGTACCATAATGTCGTTCTCTATCATGTTGAGTACCGCGCGAGTAGTCTCGGCAGGATATTCATAGACGAAAATCGGGCCTCCTGTAAACGTGTTTGCAGGACGTTGTTCCGGAGTATGCGGATGCAGGATCACTACGGATTTGCGTGCGTTCAGCACTTCCATCAACGGGTCCAATGCCTTGTCGCCAAGATATTGTCCACGGCTGTTGGTCGCCAGTTTGATGCCATCGGCATGAAGGGTGTCGAGGGCATAGACTGCTTCGCGGATGGCAACTTGTACATCGGGGAGAGGCAACGAAGCGCAGAACAAGAATTTGCCGGGATGTTCCGCCTTGGCACGTGCCGCTTCTTCATTGATGGAACGGATGCAGCGACGGCTCTCTTCCGTATCACCGAAATAAGGCTGTGGAGAAGGCATGGAAAGTACCGAACAGTCAATACCCGCCTCCTGCATGAAAACGATATGCTTTTCCACACTCCATTTTGGCAGCGGATAGCCGTCTTCCAGCTCTGCATTGTGTTGCTTGAGCAGTTGCGTATATCTGTCCGTCACGATATGCGAATGTACATCCAACACCGTTTGTGCCATTGTTCCCACCGAACAGATGAGAGCGGGGATGATAAATAGATTCTTCATCTTTTGGATTTTAAATCATGGGATGTTCCCAAGAGCCTTTGGTATCAACTCCGGTTTTTGCAGCCAGATTCTCCAGGAGAGCCATTTCTTCATCGGTCAGATTGATAGCTGTGGCAGCTACCGTTTCAGCAATGTACTTCGTTTTGGTCACACCGATGACAGGCAGCGTGTATTTGGCAATAGCCCACGCTATCGCTATCTGTGAAACAGTGGCATTGTGATGTTTGCCGATTTCACGCATGGCATCGACCAGCTTTTCAATCTGCGGAAGCATCTTATTGTACATCTCGCCACGTCCGCTACCTTGCGGCAAAGGATTTTTTGTGTTGTATTTTCCGGATAATGTGCCCTGTTCCAGTACCATGTAGGCAAAAAACACAATGTCATTCTCCTTGCAATAGTCAAGGATTCCGGCTTCTTCTGATGAACGGTAAAGCAAGCTGAAATGGTTTTGGACAGCAGATATTCTGAACCCTTCGGTTGCAAGAATCTCGTTGGCACGTTTTAATTCCGCAAGGTTGTGGTTGGAAACGCCGACACTCTTCACTTTGCCACTTTTGAGCAAAGGAATCAGGTCGGGAGTCCAACGTTCGACATCGGCAGGATTGTGAATCCAGTAGAGATCGATGTAGTCGGTGTTGAAGCGTTTCAAGGAAGCGTCACACATCTGTTCCATCGGATTACCGTACACTCCGGCAATCTGCGGTGTGAACTTGGTGGAGATAATCACTTCTTCACGATTATAAGAGCGTGTGAAACCGCCGAGAATACTTTCCGACGTTCCCATGCCGTAAACGGTGGCTGTGTCCCACAAGTTCAGCCCGTTCTTCATGGCCTCCTCAAATACGGGCTTTAAGTCCTCTGCCTCCAGATGATTCCCGAATACTTGGTCGCCTCCTGCGACACCTGTGCCCCACGACCATGTTCCTAATGCAATTGCAGGTAATTTTTTCATTATTCTTTTTGTTTTAATTTGAAACAACTTCGATGGTGCAAAATTAGGTGATTTCTTTATGAGAGTCGCTATACCTATTACGGATGCTCCGACCAATTTTACGGATTCTTCATCGAGAGGTATTCTGCTAATTATAAAACTATTATCTTTGCCTTGTCTAACAAGATAAGAATATGAATGGGATAAGAAAGATAAATACCATCCACGCTTACAATGAATATATGGGCGTGGAGACGCTACATCCATTAGTCAGTGTCATTGATATGTCAAAGTGTACTCTTAGAGAGTTTCACCGTATGAATTATGGTCTGTATGGCATTTTTTTGAAGGATGTGATGTGTGGACCATTGCGTTATGGTATCAATTACTATGATTATCAGAAGGGAACAATCGTAGCGGTTGCTCCGGGGCAAATATTCGGCGTAGAGAGCGAAGGGCCGATTCAGCCCAAAGGGTGGGCTTTGGTCTTTCATCCGGATTTGATCTACGGGACAGAATTGGGACGCACAATCAAAGATTATACATTTTTCTCATACGATGCAAATGAGGCTCTGCACATTTCTGAAAAGGAGCGTGAAATCATCGAGCAATGTTTTGTCAATATACTGACGGAACTGAATCGTGAAATAGACAAACATACCAATAGCCTGATTGCACGCAGTATCGGAATGTTGTTGGATTATTGTATGCGCTATTACGACCGCCAGTTCATTACTCGTGGGAAAGTCAATAAAGATGTCCTCACACGATTTGAGAACCTGTTGGATGAATATTTTGAATCAGGTAGACTTTGCATAGAGGGTGTTCCGTCTGTTTCTTATTGTGCAGGAAAGGTGTTTCTGTCCCCCAACTATTTCGGTGACATGATAAAGAAAGAAACCGGGAAAACTGCGCAGGAGTATATTCAGTTGAAGATTATAGATCGGGCTAAACAATTATTGGCGGAAGACGTATTGTCTGTCAATGAGATAGCCGAAGAATTGGGATTCAAATATTCCACCCATTTCACTCGCCTGTTCAGGAAGTGCGAGGGGATGTCACCCTCTGAATATCGGCGGAGTTGCTGACAGTGTTTCCTACCCTTGCCACACACACCCTATACCTTATCTTATATTAAAAGCCTTTTTATTTACACAGAGGTTACTACTTGACTATCTTTGATTTCATAATCAATACAGATAAGTTTATGTTCTACAAGTTGAGCTGTGCCGGTAAGGGAGCTGATACGCCTGAAGAAACTGGCTTGGATCAAATTTCGGCTATACGTGTGCAGTTTGTGTCCGAACGGGAAGAAAAAACCTCGGCAGATACTTGCGTGTATCGGGCGATGATGTGGAATTGGTGGAGATGGGTGGAAAACAGATCGGGAATGAGTAGATATTATAAGTTTTCGGAGTCAATTGTTGCAGTTTCTGTTTTTTTGCTATAATTTTACAAATCCTTAAAGAACACTCTTTCCGCAAGGTCATGTCTTATTGAATAGAGGCAAACAAACAAACAAGCATCCGTGAACAAAACATTCTCACATATCACTACCCTGTTGTTGTGTACAGTATTTCTGCAGCTTATGCCTCTTTCTGCCCAAAACAATGTCTATAAGATAGACGACTCACTCTATCCCTACCTTGTGAAATGTACCAAAGCCGTCCGTAGTCCGCAAGTGCTCCTCATGGCGGATACCCTCTTCCACATGGCGGAATGCAAGGGTGACCAGAAGGCGCAGTGTCTGGCTCTGCATCAGAAGGTGGATTATTACTACTACAAAGGTAATCTCTCTGCCTTGCAAGATGCCGTCCGTACGTTGCGCGGCTTTGCCGTCCGCACCCCCTTTCAGCAATACGTGTTCAGCGGATGGAACCGGATTATCGCTTATTGGAAGATGAAGGTGATGTACGTCAAGGCGTTGGAGGAGGTGAACGACTATCAGGCGGAAGCCCGGCGACTGAACAATCCCTATGGAATAGGTTTCTCCTTTCAGCACTTCAGTTCCATTTATAAGATGCAGGCCAGCTATGAACTGGCGATGAAGTATGCGGTTCAGGGAGCCGAATACATAGAACAGCACGGAAATCCGGGGGATGCCGTCAGCCTCTACCTTACGGCGGGTGAATCCTGTCAGATGTTGCGTGATGACGCCAAAGCCCTCGGCTATCTCAAGAAGGCGCTTTCTCTGGCTCCCGACCCTACAAGACGGGTGCAACCGCTTTGCTATTTAGTGGGGCTTTATCTGTCATCCGGTTCTATGCAGGATTTGGTAGAGAGCAAGAAATGCTTGGACGAAATGAATCGGATTACGGAGAAACATCCTGTATTCGGTGGTATGCTACTTAATTGCCAGATGGGAAATGCTGATTATTATATGGCTGTCGGAGATTATGAACGGGCTGCCACCATAATAAATACTCTGCCTCACGACAATATTTCATATTTCGATTGCATGAAGAGGCTTAGCCGGTTGCAGGGGCGGTATGAGGAATCATTGAGCTGGTGTGACAAGTGCGACTCCATAAAGAGAAACGAGGATGATGTGGAGCGCCACAGGATGCTGACGGAATACACCGCCCGCTTTGATAATACCCGGCTGGAAACTGAGAAAAACCGTCTTGCCTTGCAGAACAGCGAGATGCGCATTCGTCAACTGGCTGATGAGCACCGCTTGATGGAAACCGACAAGGAACGCGACCGGCTGGCATTGCAGGCTACCGAACTGAAATTGAAGAACTCCGACCTCGCCTTGAGGCAGCGGATGATTGAGGTGGAACGCAACCGCACGGAAGCGCTTCATCAACAAGAACGTGCTGCATCTGCTGAAGAACGAGGACGCATGCAGATGTTTATCACCTCGGTGCTTCTCCTCCTGTCCGTCAGTCTGATAGTCTTTATCTTTGTCTATACGCTGCAAAGGCGCAAAAGCATTGTTCGTCTGCAAAAGGAGAGGAATATTGCTTTACGTGCCCGAAACGAGTCTGAAGCTGCCCGCAAAGAGGCTGAACATGCCCGTGAGGTAGCTGAGTATGCCAACCGGCAGAAGTCTATTTTTCTGCAAAATATGAGCCATGAGATACGTACACCTCTCAATGCTATTGTAGGTTTCAGCGATGTGGTGAATTCCGAGGAAGATCTGGGGCTGACAGTGGAAGAACGTGCCGACTATCTTAGCCTTATTCATACCAATACTGAACTCCTCACGACGCTTGTGAATGATGTGCTCGACCTTTCTAAATTAGAAAGCGGCTCTTATGCGCTGGCGCTGGCTCCCACATGTATCAGTGACTTGTGCCATGCTACGCTCCGAAGTATCGCCTCGCGTGTTCCGGATGGAGTGCAGCTAAAATTGGATGAGCCTGAGGATGCTTCTTTCATCTCCTTCCTTACCGACGCCGTGCGCCTGCAACAAGTGATCACCAATTTTCTGACCAATGCCTGTAAATATACTGACCGAGGCAGTATTACGTTAAAATATCGTATCCAGGAAGACGGTGGTATTGTATTTTCTGTTACAGACACAGGCTGCGGAATCTCTGAAGACAAGGCGGAAATTGTCTTTGGACGCTTTGAGAAGCTGGACACCTTTAAGCAAGGCACGGGACTGGGGTTGAGCATCTGCCGCCATATAGCCGAATTGGTAGGCGGACGAGTCTATCTGGACACCACCTATACTGGGGGTGCTCGTTTTGTATTTGTGCATCCGGAATTGAAACAACCTGTTGCATGATTTCGCTTTTTGAAAAGCTTATCATAATAAATTGCCGGTTAGTAGTTAAGAACCGAGAGGTATGGATGAATTTCAAATGAATCAACTTTCGTAAAGGCGCAAAGGGTGTTTATAATATCTATGAGCATAATCTGAATCTTTATCAGCCTTCCAAGCAGGTGGTGACCGAGTCGGCACTGAATATGCCGAAGGGGAGACACCGGAAGGCGTGATAGGGGGCTGCTGAGACTTCTTGAAACTTCTTGAAGAAGAAGCTGTTTATAGAAAAGCACTTAAATAGTACAGATGCAGAAAGTGCTTATTTCACTTCGTTCTGCTGAAATGTGCTTATATATGATACACGAAAATTGAACTTTTGGGATTAAGAAAGAGGATGACCGTTTTTCAATGCTATACTGAACCCTACTCAGTCGTATAGTGAATGCCATTGAGTCGTATACTGAACCCTATTCGGTAGTATAGTGAATTGCCCCTGCTTTAGAAGATGTCCTGGGAGGGATAGGAACTTTCCTATTTGTGCTATACGGTACAATATTTCTTGGAACTTAATTTGGCAGTAAAATAAATGATAACTAAAAACACAAAATAACAGCATTGTAGAGATTGATAAGAATAGCTGTATTCATTATCAATCATTTACCTTCCCATCTTGTAGAGATTGATGCAATATTGCTTTTCCTTATGTTTTATTCTCTCCTGTTCCTTGTAGAGATGCTGATTTTGTAATCGACTGTTTTATAGTGATTTAAATAAAAATGTTGTAGATGCCATTTTCTTGTATTCTCTTGCATCGTACCCTAACTTTGCAACATCGAAATTAAGAAAGCGTATGGCTTAATCGTTGAGGCCTCACGATGAAACTTTCGCTTTTTTAAGCAAGATAAAAGAGAGTATATATACATTATTATTGATCATTTTAAACATTACGATTATGGCATTTTTTAGAAGAGTTCAGAAGAAAGTAAACAATTTGTGGTATCCTCAATCTGTAACAGTGTTGAAACCGGTAACTACCCGTGAAGTAGCTGATGAATTGGCGGCACTCTCTACAGTGAGCCGTGGTGATACATTTGCTATCATGGAGAATCTTGGACGGGTATTGAGTGGTTATATGGGAGGTGGACGTACTGTGAAATTGGATGGTGTGGGTACTTTTTATTATACTGCTGCTTCTACCAAGAACGGTGTGAGCAATAAAGAGGATGTAAGTGCCTCGCAGATTATCGGGGTTCGTGTTCGCTTTATTCCTGAGGTAGAGCGTAACAGTGGACGTCAGGTGACTACCCGCAGCATGGTGAACACCAAGATAGCTTGGGAAGAGTGGGGCAAGACCTCCTCTTCTACTACTACCGGCACTGGTAGTGGTACTGGTGATGGTGGTGACGAAAATGAAAACCCCTTGGGATAATCGTCACCTCACGGTCTCACGTCATTTGCATTTCTGTGCATAGTTTGGCGCAATCAATCAATGCCCCTGCATGACTTTCCGGTCAGGCAGGGGCATTATTGTTGTTCGCCCGGCATGTGTATATTCTAACGGGTGCAAGTCCCTAACGCAGTATTAAGGCTTATGAACGTGGATTAGATTGCAATACAAATCAAATTCCCATAGCTATTCGGAACGTTCGGAGTAAATCAAGCGGGTATAAGATGGAAAGAATGTATTCTTAACCGGGGAGGTCTCATAGGCGACTAAGAATGTATATATGGAAAAGTTGGAAAGAGGTTGCATCGTAAATAAAGAACCGCCGTATGCCGAACGGCACGTACGGTGGTGTGAGAGGTCGGAAAATGAAAGTAGGAAGAAAACTTTCATTTTCCTCCTACTCGATTTTATTTCAGTAAACCGGAATTATTCTGTAACTTCAGCACCCCAGTTTTCCTTAGACAAACGTTTGTAGCTGTTGTAACGCCACTTAGCATTATCTTCGGCAGCCTGGAACAGTTGTTCTGCCTCCTGCGGATATTGTTTCATTACGGAAGCGTAACGAACTTCACCTTTCAGGAAGTCCTTGAAGCCTGTCCAATCCGGCTCTTTGCTGTCTAACGTGAACGGATTCTTGCCTTCTGCTTCTAAGGCCGGGTTGTAACGCCATAAGTGCCAATAGCCACACTTGACTGCTTTTTCTTCCTCAGCCTGACTCTTACCCATACCGGCTTTCAATCCGTGGTTGATACACGGAGCATAAGCGATGATGAGTGAAGGACCATCATAAGCCTCAGCTTCGCGGATTGCTTTCAAAGTCTGTGCCTGGTCGGCTCCCATAGCAATTTGGGCAACATATACGTAACCGTAAGTTGTAGCCATCAGACCGAGGTCTTTCTTGCGTACGCGCTTACCTGCAGCGGCAAACTTGGCGATAGCGCCTACCGGAGTAGCCTTAGAAGACTGACCGCCTGTGTTAGAGTAAACCTCAGTATCCAGAACGAGGATATTGACGTCCTTACCGCTGGCGATTACATGGTCGAGACCACCGTAACCGATGTCGTAAGAAGCACCGTCACCACCGATAATCCATTGGCTGCGTTTAACCAGATATTGAGACAGGCTGGCAATAGTCTTGCAGTTGTCACATTTGTCTTTGGCAGCTTCTACCATAGGAATGATCTTTTCAGCAAGTTCCTTCGTCTTGTCTGCATCGTACATATTCTCAATCCATGCTTGGAATACTTCTTTGTATTCGGCCGGAGTACCTTCTGCTGCGATTGCTTCTTCCATAGCCTTCACGATACGTGCACGCATCTTTTCGTTAGCGAGCTCCATACCCAGACCGAATTCGCAGAAGTCTTCGAACAGTGAGTTAGCCCAAGCCGGACCATGACCCTTTTCGTTCTTAGTATAAGGAGTGGAAGGTACAGAACCGGAGTAGATAGAAGAACATCCTGTAGCGTTAGCAACCATTTCACGGTCGCCGAACAACTGAGAAAGTAGTTTTACGTACGGAGTCTCACCACAACCGGAGCAAGCGCCGGAGAATTCAAACAGCGGAGTTGCGAACTGAGAGTTCTTAACGTTAGCCTTGATGTCAACCAAGTGTTGTTTGCTCTTCACGTTTTCTACGCAGTAAGTCCAGTTGGCAGCTTCCGGCAATTGGCCTTCAAGATGTTTCATTGTCAGAGCCTTGCCACCCTTTTTCGGATTGCCCGGACAAACGTCGGCACAGTTGCCGCAACCCAGACAGTCGAGAACGTCAACCTGAATACGGAATGTCATACCGTCAAATGCCTTACCCACAGCCTTCAGTTGAGTGAAGTCAGCACCTTTTTGCTCTTCAGCGTCGAGTACGAATGGACGGATAGAAGCATGAGGACAAACGTATGCACACTTGTTACACTGGATACAATTTTCAGCATTCCATTCAGGAACGAATGCAGCTACGCCACGTTTTTCATATTTTGCTGTTCCCTGATGCCAAGTACCGTCTTCGATGCCTTTGAATGCGGATACCGGTAGAAGGTCACCATCTTGTGCATTGATAGGACGAACTACCTCATTGATGAATGCAGGGTCATTATTTTCTGCTTTTGCTTCATCTGACAGGTTGGCCCAAGCCGAATCAACGGTAAGTTGCTTGTATTCGCCACCACGGTCAACGGCTGCATAGTTCTTGTTTACTATATCTTCACCCTTCTTACCGTAAGACTTAACGATGAATTTCTTCATCTGTTCAACAGCCAGATCAACAGGTATCACACCCGTAATGCGGAAGAATGCTGACTGAAGGATTGTGTTGGTACGGTTACCCAGACCGATTTCCTGTGCAATTTGAGTTGCGTTGATATAGTAAACGGTGATATTGTTCTGAGCGAAATATTTTTTGACCTTATTAGGCAGGTTCTTTGCCAGTTCTTCACCTTCCCAAATGGTATTCAGCAGGAATGAACCATTCTTACGCAAACCACGTGTGACATCGTACATATGCAGGTAAGCCTGAACGTGGCAAGCCACAAAATTCGGAGTGTTTACCAAATATGTAGAACGGATTGGAGTATCACCGAAACGCAAGTGAGAACAAGTGAAACCGCCTGACTTCTTGGAGTCATAAGAGAAGTAAGCTTGGCAGTGCTTATCTGTGTTGTCACCGATAATCTTTACGGAGTTCTTGTTAGCACCTACTGTACCGTCAGCACCCAAACCGTAGAACTTAGCTTCGAACATTCCTTCGCCGCCCAATGCGATTTCTTCTTCTTGAGGAAGAGAAGTGAAAGTAACATCATCCACAATACCGATAGTGAAGTGATTCTTCGGCATCGGCATAGCCAAGTTTTTGTAAACTGCAATGATTTGTGCAGGAGTAGTATCCTTAGAACCCAAACCGTAACGGCCGCCTACGATAACCGGAGCATTTTCTGCACCATAGAAGCAGTCTTTTACATCGAGATACAACGGCTCACCGTTAGCACCCGGTTCTTTTGTACGGTCAAGTACGGCAATCTTCTTGGCAGTCTTGGGAACGGCAGCAAGGAAGTGCTTGGCAGAGAACGGACGATACAAGTGAACTGCAACCAAACCTACCTTTTCGCCATTGGCAACGAGGTGGTCGATGGCTTCACGGGCAGCTTCCGTTACAGATCCCATAGCGATGATTACGCGTTCTGCATCTTCAGCGCCATAGTAATCGAATAAGCCATATTTGCGGCCTGTGATTTTAGATATTTCGTTCATGTATTCTTCTACAATGGCAGGAACTGCTTCATAGTAGTTGTTGCATGATTCGCGATGTTGGAAGAAGTGGTCGGGATTTTCAGCCATGCCACGGGCTACCGGATTTGCAGGATTCAGTGCACGCGTACGGAATTCAGCCAACGCTTCCTGGTCGATAAGCGGAGCGAGATCTTCGTTTTCCAACATTTCGATCTTTTGGATTTCGTGAGAAGTACGGAAGCCGTCGAAGAAGTTCATGAACGGAACGCGAGACTTGATAGTAGCCAAGTGAGCAACACCTGCCAAGTCCATAACTTCCTGTACAGAACCTTCTGCCAACATAGCAAAACCGGTCTGACGGGCAGACATAACGTCTTGGTGATCACCAAAGATACACAGTGCATGAGAAGCTAACGTACGGGCTGATACATGGAATACACAAGGCAGGAATTCTCCGGCAATCTTGTACATATTCGGAATCATCAGCAACAAGCCTTGTGAAGCTGTGTATGTGGTTGTTAATGCACCGGCCTGCAAAGAACCGTGAACAGCACCGGCCGCACCGCCTTCCGACTGCATTTCCTGTACCAATACTGTTTCGCCGAAGATGTTCTTGCGACCTGCGGCAGCCCATTCATCTACGTACTCAGCCATCGTAGAAGAGGGGGTGATGGGATAAATAGCCGCTACTTCGGAGAACATATACGAGATATGTGCAGCAGCCTGATTACCATCACAAGTAATGAATTTCTTCTGTTTAGTCATAACTAAATTGAATTTATTAAGTAAAAAAATCTCTCATTTAATATAAGAAACCGAACAACCAGAGAGGAATCAGGTTATTCCGGCCTATTTCCGCCTTGTGCAATGCATAAGTCATACCCGGATTATTTTTTATCTTCATGCCTTCCGGACAGATTCTGAACGGCATCACCTCATCTACCATGAACGAGATGTTTTTATCACCTTTGTTCACTTTGTGGTCTTTCCACATTGTATTTGCAAAAAATGTATCGAGCACATCCTGTTCTTCCACTTTCACGGGATAGATGGAGTACATCAGATTTGAATTGTGCATCATTATCTTTGACGGTTTTTTGGGGAACTCTTCTCCTTTGGGATATACCATATTGATAAGACGTGCGTCTGCCAGATATTTGATGTAGTTCATCACAGTGGCTCGTGATGTCTGTATATCATTAGCAAGCTGGCTTACGTTCGGAGCTTTCGGACCGTCTAATGCCAGCAAATATAACAATTTCTTTATTTTTGAAAGGTATTTCAACTCTATTTGTTTGATGAGCAGGATATCTACTTCCACCATCATGTTCATGGTCTTGAGCAGGTTTTCTGAGAAGTTGCGTTTTTCGAGGAAGAAAGGATAGAAACCATGATGCAAATAGTCCTGAAAATAATCCAAAGGGCGTACTTTGGAAAGAATTCCTTTAGCGATTTGTTCGTGGTTACTTAGGATTTCTTCTAATGAATAAGCGCGGAACTTCATGTCTGTTTGCAGGTTCAGGTATTCGCGAAAGGAGAATCCGCGCAGGTTATAGCTCTTGACAATGTCGCGTAACTCCAGGTTTTCTTCCTTCAAACGCATTACGGAGGAGCCGGTAAATACAATTTTCAGGTTCGAGAAACGATCGTAGCACATGCGAAGTTCTTTACTCCAGTCAGGATATTTGAATACTTGATCTATTAGCAACACCTTTCCTCCGCGGCGTTGGAATTCGGCGGCAAACTCTACGATACTGTGTCCGGCAAAGTAGAAGTTGTTCATGTTGATGAAGAGGCAGGAACGGTCAGTGCCGAATTTTTCTTTGGCATATTGCAGTAGAAACGTGGTTTTACCTACACCACGGGTTCCTTTAATGCCGATAAGTCGGTCGTTCCAGTTAATCTCATCCATGAGATCCCGGCGGACGGGGGCATTCGTGTGTTCTACAAGATAGGCGTGTGTACGGTAGAATGATTCCATGCTATGACATTAGTTTATCGGGTGGCAAATATACACCTTTTTTGTAGAATTGCAAAGTAGAGATGGCAGATTATTATATATCTTTGCACTCTCATGCAAAAAGAGGGTAATAAATTAATAATTGAAAGATGAAGCTCTATGTGTTCAATCCCGATGCGGACATGGCGTTGGGGAATAATGAAGAAAACTATATGCCCCCTGCCACAGTCCGCCTTATGACGGAAGATTTGGCTTTGCTGCCGGTGTGGTATGCCTCTCCGGGCAGTGCGGTGCTGGCCGCATCGGCCTGTAACGCCGCTTATCTGGAGGAGATGAAATGTCTTTTCCCATTATCCGTGGAGCTGGTTACCGAACCCGAACTGACAGAACGTCCTGATGCGCAAGTCTCCCCGTGGGGGTGGAATCCGGCATTGCGCAAGCGGCTGCAGAGGGCGGGATTGCCCGAACGCAAGTTGCCGGAGAAAGATGAGCTTGAGACTTGGCGGCGGCTTTCTTCCCGTGAGAAGGCGATGGAGGTGATGGGCGTGTTCGCTTCTTTGAGGAAGGATGAATATTGCGGAAGTTCTTATCGTCTGTCGTGCCTTTCCGCCTGCAGGGAGTTTGTAGAGGGGCATGATGCCTGTGTGCTGAAAGCTCCTTGGTCGGGCAGCGGCAAGGGGCTGAATTGGTGTAAGGGCGTTTTCACCCAATCCGTAGGGGGCTGGTGCGAACGCGTCATCAGGGAACAAGGGTTCGTGTCGGGGGAGCCCGTCTGCCATAAAGTAGAAGATTTTGCGATGGAGTTCTTGTCCGACGGGCACGGCAGGGTGTCGTTTGCCGGTTATTCTTTGTTCTCAACCAATAAAAGCGGTGCATACAGCGGCAATGTGCTGATGGCTTCGGAGGAGATAGGACGGAGAATCGCGGGATATGTTTCTCCGTATGCGTTGGCAGACATACGCGAGAGGTTGTGCGGCATGCTTTCGGATATATATGGTGCGGCCTATGCGGGCTGTATAGGAGTGGATATGATGGTCTGCCTGTTGCCGGACGGGCGGTATGCCGTTCATCCTTGTGTGGAAATCAATATGAGGATGAATATGGGGGTGGTGTCTCTGCTGTTTCAAGAGCGCTTCATGGCTCCGGAAAGCGCAGGCCGTTTCTCCATCGAATATTATCCTTCCAATGAAGAATTGCGCGAGAGGCATGAACAAGACCGGACGGCATATCCTTTGGTGGTAAGGGATGGGAAAATGCTGTCCGGCTATCTTCCGTTGGTTCCGGTAACGGTGAAAAGCCGCTACCGGGCATACGTCAGAGTTTGATGTTAGGGGAACGGCGCCGCCCTTACTCTGTGCTGTTGCTGTCTGTGCCTGTCCCGTGCTGTTGCTGCCCGTGCCTGTCCCGTGCTGTTGCTGCTTGTACCTGTCCCGTGCTGTTGCTGTCTGTTCCTGTCCCGTGCTGTTGCTGCCCGTGCCTGTCCCGTGCTGTTGCTGCCTGTTCCTGTCCCGTGCTGTTGCTGTCTGTACCTGTCCCGTGCTGTTGCTGCCCGTGCCTGTCCCGTGCTGTTGCTGCCCGTGCCTATCCCGTGCTGTTGCTGCCTGTGCCGAATCTTGTATTGATGGTTATCCGCCCTTTCTGCCCTGCGGACAGGGCGACGGTGCTTCAATGGCTTTATAAGCAACAGGGGCATTTCTGCCCCTGTCTCTGTGTGGTCTATCCCAAGGGATTTTCGTTCTCATCGCCGCCTCCGCTGGGTGGGGTGACGGTTCCGCCGCCTCCGGTGGCACTGCCTTTGGCGCGCTTGTAGTCGGAGAGGGAGGTGTAGCTGATGCCGTCTTCGAGCACTCCGCCGTTCTGGTACTGGAGGCCTTTGACCACGGATTCACGCAGCTCCTTGGATGGGGTGAACAGCACGCGTGCCTCCTTTATCATCTGTCCGGCGTTGAACTGGTTGATGTCGTCCACGCCCTCGCTCTTGAAGGTGATGCGCAGCGTGCCCAGCGACCCTATGCGCACGATGTGCCCTTGCAGGAGTTGCTGCTTGGCATAGTTGCCCAAGAGTTCGAGGGCACTTTCCAGTTCGAAGGGTGCGGTGGTGGTGTTTTCGGTGGCGGCGCGGGTCATGGTCTTCACGTTCTGTGCTTCGTAGGAGACGGGGATGGCGTACCATTTCTTCGGGGCATCCTTCTTGGCGGGATTGCCTCTTTTCACAAGTTTGTAGTTCTGCATAATGATGTTGCAAGTTTTTTGGTTGATAAATCCTGATTTTGTTTGATATGTATCGGTAGTGGACGGAGACGGACGATGCTGTCCGGCATGTGCCACTGTCCATGAGAGTCCGCCCGTGGGGATAGCAAGGGCGTGGGGAGCACCGGAACAAGTCCGGTCAATGAGAAAGCGGTGCTCTCAGCCATGATGTGGGCAGTGCTTTCTTGTGCGATGTGAGCATTGCTCTCTTGTATGGTGAAAGCAGTTCTCTCTGCTGCGATGTGAGCATTGCTCTCTTGTATGGTGAAAGCAGTTCTCTCTGCTGCGATGTGAGCAGTGCTCTCTTGTGTAGTGTGAGCAGTGCTCTCTGCTGCAATGTGAGCAGTGCTTTCTTGTGCGGTGAGAGCAGTGCTTTCTTGTGCGGTGAGAGCAGTGCTCTCTGCTGCGATGTGAGCAGTGCTTTCTTGTGCGATGTGGGCAGTGCTCTCTGCCGCGATGTGAGCAGTTCTCTCTGCTGCAATGTGAGCAGTGCTTTCTTGTGTGGTGAAAGCAGTTCTCTCTGCTGCGATGTGAGCAGTGCTCTCTTGTATGGTGAAAGCAGTTCTCTCTGCCGTGATGTGAGCAGTGCTCTCTGCCGCGATGTGAGCAGTTCTCTCTGCTGCAATGTGAGCAGTGCTTTCTTGTGCGGTGTGAGCAGTTCTCTCTGCTGCGATGTGAGCAGTAGTCTCTTGTACAGTGTGAGCAGTAGCCTCTTGTGCAGTGAGAGCAGTAGTCTCTTGTGCAGTGTGAGCAGTAGTCTCTTGTGCAGTGAGAGCAGTAGTCTCTTGTGTGGTGAGAGCAGTAGTCTCTTGTGTGGTGAGAGTAGTAGTCTCTTGTATGGTGAGAGTAGTAGTCTCTTGTATAGTGAGAGTAGTAGTCTCTCCGGTGGAGCCTTTGGTATGCCGTTTGCAAGGGCGCCGGGGTGTCTGTCGGAAGGAGCCTGGCAGTGGCATCCGCCGTTGCTTCTTCTCTTGTCTTTCATTCCAATCTGTCATAGCTCTGATGCCGGGACGGGCCGGTTATTGTTTGTTGCGCCCGGCTCCATTTTCTGCTTGCACGGATCGGTTCTTGACTTGGACAGGCTTTCCGTTGTAGGGTCTTCGATTGTCCTTTTCTCCGGTTCCCTTGTCAGGCTTGGGTCTTGCTTGCCGGGGAGCGTCTCTTTCTGGGGGGAGGTGGCTTCTTCTTTGGCCACGGTGATTGACTTCACGGCCTGAAGTGTTTCGGGATGGTTGAGGGGGCTGACGGTGAAACGGGTGTGGAAGGTTGCCGCTATGCTGAAGAGCATCGGCGGGAACCACAACGGGGCGAAGGCGGCGTAGGGCAGCCCTGAGATTTCTGTCGAAAAGGCGGTGTAGCGCCGGAATGATGCCCGGAGGCTGAGCCGGATGTCTCCGTCGGAATGGCAATTGTCTGTCTTGCCGGGGGAGGTGTGGCGGTGGAACATGTGCATGTAATGGGTGGGCAGCTCCTCGCGCAGCGCACGGCGGCGGGTGAGGAGGCGTATGTCCGTCGGGGTGATGCGGGGCATGCGCAGGAAGAAGCAGCAGATGGCCGCCCCCGACAATATGCCGGGAAGGGTATGCATGGACGGCAACGCGTGGATTTCTTCTATCATGGGTGTGCGGGGTTATGGGTTTGTCAATGGCTCTGGCAGGGCGTGCTTTCGTTGCCGCAGCGGTCCACTGCCGTGACTGCGAAATATCTCACGGCGTTCCAGGGCAGTATGGGCGCGTAAACATATTCCGTGCCTTGTATCCGCTGTGCCAGGATGTTTTCGGGATTGGCGGTGTCCACCGGATAAGAGTCCGAACCATAGACTACGTAGGTGGGTTCGTTGCGCTTGTCATTGTCGGTGGAAGGCTTCCAGCGCAGCAAGGTGTAGCCGTCGGCCGGCCTCTCTATGCCGAGGCTTGAGGGGGCGGTGGGAGGTGTGCCGTCGATCCACGGCATGGCGGGTTGCAGGGCGGGGGCGGTGTAATAGCTGTCTTTCAGTATGCCGTATAGGTTGCGGGTGTCGTCCATCAGATACTTTACGCGATAATGTGCTTCTCCGGCCAGCCCGTGCGTGCGTACAAAGTTTATCTGTCGCTCTATCTCGTCCGTGCTCCAGTCTCCCTCGTCGGGGTGGAGGAAGTAGATGCCCAGTCCGGGGATTATCTGCCGGCCGTTGCTTTGCTCTTTCCAGTCGAGGGCAAAAGGGTAGAAGCCGTTTCCACGGAAGTACATCATGGGGTATATCTGGTCCTGAATGCCTTCGCCCAGCCATCCTTCGACATCTTGATAGACGGTGTGGAAGGCGTTCCAGCCGCGGGATGAGTAGCGGGATGTGTCGCGGTATTTCCCCACGGGACATGTGCTTACCTTTACCCACGGTTTCATGGCTTTTACACCTTTATATATATAGCGCACGATTTCGGTAAGATTATCCCGTCTCCACTGGGCAAGGCTGCGTCCGTTGCCGTACTTCCTGTAATCATAACCGTCGGCAAAGCGGGGGGCGTTTTCCGGATAACGCAGATAATCGAAGTGCACTCCGTCAATGTCATAGCGTTCCACCACTTCACGGACAAGGCTCATGAGGTATTCCTTGGTTTGCGGGTGTCCGGGATTGAGAAAATATTCCTGCTTGTAGGGCACGCAGATGGCAGGTTTTCTTTTGGTTACGGATTCTTTCCCCAAGGCGGCTACATGCTTGCGGTTGCCCAACGGAATGGTTACCATCCATGCATGGCATTCCATACCGCGCTTGTGGCATTCTGCCACCGCAAACGCAAGCGGGTCGTAACCGGGATTTTTGCCGGTCTTTCCGGTCAGGATGGAGTTATAGGGTTCGATGGAAGAGTCATAAAGCACATCACCGCGGGTACGTGTCTGAAACAACACTGTGTTGAAGTGGGCGGCTTTCAGCTTGTCCAGTATCTCGATAAGTTCGTCTTGCTGCCTGCGCATGCTTTCGGGGGTGGTGGCGCGCGTCCGGGGCCAGTCCAGCCCATACACGGCAGTGACCCATGCGGCGCGCACTTCGTATTTGGGAGGCTGTGCCGCAAGCGGCAGCAGGAAGAGGCTGTATAATAAAGTGAGGAGTATTCGTTTCATACAAAATGTTTGTTGTAAATTCTCATTTACTTCTTCTTTTCTGTTATATTTTGCGGCGAAGATAAGCAAAACGCTTGATAAATGCGCGGAGTTTACTTAGAAACTATTACATTTGCACGCATTAAAAGCATTAACACGCCATGATTACATTTACGCTTTGCCTGTTGGCACTGATAGCCGGTTATTTTCTTTACGGACGCTTCATCGAGCGTGTCTTCGGCCCCGATGACCGCAAAACGCCTGCCTTGACCCGGGCCGACGGGGTGGATTATATCCCATTGCCCACATGGAAGGTCTTTATGATACAGTTTCTTAATATTGCCGGTGTGGGTCCGATATTCGGCGCGATTATGGGGGCTATGTTCGGAACGGCTTCCTATCTTTGGATCGTCCTCGGTTCTATTTTCGCGGGAGCAGTGCATGATTATCTTGCCGGTATGCTCTCCCTCCGTCATGGCGGAGAGAGTCTTCCTGAAATTATAGGACGCTATTTAGGATTGACCACCAAGCAGGTGATGCGTGGCTTTACGGTTATCCTTATGATGCTGGTGGGGGCGGTGTTTGTCGCTTCTCCGGCAGGTCTGCTTGCCAAACTGACGCCGGGCTGTCTGGATAATACTTTCTGGATTATCGTGATTTTCGTGTATTATATTTTGGCTACCTTGTTGCCGGTTGACAAGATTATCGGTAAGGTTTATCCGTTGTTTGCCATAGCTTTGATTTTTATGGCGGTAGGGATATTGGTTATGCTCTATGTAAAGCATCCCGCACTGCCGGAATTGTGGGACGGATTGCAGAATACTCATCCGAAAGCTGCCGGCAATCCCATCTTCCCGATGATGTTCATTACCATTGCCTGTGGAGCGATTTCCGGTTTCCATGCTACGCAAAGCCCCCTTATGGCACGTTGCATGACCAGTGAACGTCACGGACGCCCTATCTTCTACGGGGCAATGATCACAGAGGGCATCGTGGCACTTGTATGGGCAACCGTAGCCACTTACTTCTTTCATAAAGAAGGTATGGGGATTACGGATGCTTCGGTGGTTGTGTTCGACATCAGTAAGGGGTGGCTGGGAGCTATGGGCGGCGTGCTTGCCATATTGGGAGTGGTTGCAGCACCCATTACCAGTGGCGATACGGCTTTCCGTTCGGCACGCCTTATCGTCGCCGATTTTCTGGGACTGGAACAAAAGTCCATGCGGAAACGTTTGTACATCTGCATCCCCATGTTTGTGATAGCCGTGGGATTGCTGCTTTACAGCCTGCGTGACGCGGATGGCTTTCAGCAAATCTGGCGTTATTTCGCATGGGCCAATCAGACGCTTTCTGTCTTTACGCTTTGGGCTATCACCATATATCTGGTGAACGCGCGGCGCAATTATTGGGTGACTTTGTTGCCTGCCCTGTTTATGACTGTTGTCTGTGTCACTTATATCTGTTTTGACTTGCGCAGATATGTCGAAGTGTCTTTACCTCAGAATATGCCGTACCTTGTCGGCCTGTTGTCCTTGCTGGTATCTGCCGTGTGGTTCACGATGTGGAAACGCAAGCAGACACCGGAACGAACGAAACATCTGTAAATACCAAGAATAGTGAAAAGAATAAAGAAATCTACCGGGCTGACCGCAGCCCTGCTCATTTATGTCACCGCAACTGCTGCTTATTTCCTGCCGCGTAATACCGTGATCAGCGATACGGAGAAATATGTCACTGTTGCAGTTTCTTATGTCATAGTCTTTGTGCTGTGGCTTGTGCTCCGTAAGAAAGAGGAGTTGCAGAGAAAACGGCGTGAAGGAGATGATGAATTACATTGATTACTTACTCAAAAACTGAAACAAGATGAAGAAGATTGTATTACTCGTTTGCTTGCTTGTTGCTACAGTGGCAGCACAGGCACAGTTTGAAAAAGGAAAATGGATTGTGAACCCTTCCGTTACGGGACTTGAATTGTCGCATGACACAGGCACTAAAAAGACCACGTTCGGGTTAGAGGCCAAAGGTGGGGCTTTCTTGGTGGATAACGTGGCTTTGCTTGTCAATGCCGGCGCTCGTTGGAACGATTATGGCGGTGATGTGGATGTCTATTCTCTCGGTGTCGGTGGACGCTATTATATTGATGCGGTAGGTGTCTATTTGGGAGCCAATGTGAATGTGGACCGTTGGGACTGGGGAAAAGACAATGACGATACGAAGTTCTCATTCGGTTTGGAAGCCGGTTATGCGTTTTTCCTTTCCCGTACGGTGACCATAGAGCCTGCTGCTTATTGGAATGTCAATAGCGATCGTTCCAAGTTCGGACTGAAAGTGGGATTCGGATTCTATTTTTAACCTGATTCTGCCACTTCCTCGGAATTTATTTTCTTGATATTACTTGCGCTCGTCCTATTTGCCTGTTTATACGGCATTTGAGTGCAGAACGGGGATGTGTCAAAACTCCTCTTCTATCGAAATCACCCTCGCCACAACTATCTGTGGCGAGGGTGATTTTTATCTTGTGAGAGTTTTGACACACCCTCACTTCCGTTCATAAGGGTCAAGTCCTCCTACATATTTAGCCGTTTCCCGGCCATCGTCAATACCGATTTCTTTCTCTATCAGGTAATTGAGCTTTTGGTTGTATCTTTCCGCGATTGTTTTGCGGAAGAGGGCGTCCGCTTTGTCGGCATAATACCCAAGATTATCGGTCTCGTCAGAGCCTTTTGCGAATATCTCCACATCATTGTTGTCATACAATTCTTGTAGATTGGCGGGTGTATTAAACCCTTTCGGCGAAAAATAACGTGCGAATTTATACTCTTCGTTCACCATGCCACGCAGGAACCCTCGTTTGTCCATGTGAATCTTATAGGTTCTGTCGAATGGAGACACGGCAAATTTCCCGTCAATCATCGACAGCATGTCGAATACGAACAAAGCTCCATCCATATTCCTGTGCGGCAATGAAGGATTGTCGAGCAATGGCATCATGCTTTGTCCTTTCAATGCCGAGGTAAGTTCTTTCTTATTGTCGGAATGTGTCATGTCAAGGATGGTAGGAGTTATATCAAGATGTGACGTTATGCTGTTGCACGTCCTTTTCCCTTCATATTCGGGATGATAGATGACAAGGGGTACATGGATATTGTCTTCATACATAAAGCCCCCTTTCCCTTTGAGACCGTGCGCTCCCATCATCTCGCCATGATCGGATGACATGATGATGATTGTATTTTTCAACATATCGTTCTCCTTCAGATACGCTAACAGGTGTTGCAACTGATTGTCCGCGTCCTGTATGCAGTTCAGGTAATAGTCCTTGAAATCTTCCCATCCCTGCCGGGTGAGAGGCGTGTGCCCTGTCATCTTGTTCCAATTGCTGAAGTATTCGGCATGGGCAGCCACTCTGCCTTCGGCCTTGATGTCTTCATTCACCGTGGCTGGAAGGGGAGCATCTGGATATTTTTTTGTATAGATTGCGGCAGCGGGAGCAGAGCCGGTCTCAAGAATACCACGGATACCGCCATTCCGGTAATACATGATGTCGTGCGGGTTGATGAAATTTACGGCAAGGAAAAACGACTGCCCGTCCTTATTCTTCTGTTTCCCGATGGATTGAATCCAGTCAATGGCTTCCCCTGCAATGGCAGCATCTTCTTCGTATCCTTCCTGAAAGGAGCCATGCCGGTCTTTGCCATCACTGCCGGTCTGCCAGTCGGAAAAGCCGTACTCTTCCAGCGAAGTATCATCCTTCGACAAATGCCATTTTCCTTTGTAGGCAGTGTAGTATCCCGCTTTGCGCAGTAAATCTCCCAGAGTAGGCAGGCTTCTGTCCATATCGCCCTGAAACGGGTAATTGGTGTTGTCCATCATATACGTTTCCGTGATATGGCATCCTGTGTAGATGGCCGAACGGGATGGTGTGGACACATTTGAACAACTGTAATGATTCTGAAACGTCATGCCTATCTCTCTAAGGAACTTTCTTCCCTTGTAATCGGTTCCCGTAGGGAGCTCCGGCATGTATTTTTCCTGGTCATTGAGTATAAACAGAATGTTGTAGTTCCCGTCTTTATTCTTCGACGCCTCAGGCTTTTGACTTTCATCGAGCTGCTTGTCAGAGCATCCGCATAGCGACAATACTCCGATACTCCCTTGTATAAGGGTGGAAAAAAGTTTATCAGTTCTCATTTTGCTTATGGATTATATGTTTCTACATTCTTCTCCAGATAATGGCAAGTTGTACTTGTCTTTGTGCAAAAGTATAACTGAGTCAGGAAAAAGACTTTCCTTTGGAATGAAACCACTTTCCTGTGTGTGTATTTCGCTTTCCCCTGCGTATAATACACGCAGAGAAAAGATTTCCAAAGGAACGATACGTCTCTGTTGATATGGGGCTGACCTATTTTGTCTTATAGCTTGTAGGGGATGGGAATCCTTGCTGCTTGAACGCCTTTGTCATGGCGGCAGGCGATGAAAAGCCGCATTCGAATGCAATGGCTATCATTTTCATTCCGGAGTTTTCCTGTATCATTTCTATGGCATGATTTACCCTATAGTGGTTTATCATGTCGTAGAAAGATTTATAGCCGAGCCGGGCGATTGCCTCGCTCAAATAATTGCGGTTGGAAGAGAGGGGCTTCAGCAGTTCTTCCATCGTGAGATGTGGGGAGAGGTAGATTTTCTCAACCTCGAGCTGATGGTGCAGTTGGAGGCATATTTCCTCGTATTTTTTGTCAGAAAGGCGAAATGCAGTGCCGTTGGATTTGGCTTTCCTCTCGATAATGTCTTTTTCTTCCTCCGTGAAAATGGGCTTGCGCCAAGGATTCAATGTGAAAAACACAAACCATACGTTTACTACCGTGAAGAGTACATCCCATGCAAACTTTACCCATACATTGTCTGCCCAAAAGTTGATGGCCATCAATAGGCTAATCGTAACGGGCAACCACTGTATATATTGTGCAAAGCGCAAGGGGAAATCCCTGTCATCCGAATATTCAGCCTCGTTTATTAACCTTATAGCCAGACCTATCTTCCCCGACATACGCAATGAGCGATAGAAATAGTAAATGAACACCACGCTCACGATGCCGATAAGGCAAGGGCGAAAGCTTTCCGGTAGTGATATAGTGCCGATGGCATTTAAAAGAAGAGGAAACAATGCAAGGAATGCCGGCAAGAATAGCAGGTACTCCCGTTTATGATGCACATTCTCCGGGAAAAAATAGTTTTCACACATCACCAGCATGAGCGACGGGAACATCAACGCGGAGAACGCATTGACATACAGCAATGCATCGGGAACTCCGATGTTAAAAAGATAAGGCAACTGAAATATTTGCAGCAGATAAAGCATCCCGACCAAACGCTGGGCGGGATAGAGCCTTTCAAAACTGTTGGCGTATGCTTTCGGCTTATAAAACCATTTTAAAAGGAATCCGTATAAATTGGTGAGTATAAATGCAAAGTTGGCACTATACAGCAGTAAATCGAATTTATCCATCCTCCGTGCAATGTATTCTTCTTAACTTCTTACTTCTGAGTATGAAGTGAGCTGTTCAGCTTCTCCTTTAGGAACTGCCCCGTATAGCTTGCCGCGCACTGTGCCACCTCCTCCGGTGTACCGGTAGCTACGATGTTTCCTCCTTTGTCCCCTCCTTCGGGACCGAGATCTATCACATGGTCAGCGCACTTCACCACATCCAGATTGTGCTCTATGATGACAATGCTGTGCCCGCGGCGTATCAGCGCATCAAAAGCTTCGAGTAGTTTCTTGATGTCGTGAAAGTGGAGTCCGGTAGTAGGCTCGTCAAAAATGAATAAAGTAGGATCGGCTTTTTCCTGACTGAGATAATATGCCAATTTCACACGTTGGTTCTCACCGCCGGACAAGGTGGAGGAGGATTGTCCTAATTTGATATATCCCAAACCTACATCCTGCAGAGGTTGCAGCTTCTTGACGATTTTCTTCTGCCCGTATTGTGTGAAGAACTCAACGGCCTGGTTAATGGTCATATTCAGCACGTCGTAAATATTGACGTCATGGAATTTCACTTCCAGCGTATCAGCCTTGAAACGTTTGCCGTGACAAGATTCGCATTCCAGTACCAGGTCGGCCATGAACTGCATTTCCACGGTGATTGTACCTTCACCTTTACATTCCTCGCAACGGCCGCCTTCGCTGTTGAAACTGAAATATCCGGCACTGTATCCCATCTGCTTGGCAAGTGGCTGCTCTGCCCAAAGCTTGCGTATTTCATCATAAGCTTTGATATAGGTTACAGGATTGCTGCGCGAGGACTTACCGATAGGATTTTGATCGACGAATTCTACGTTACGAAGATTCTGCAGATCTCCTCCGATAGAAGCGAATTCACCCGGCCGGTCACTGCATTCATCCAGTTCACGTTTCAAGGCGCGGTAGAATATGTCACGTACCAACGTACTCTTGCCCGAACCGCTGACTCCTGTTACAACAGTCATTACATTCAGGGGAAAACGTACATCCACTCCTTTCAGATTGTTTTCTCTGGCCCCTTTTATCTCTATGTAGTTGTTCCATGGACGGCGATGATCCGGTACAGGAATGGTTTCCTCACCTAAAAGGTAGCGGACGGTATAGCTGTCACTGTTTTTTTGCAAGTTGTTCATGTCACCCTGATAAACCACTTCTCCGCCCAAACGTCCGGCCTTAGGCCCTATATCGATGATGTAATCTGCCGCACGTATGATTTCTTCGTCATGTTCCACTACAACTACGGTATTGCCCAATTTCTGCAATTGACGAAGTACATGAATCAGCTTATCTGTATCCCGACTGTGCAGACCGATACTTGGTTCATCAAGGATGTAGAGACTTCCTACTAAGCTGCTGCCCAAGGAGGTGGCAAGATTGATGCGCTGACTTTCACCACCGGACAGAGAATTACTCAAGCGGTTCATAGTGAGATATCCCAAGCCTACATCCAGCAGGAATTGGATGCGGCTGTTTATTTCAGTCAAGATGCGGCGAGCTACATCAGCGTCATGCCGTTCCAACTTGAGATTGTCGAAGAAGATCTTCAATTCCGTGATGGGCAGATCCACCAATTCGGAGATATTGCGCCCGCCTACACGCACATAGCCGGCTTCAGGCTTCAGGCGTGTGCCGTGGCATTTGGGGCAAAGTGTCTTGCCACGATAGCGTGCCAACATCACACGATATTGTATTTTGTATTGGTTTTCTTGTACCATTTTGAAGAAAGCGTTGATTCCTTCAAAGTAAGGTGTCCCTTCCCAAAGCATCCGGCGTTGTTCGTCGGTCAGTTCATAATAAGGAGTAAAGATGGGGAAGCCGGCCTTTTCAGCTCCATGTATAACCATATCCCGCCATTCGCCCATTACTTCACCACGCCAGCATACTATGGCGCCGTCATAGACGGATAGTGTACGGTTAGGTACTACTAAATGTTCGTCTATGCCGACCACGCGTCCGAATCCTTCACACATGGGGCAGGCTCCGATGGGAGAGTTGAAGGAGAACATCTGGTCATTGGGCTCTTCAAAAGTGATTCCGTCCGCCTCGAATTTGGTGCTGAAACGGTATAGGCAAGTAGTGCCGTCGGGTTGATAGAAACGCAGTAGGCAAGCTCCGTCTCCTTCGTACATGGCGGTTTCGGCAGAGTCGGTCAGACGGCTGACAGAGTCTTTTTCGGAAGAAACCGTCATGCGGTCTATCAGCAGGAAAACCGTATCTTTTGCTTTAGGTTTGTATTCGTCAATACGTATCATTTCTCCGTTCACTTCCAGACGGTTGAATCCCTGCTTCATATCAATCTCCAGTTGCTGTTGCATATTGCGGCCTTCGCGTAGCAATATAGGAGTCAATATCGTATATTTCGTACCTTCTGGATGTTCCAGCACGCACTTCACTATATCTTCTGCAGAGTGTTTTTTCACTTCTTGTCCGCTGACGGGGCTGAATGTTTTTCCAATACGGGCATAGAGCAATCGGAAGTATTCGTATATTTCGGTCGAAGTACCTACTGTGGACCGTGGATTGCGGCTGCTAACCTTCTGCTCGATGGCGATGGCGGGCGGGATGCCTTTGATGAAATCACATTCCGGCTTGCTCATACGTCCCAAGAATTGCCGGGCATAACTGCTGAGGCTTTCTACATAGCGGCGCTGACCCTCTGCATACAGGGTATCGAATGCAAGCGAGGACTTGCCGGAACCGGACAAGCCGGTAATAACGACTAATTTGTTGCGAGGAATCTCTACGTCGATATTCTTCAGATTGTTGACGCGGGCTCCTTTTATGATAATTGATGTATTTTCTGCCATATCAGGGTCACTTTAAGTGATTTTGAGAGTGCAAAGATAACTACTACTGCGAAAAATCCCATCAGAATAGCAAGGTTAAGATTTGTTATACTTTCTGATCTCGGCTGAATTACTTTAGATAAAAGCATTAATTTCGCCTCGATGCTTAATCAATATTTGGAACATGATAAGGCATTATACAATTAAGTAAAAGCTATATTAAGAAATGCGAGTAAGATTTTTATTATGTGCATTCCTCTTATCATTGGTGGGCGGGGGGATATTTGCGCAAGTACGGACGCTGTCTGTACATCCTAAACGTGAGTTTCGTGCAGCGTGGATACAATCGGTCAATGGACAATTCCGTGGTGTGCCTACCGGGAAGTTGAAGCAGACTTTGATTGATCAATTGAATTCTTTACAAGAAGCCGGTATTAATGCCATCATTTTTCAGGTTCGTCCGGAGGCTGATGCGCTATATGCTTCGCAGTTAGAGCCGTGGAGCCGTTACCTTACCGGAATACAGGGAAAAGCACCGGAACCTTATTGGGATCCGATGCAGTTTATGATTGAAGAATGTCATAAGCGTGGAATGGAATTTCATGCATGGATCAACCCATATCGTGTGAAAACTTCATTGAAAAATGAGCTGGCTCCCGGTCATGTTTATAATATTCATCCAGAATGGTTCGTCACCTATGGAGACCAGTTATTTTTCGATCCTGCTTTGCCTGAAAGTCGAAGGCATATCAGCTTGGTGGTAGGCGATATAGTTTCGCGTTACGATGTCGACGCCATACACATGGACGATTATTTTTATCCTTATCCCATCAAGGGAAAAGATTTTCCTGATGATACCAGTTTTGCCCGCTACGGAGGTGGCTTCACGGATAAGGGTGATTGGCGTCGCAGCAATGTGAATCTTTTAATCAAGAAAATACATGAAACTGTGCGTGATGTAAAGCCGTGGGTGAAGTTTGGCGTATCTCCGTTTGGTATTTATCGCAATGAAAGCAGCGATCCTTTAGGCAGTAAGACGAAAGGATTGCAGAACTATGATGATTTATATGCCGACGTGTTGTTGTGGGCACGTGAGGGTTGGATTGATTATAATATTCCTCAGGTATATTGGCAGATAGGTCATCCGGTTGCCGATTATGAAACATTGGTTAAGTGGTGGGCCAAAAATACGGGAAACCGTCCTTTGTTTATCGGCCAATCCGTAATGAATACGGTGCAGAATGCAGATCCGTCCAATCCTTCCGTCAATCAGTTGCCACGGAAAATGGCATTGCAGCGTGCTTATCAGACGATTGGCGGCAGTTGCCAATGGCCGGCAAGTGCTGTGGTGGATAATGCCGGCAAATATCGTGATGCCTTGATTGCGGAATATCATAAATATCCGGCATTGCCTCCTGTCTTCGATTTTATGGATAATGAAGCTCCTGATAAGGTTCGTAAGGTTAAACCTGTGTGGACTGCTGACGGATATATCCTTTTTTGGACTGCTCCGAAATATAGGGAGGAAATGAACCGTGCAGTGCAGTATGTGGTTTACCGCTTCGGCGCGAAAGAAAAAGTAGATATTGACGATCCTTCACATATTGTGGCAGTCACTCCTAACAACTTTTATAAGTTGCCTTATGAAACCGGAAAAGTGAAATATCGCTATGTTGTAACGGCACTTGACCGCCTGCATAATGAGTCGAAATCGGTAGGGAAAAAGGTGAAACTCTAATATAGTATCAGCCCGGCTATCCCACACGCTACAATCATACCTATCGGATTGATTTTGTATTTTTTAGTTCCTATGAATGCAAGAAGGAAAATAGCACAACTGATAGCGAAAGAGTATATATCCTCAGCGGGAGAGCCAAAGTTCTCTGCATTCATCAATACTAATGCGGCAGAGGCCAGCAAACCTACTACCGCCGGTCGGAGGCCGCTGAACACGGCTTCCACTGCCGGATGTTTTTGATATTTAAGGAAGAACTTACTTATTGTCAGCATCAGTATAAAAGAGGGAAGCACTACGGCAAATGTTGCCATGACAGATCCCCACACACTCCCTGTCACTGTAAATCCTACGTATGTTGCCGAGTTGATGCCTATGGGACCGGGAGTCATCTGGCTGATCGCTACTATGTCTGTAAATTCTTGCGGGCTGAGCCAGTCATAGCGGGTTACTACCTCTCCCTGTATCATGGAAAGCATGGCATATCCACCTCCGAAGCCGAATAAACCGATTTTAAAAAAGGTATAGAATAACTGTAAGTATATCATAGTTCAAATAGTTGATAATGGATAAATCAAATAGAGCTTTCCGATGCGGCTAATTGTCAGTTTTCCGCTTCGGACTGTGGATACGTCCGAAACAGTAGCCTCCGATGCCGGCGGTAATAATAATCCATATAGGAGAGAAATCCAGCAGCCAAATGAGAAGCGCTGATAAAACCGGTATCCAGATATTGCGGCAGTTTATTTTAGCTGCCCTTGCCATGCTGAAGGTCGGTGCGGCAATCAATGCAACGACTGCTGGGCGGATTCCTTTGAATATACGTTCCACAATGGCATTGTCTTTGAAATTATGAAAGAACAGGGCTATTGCAAGGATAATGAGGAATGAAGGCAATATTGTACCTAATGCAGTGATTATACTTCCCCGAATTCCTTTTAGCCGGTATCCTATAAAAATGGAAATGTTGACGGCAAGAATACCCGGTGCAGACTGAGAGATGGCAAGCAAGTCAATAAAATCTTCTTTGGCTATCCAATTGCGTTTGGTTACAATCTCATTTTCTATAAGTGGCACCATGGCATATCCGCCTCCGATAGTAAATGCCCCGATTTTGAAAAAGATGAAGAACGCTTCGATATATATATTCATATTTAAAAAGTTATAAATCACTGCTGTCACTTATTGCTCTCTTGCTTGGCATACTGGCTTGGGCTTACTTTGAAATGTTTCTTGAATACTTCCCGGAAATATTTGGCATCACTGAAACCGGTCTTTTCGGCAATTTCCGTGATAGAATATTTGTGCTCTAATAGGAGTATGGAAGCGCGTTTCAGTTTGATTAACCGGATATAATCTCCCGGTGCTTCATCTGTCAAAGCTGTTATTTTGTTGTAAAAGCTGGTGCGACTCATGTTCATTAGACCGCAGAGCACCTCTACATTGAATCCCGGATTGTCCATGTTTTCTTCCACATGCTTTTTGACTGTTGCAATGAATTTCCAGTCAAGATCAGTGGAACAATTGATGCATCCCACATCATGTTTATCATCGTTCAGTTCGAGATTGGCATATTTGTGGCGCAACAAAGCACGGTTGTTGAGAAGGTTAGCTATGGTTGCGCGTAATATGCCTATGTTGAATGGCTTCACGATGTACTCATCTGCTCCGGTCTGCAAGCCTTCGATTATGTTTTTGTCAGCATTTAGTGCGGTAAGCAGTATAATGGGGATATGGGATGTTTCAATATTGTTTTTCAAAGTTTGGCATAGTTCGTCGCCTCTCATCTCGGGCATCATGATATCTGAGATGATGAGGTGTGGAAGATATTCATTTACAATGGCAAGTGCCATTTTCCCATTGGAACATACTTGTATGTGATATGTTTCCGATAATGTATTGCGCAGGTATTCTCTTAATTCATCATTATCCTCTACAATCAAGATTTTGGCAAGATTTTCACTGTTCTGTGGATGCTGCTTGGCCTTTTTATAAATTTGGGCAGAAGACGGAAAAGCAGATGTTTTGACTGGAACCCCTGAAGCGGTATAAATCACTCTTTCCATATTTGGATGGGGGCGGTGGATGGCCTTACGATAGTGCTTTTCACTTTTCGGGAAAGTAGCTTTAATGCTGAATCCTTTTCCTTCTGTACTGCTGAAATTCAGTTTGCCTTTGTGCAAAGATACAAGTTTAGATACCAGCAATAATCCTATACCACTACCGGTCACCTTGGAGTTGATGGCATTGCTGCCCCGAAAATGCATCTTGAAAAGTTTTTTTTGCTCTGATGCGGGAATGCCGATGCCTGTATCTTTTACCTCAAAGCTCCATGTGTCTTCTGTTTCGGCAGCATAAATGCGTACACTTCCTCCTTCATGAGTGTATTTCAGAGCATTGGATATTATATTCTTTAGGATGGAATCCATCTTGTCTTTGTCCATCCATATATTCAGATAGCGGAAGTTGCTTTCATAGGTCAGAGTGACATGTTTGATCTCGGCATACGAACGGAATGCATTGATCGTTTCTTCCATATAGGTGCTTAATTCGTATTCTGAAACGTATAAGTTACCGGAATAGGTATCTGCACGCTCAAAATTAATAAGATTGGTTGTTAGGCGCAGCAATGCATTGACATTGCGCAGAGCTGTATTCATATTGTCATGTCCGTTTTCACTCAATGTTTCACGCTCAAGAAGCTCCTCTAATGGCGCCTTGATCAATGTCAGTGGGGTACGGATGTCGTGTGCGGTATTTACGAAGAAATGAATTTTCTCATCGGAAATTTTCCTTTGTTTACGCATTACTATGACTCGTACGGTGACTCCAGCCAGGGAAACGATGATGATAGCATAAAAAATGAGTGCCCAAATGCTGAGCCAAACAGGTTGTTCGATGACAATATGCATGCAGCGCTCTTCAAGAACCACACGGCGGTCTTCATTGGAAATGGCACGTACGCGTAAGGTATATTCACCTGGGCTTAAATTTGTGAAACGTATGATATTCTCCTGACCAGGGCGACTCCATCCGTCATAAAAGCCTTCTAATTTCCATGAGTATAGTATCATTGACGGGTAATCATAGTTGATGGAAGACACCTGCAATGAGAAAATGTTCTGATTGTATTTCAAATGCAAACTTTCCGTATCATCAATATCCAGAATTAATGGAGAACCCTCATCCTTAGGATATACTGTTTGATAAAATACCCGTAAGTCAC